>CANNFC010000022.1:0-19477 GCA_947503755.1 Rickettsiales bacterium | reverse complement strand
GCGATTTAGATCGCGAACTGCACAAGGGGAGCGATTTAGATCGCGAACTGCACAAGGGGAGCGATTTAGATCGAGCAAGAATTGAGGTTGAAAAAGATTATCCTGCAATTTTTAATCATCTCAAAAAATATCAAGCACAACTAGAAAAAAGAACCGACAAAGGCGATCACTGGACAAACCTTCGCAACTGTGCATATGTTGAAGATTTTGCAAAAAACAAAGTGATTTATGGTCAATTCAGACAAGGTGAATTTACTTTTGAAGATAAAGAAGTTTATTTAAGTAGCAACGAATATATGATAATTAGTCAAAATAAAGAAATAAACTTAAAATATATTATTGCAATTTTAAATTCAAAAATCAATAAGTTTTATTCCTCACTAACCATGAATTCACTTGGAAGTGCCACAACCATTGCCCAAAAATCTATCTTTGAGCAACTCCCCATTCCACAAATATCGGCACAAGAGCAAGAGCAGTTTGTTGCTTTGGCTTATGATATGTTAAATTTGCATCAGCAAATTGCCAAAATTAGCGATGATTTTTTAACTTATCTAAAAGCAAAAACCGGCAATCCTCAAAAATTAAATAGCAAAATTTTAAATTGGCATTGCCTTGACGATGATGAGTTTTTAACAGAAATAATCAAACTTGCCAAGGCTAAAAATTTACGAGATTTCGACGAGCGATCGTTGTTTTCTGCTTTTAAAACCGACATACAAACTGCCACAACCATCAAAAACAACATAACCCAAACCAGCACAAAAATCGACCAAATGATTTATCAACTCTACCAACTCACCGAAGAAGAAATTGCAACGGTAGAGAATATTTAATTTTAATCGATTTAAATTACCCTTCATTAGTGCAGGAAATTCTGACCGAGAACTGCTGCCGACACACCTTCATTATAGTGCAGAGAATTCAGATCGCCCGATTAAACAACAGAAACATTATAACACCATAACAAGATGGCTTTTTGCACATGAAGTCTGTTTTCTGCTTCATCAAAAACAATAGAATATTTGGCATCAACCACCTCGGCAGTTGCCTCAAAACCTCGATAAACTGGCAAACAATGACTAAACAAAGCATTTTTTTTGGCGAGTTTCATTATTTTGGCATTTACTTGAAAAGGTTCTAACAAATTTATTTTTCTTTGCCTTACCGCATCGTTATATTCGGCATCTTCGCCCATCGAAACCCAAGTGTCGGTAATTATCACATCGGCATCTTTTACAGCGGTTTTGATATTGTGATGCAAATGAATATCCGCTCCTTGTTTATGAGCTTTGGCGATTTCTTTTTTACAAAAATCTAGCTCTTCTGGCGAAGCGATATAAAGTTGAAATTCAAACAATTTGGAAGCATGAATATAAGAATTTAGCACATTGTTTTGATCGCCACACCAAGCTATTTTTTTATTTTTAATATCACCAAGTTTTTCTTGCATAGTTAAAATAGAAGCCAAAATTTGACAAGGATGAGAAAAATCAGACAAGCCGTTAATTACAGGCACCGAGGCATTTTCTAACATTTCGTTGATCACCAAATGCGAGTTGGTTCTGATCATAATAAAATCAACATATCTCGACAAAACTTTGGCAGTGTCGGCAACTGTTTCGCCTTTTCCTAACTGCATATCGGTTTTATTGGTAATAATCGCCAAACCGCCGAGTTGATTGATGGCAACTTCAAACGAAACCCTTGTTCTGGTAGAAGGTTTTTCAAAAATCATCATTAGATTTTTATTTTGCAAAGCTTGCAAATATTTTTGCTGATTTTTTTTAATATCAGAAGCTAAATCTAAAATTTCTTTAACTTCTTTTTCTGTAAGCAAACTTAAATCGATAAAATGACGATATGCTGGCTTTTTGTTTTCTTGAACCGCTGTAGAATTTTTATTGTTTTTTTTGCTGTCAAGCTTGGTGATTTTTTTGGTTTTCATAATATTTTCTAATGTTAAGTAAAAAAATTAAGTTAGAATTTTTACATTCAATTGTCAAGTATTTTTTGTTGATTTTAGCAAAACTAATAAACTGTTTCTAATTGGTAAAATTACCTGCATAAGATTTGGGTTTAACAGAAATTGATTGATTTTCAATAATTTCATAGCAAAAACCTTGTTGTTTAGCAAACTCAACTGCCAATTCTTTTGAGATAAATTTAAAAGATATTTGCGATTCGGTGTTTGCCGAAGAAACCCAGCCCATAAGAGGGTCAATAAAGCGATGATTGTTGTAATCAACAAAACTTATTAACCAACAAGATTTTTTTTTGCCCGATTGCATTGCTGATTTTTTGGGCTGATAAATATAAACTTTATTTTGCATAGCTTATTTGCCTTGATTTGAATTAATAACACCAGGAATAACAGATGTGCCCAAACCCTTAAAGACAAGTTCATTTAAACCAGAAACAGGTTGCATAATGCCATGCATTTCAACATTTAGAAACATTTTTTTAAAACCATGGGATAGATTATCAAGAATAGTAGAATCGATGCCTGCGATTGGCAATATAGAATCAATAAAATTTTCCATTAAATCTGCCAAAACCCCAGGAAATTTGCCCATCTCACCCAAGCAATCAAAAAAATTACTCACCATATCGTGCAGGGCGGTGCCACCGACCGCTCCCATTTCACCATCGCCACCTGGTATTGGCATATGAGCAGCAGATCCACCACCACCGCCACCACCATCATCGCTTGAAGATTTTTTTGCCAAACGAAGAGCTAAATTAACACTCTGAAAATCAAAATCTGCCATAAGCTATTATTCAATATTGTCGGTTGCGGCTATCGCCGAGATATTTAAAATATCGTTAATGGAAGATTGCATAGTAATAATTTGCAATGATTTTTCAAAACCATTAAGAATCGGGCCTATCACTGTGCAATTTCCAACAGCTTCAAGCATTTTGGTGGCAATGCTGGCTGAATGCAAACCTGGACAAATTAAGATGTTAGCAGTAGCTGTAAGCCTACAAAACGGATATTTTGCCATTTTCTCTGGGTTTAAAGCCACATCAGCAGTCATTTCGCCATCGTATTCAAAGTTGATTTTTTGAGTTTTTTGCATTTCATCAAGTAATTCAACTGCTTTTTTAATTCTTTGCGACTCGGTTTTAAGGGCACTACCAAAATTAGAGAAAGATAAAAAGGCAACTCTTGGCTCGTAGCCCATGTCTTTCACTTTATTTGCGGTTTGAATGGCAATTTGCACCAAGTGTTCAGACGAAGAAAGTTCGGAACAGGCGGTATCGGCAATAAAAATGGTTTTACCTTTGGAAATAACCATAGAAATACCAAGGATAATTTGATTTTGCTTGTTTTTAAGCACTTGCCAAACATCGTGCAAAGATTTGCTATAACCTCTTGTAAGCCCTGTAATTAAAGCATCGCCATGACCACAAGCCAACATAGAAGCCGCAAAAACATTGCGATCGGTTTTTATCATACGTAAACAATCGGATTGTAAAAAACCTTTTCTTTGCAATTTTTCGTAAAGATATTTGCTAAATTTGCTGTTTTCTTCTGAAATTGAAGCATTAAAAATTTCAATACCTTTTGGATTGATATTAAACTCTTGCATTCTTTCAAGTATTTTGGCTTGTTTGCCAATCAAAATTGGCTTACCATAGCCATTATCTCGCCACATACTGGCAACTTTGATGATTTCTGGCTGTTCGCCCTCAGCAAAAATAATATTTTTCGGTGAAGCTTTCAGTTTTTCAAAAATCAAACTTAGGCTATTTACCGAAGGATCCCTTCTGGCCTGCAATTGTTTAACATAAAGATCCCAATCTTTGATTGGTTTTTTGGCAACTTTGGTTTCAACCGCGGCTTTAGCAACTGCCACAGGAATGGTATAAATCAATCGAGAATCAAAAGGAGTTGGAATGATATAATGTTTGCCAAATTTCATTTCTCTGCCACCATAAGCTTTAATAACTTCGTCTGGCACTGGTTGCCTAGCCAAATCTGCCAAGGCTTTAACGGCCGCAATTTTCATTTCTTCGTTGATAGTTGAAGCCCTCACATCAAGTGCTCCACGAAAAATATAAGGAAAGCCCATCACATTATTGACCTGATTTTCATAGTCGCTTCTGCCGGTAGCAACAATCGCATCGTCTCGTGTGGCATGAACTTCTTCTGGGGTAATTTCTGGATCGGGATTTGCCATAGCAAAAATCACAGGGTTTTTTGCCATAGATTTAACCATTTCTGTGGTTACCGCCCCTTTCACCGACAAGCCCAAAAACACATCAGCACCATTCATAGCTTCAGCTAAAGTTCGTAAATCGGTTTTAACCGCATGAGCAGATTTCCATTGATTCATACCAGCTGTTCTACCCTGATAAATCACTCCTTGGGTATCACATAAAAGGGCATTATTATGAGGCAAACCCATTGCTTTTAAAAGCTCCAAACAAGCAATGCCGGCAGCACCTGCGCCATTTACCACCACTCTTATTTGCTTAAATTTTTTGCCAGTAAGATGAAGCACATTTAAAATGCCCGCTGCCGAAATAATGGCGGTGCCGTGCTGATCGTCGTGAAACACCGGAATATCCATCACTTCTCTTAATTTGCTTTCAATAATAAAACATTCTGGAGCTTTAATATCTTCAAGATTAATGCCACCCCAGGTTGGGCCCAAATATCTTACCGCATTAATAAATTCTTCGACATTTTCGGTGGCAACTTCAATATCAACAGAATCGATATCGGCAAATCTTTTAAACAAAACCGATTTGCCTTCCATTACAGGCTTGCCAGCTAAAGCGCCCAAATTACCCAAGCCCAAAACCGCTGTGCCGTTAGAAATAACCGCCACATAATTGCCTTTGGCAGTATATTCGTAGGCCAAATCGGGGTTTTTAGCAATTTCTAAACACGGCACAGCAACTCCCGGTGAATATGCTAAGGCCAGCTCTCTTTGTGTGTTTAGAGGCTTGGTGGCATGCATAGCCACTTTTCCTGGCTGACCTTGTGTATGAAAATTCAAGGCTTCTATTTCTTTTTGATTTTTATTTTGATGATTGATGTTTTGAGTATTTTTTTTAGTAGTTTTTGGCATAAATTTTGATAATTTAGTTAAGATTCTTTTGCTTCTTTATTATCTAATAAAGAAATTTGATTTTTTTTCTCTTTTTCTTCGAGCTCAACAGAAGAAAGATATTGTGTTTCAAGCTGATTATTTTCAAGAGTTTCGGCGGTAACAAGCATTGATTTGATGTTTTTTTGAGTTGGTATAACATACATCGCTTCTAGCAAAATAGTCTCGGCTATCGCCCTTAAACCTCTTGCTCCCGTTTTGCGATCGATGGCTTTTCTCGCAATGGCATCGAGAGATTCGTCGCTAAATTCGAGTTCAACTTTATCGAGATTAAACAAATGTTTATATTGCTTAACTAACGAATTTTTTGGCTCAACTAAAATTTGTTTTAAATCAGAAGCGGTAAGCCCATCGAGAGGTGCTAAAACTGGCAATCTGCCTACAATTTCTGGAATAAGCCCATATTTTATAAGATCATCTGGCTCAACACTGCGAAAAACATCTTTTTGAGTAGAATTGTCATTTTTATCTTTAACATTAGCAGTAAAGCCGATCGAAGAGCCCGCCCCTTTGGAAGCAATGATTTTTTCTAGACCAGAAAAAGCGCCAGCACAAATAAACAAAATATTATGTGTATCTATTTGCACATATTCTTGTTGGGTAGCTTTTCGACCCAGTTGAGTTGGCACCGAAGCAACCGTGCCTTCGATAATTTTTAACAAACCTTGCTGAACTCCTTCTCCAGAGATATCTCTTTTAGAATTATCTTCGACTTTTCTGGCAATTTTATCGATTTCATCAATATAAACAATGCCTCGTTGAGTTTTTTCAATATCAAAATTGGCGGCTTGCAACAAACGAGAGATTATGTTTTCGACATCATCACCAACATAACCAGCTTCGGTAAGCGAAGTGGCATCAGCAATGGCAAAAGGCACATCAAGAATTTTCGCTAAAGTTTGGGCAAGTAAGGTTTTGCCGCAACCAGTGGGGCCAATCATTAAAATGTTCGATTTATTAACTTCTAAACCATCGGTGTTTGAGTTAAAATCGATTCTTTTGTAGTGATTATAAACAGCTACCGCCAGAACTTTTTTGGCATAATCTTGCCCGATTACAAATTCGTTGAGTATTTTAACAATTTCTTGCGGAGTTGGCTTGTTGCCAGCAGTTGCAAAAAGAGGAGATTTTTTTTGCTCTTGCCTTAAAATATCCATACCAAGCTCTATGCATTCGTTGCAAATAAAAGCTGTTGGCCCTGCAATTAGTTTTTTTACTTCATGTTGAGATTTACCACAAAAAGAGCAGTGCAAATCTTTGTCGCTATATTTTTTCATAATAAAAAATTAAATTGGTCGCTTATCAAGAATTTGATCGATTAAACCAAATTCTAGGGCCTTGTTAGCATTCATAAAATTATCTCTTTCCATAGCTTTTTCAATGGTTGATAGTTTTTGCTCAGTGTGCTTCACATAAATTTCGTTTAATCTTTTTTTTAGTGATAAAATTTCTTGAGCATGAATTTCGATATCGGTTGCCTGCCCCTGAAAACCGCCACTTGGCTGGTGAATCATGATTCGCGAATTTGGCAAAGAAAATCTTTTACCAGAAGCCCCTGCCGACAAAAGCAAAGAACCCATAGAACAAGCCTGCCCGATGCATAAAGTATTAACATCGGGCCTAATAAACTGCATAGTATCATACATCGCCAAACCAGAAGTAACAACACCGCCTGGCGAATTAATGTATAAAAAAATATCTTTTTTAGGATCTTCAGCTTCTAAAAACAATAATTGAGCCACAATTAAAGAAGAAACTTGATCGTCGACAGGACCGCAAAGAAAAATGATTCTTTCTTTTAGTAATCTTGAATAAATATCAAAAGATCTTTCGCCCCTTGGAGTTTGCTCAATCACCATAGGCACCAGATAGTTTTGATGCTGATTTAGAATATCTGACAGATTGCTCATAAAATTAGTTATAAAAAATCATTAATATATACTTGAAAAAATTTTTGAAAACTACTATAATTTTAATAAAAATTTTTTTATTAAAATTAACAATCTTTCCAAAAATACATCATTAAGATTTTTATTATAAAACAATTTAAACAAAAAACAACCAAAAAAAATATGTCTAACGAAAATATTTCTGATTCTCTCCAAAAACAAGAGCAAGAGCAAGAGCAAAAAACTCCCAACACAGAGCAAGAGAACTCTGCCAACACTTCTCAACTCGATATTTTGCAACAAAAACTTAACGAACAAGAACAGCAAATTACAGATCTAAATCAAAAATTACTCAGAAGTTTAGCAGATTTTGAAAATCTCAGAAAAAGATCGCAAGAAGAAAAAGAAAAAATTCATCAATTCGCCATCACCAATTTTGTTGGCGATCTGGTGCCTGTGGTTGAAAATTTTTTTATGGCAAGCGACAATTGTCCGCAAGAAGAAATTCAAAAAAACGAAACAGTCAAAAACTATGCCACCGCTGTTGAAATGACCAAAAAAGAACTCATCAAAACACTAGAAAAACACAAGGTCGAAAGAATTTTTCCACTAAAACAGCAGTTTAATCACAATTTGCATGAGGCTTTATCGCAAGTTCCAACCCAGCCAAGCATCGCCCAAGACGGCGAAATTTTGCAAGTAATTCAAGCGGGCTATAAAATTGCCGATCGCCTAATCAAACCAGCTTTGGTAATTGTCGCAAAAGTTGCAAAAAACAATTCGAAAGAAGAAGCCAGCAACGACAATAATGAATAGCATCCAACACTAAAACCCAGCCAAAACTTATGACAGATTTATTTCGCCACATAAATTTAGCCACCAAAACCTCTCCAAAACCTCTTAAAGGCATTTCTCTATTTGCCAATGTTGGTGTTTCTGAAACTTATTTGGCTAGTCAAAATATTCATATTGTGGCTGCCAACGAACTTCTGCCAGAAAGGGCAAAATTTTATCAGCATTTGCACCAAAACACTCAAATGATCTGTGGCGATATTACCGATGAAAAAATATTTCAGCAATTAGTTGCTAAATTTCACACCGAAAAATGTAGTTTTTTGCTTGCCACTCCGCCTTGTCAAGGCATGAGTGTTGCTGGCAAAATGAACCCAAACGATCCTCGAAACAAGCTAATTATTAATGTGATCGATTTTATTAAAGAAACCGAGCCAGAAAATATCCTCATCGAAAATGTGGCAAATATTTTAAATTTTTCTATTTTACACCAAGAAAAACAAATTAAAATTGTTGATTTTATTAAAGAACAACTCACTCCTTTAAAATATTTTATTAATTATGCAGTGCTTGATGCCAGCGATTACGACACTCCGCAATATCGCAAAAGAGCAATTTTTTTGATTTCTAAACATAAAATGTGGCATTTTCCTGCTAAAAAGCCTAAAATTACTGTGCTTGATGCCATCGGCGATTTACCCAGCCTTGAAAGCGGGCAAGATTCGGGCATCAAATATCATTGTGCCAAAACTCACAACCAACAGCACATAATCTGGATGCAACACACCCCAACTGGCAAAACCGCCCTAGATAACGAGGTTTTTTTTCCACAAAAAAATGATAGAAAAATTAAAGGCTTTGCCACAACCTATAAACGCATCGATTGGCACAAGCCCGCCCCAACCATCACTATGTGTAATGGCGCCATTTCTTCGCAAAATAATGTGCACCCAGGCAAAAAAATTAACCAAAATCAATATTCTGATGCTAGAGTTTTAACTATTTTAGAGCTATTGCGCCTCACTGGCTTGCCAGACGATTGGAACATTCCAAATTGGGCAAGCGACAACCTAATTCGTCAAGTGCTTGGCGAATCTTTTCCACCAAAATTTTGCCTAAATTTAATAACCACAATGCCAAGAAAATGAACAGAGTGTAGCATTTTCACTAAATAATGATGTTAGTTAAAATTCCACTTTATGCTTCATCTTTTTGGCTAAAAATCTCCAAAAAGCCTCAGCTGTATAAAAATACAGCTTCGTTTTTTAAAAATTTTTATCTCAAAAATATTTTGCATAAAGTGTCATTATTTAGTGAAAATGCTACAGACGAAATGGACTTTTATCAAATAAAACTCGAATATCAAAGAATTTTTGATTTTATTGATAATAGTATTTTTGAAAAAATTAGCACAGAAATTGAAAGCATCTATCAAGAATATATTTTTTATATCCAAGACTACAAAATAAAGGGCGGAACTCTGGGTAGAGGCAACTTAAAATGGGGCAGAAACATTATTTGGAGCTGGTTTATAGAAAAAATCTTTTTACATATTTTGCAACAGAACAACTGTTTTAAATCGGTTAGATTATATGGCGGAGATTCTTCTCATTTATTTTTATATGATAAAGTTAATAAAATAATCACAATTGAAGGTGAAAAAACCACCAAGCCAGATCTGATTTGCAAAAATCATCAAGATCAAGAATTTTGTATAGAGCTTAAAACTGCAGCCAAAGGCATTTTTTCAATCAAAAAAGGCAATATAGATCAACTTTATAAAGATGCAGGTCAGCACGATAGAATAACTTTAATTATTATGATAGATTTAGAAAATAAGTTATATCAAATTAAAAATTTACAGTTTTTTCATAACAAACAACCCTTTATCAATCAACGAATGGAAGGTCAATTATGTTATGAATTTCCGCATCCCGATCTTGCTTTGGGCAATATTATAAATCACAATCTTATAGATTTACTAGATTATAGCATTTTAAATATCGAAGATGTTAAAAAATATAAGTCTCTAAAAATAGCCGAAATTAGAAAAGATTTAAAAATGATAAAACTCATTACTAATAAAATTAAAATTGACAAAATTATTTTTGAAAAAAATTTACAAGATCAAGATTTTGCTAGCAAAATGCAAAAAATAATCAACAAATCGCCAGAGGTTATTAAAACCGAATGGTCGGCAATTTTTGCTTTACTAGAGATTTAATACCATTTCCTGTAAATGGTATTAAATCGGCTTTTTTGCTATTGCAATTGAAAAATAAAAATGCTAAAATATTTAAAATAAATTATTTTTAATCAAGCCACCACATTGATTTATGAAACACATCACACTTTTTTTTATTGCTATTGCCTTGTTTTTTACAAACATTCACTCTGCATATTCTAGCCTTGCCACCTCCAACTTTGAAGAAACCAAAGAAGATATTGAAATCATCGATACAGACACCATCTATGCAGGTCAAAAGTTACGCGGTATTTTAGATTATTACTCAAAACTAGATCTATCAAAACAAGAAAATCGCAAGTTAATTAATAAAATCTCTACTAACAAAGTAAAAAATATTGAAGAATATCTTAAATTATTTAAAGAAAAATTTATCATTACAATGGTTACCAAATACAAACACCAAAATCATTTTTGCAAAAACAATGCCTATGCTTTTGCTATTGTCATAAAACCAGAAGAAATAGAATCGCTATCAATAACAATAACAGATGACAATAAAATATGCAAAATTATGGATCACAATATTAAAAATAAGAGATATAGAGATGAATATCTATTAAAAAAAGACTACACAGATTATTGGCTATAATTATCAATCTAATAAATTAATTTTATGACAAATAAAGATATAAATAAATGGCTGAGACTCGAAGAAAAACAAAATTGCTACATAAAAAAAGCCCTAGAAAATACTTTTATGGTCAATACTTTGCAATCGCCAAAAAAAATCACCAATAACGATTCGGCAGAGTGTTGCTTGATTACACTTGCTAAAGGCAGACATATTTTTATTGCAAGCAAAAAATTTATTTAGGTAAAAAAAATGAATAACAAAAAAATTAATCTGCATCTCATTTCTGATTCTACAGGCGAAACTATTGGCTCAATTGCCAGGGCGGTGCTTTCTCAATTTGAAAATGTCGAAACCAACGATTTTGTATGGTCTCTAACCCGCACAAAAACCCAGCTAGATAAAGCCCTAGAAGCCATAAATCAATATCCAGGCATCGTGCTTTACACCATTATGCAAGAAGAGCTTGTCGAAGAACTTCGCAAAAAATGCCACCAACTACAATTACCTTGCATTCCAGTTTTGTCGCCTATCATTGCCGAATTTTCTAAATATCTAAACATGAATATTACTCAGGCAGTAGGCAGGCAGCATTTACTCGATCAGCAATATTTTTCTAGAGTCGGAGCCATTAGCTACACCATCACTCACGACGACGGGCAAGCTTCTTTTGATTATTACGAAGCCGATATTATTATTATTGGGGTTTCACGAACCTCAAAATCACCAACCTCTATTTATTTGTCTTTAAAAGGCTACAAAGTCGCCAACATACCATTTGTAAGCATCGAAACCATTCCAGAAATAATTTATGAATTAAAAAAACCGCTTATCGTGGGGCTGGTTATTAACCCTGAAAAACTGGTTAATATTCGCCAAACAAGACTAAATTCTATCGGCGAAAACAGCATTTGCGATTACACCGATATTGAAAAAATTCAAAGAGAAATCAACGAATCAAAAAAACTTTTTGCCAAATTGCAATGCCATATTATTGATGTTACCAAAAAATCTGTCGAAGAAACTTCGGCAAAAATAGTGCAACTTTTGCAAGACAAAAAACTCGAAAAAAAATAATACCATTTCCCATATTTATATAGCTTATAACAAAATATTTTTAATTTTAAATTTAGTTTTAAAACCAAAGGTTTATCTAGATAAATCAAGGTTTTTAACTAGAGATTAAAATTACTAAAATATGAAGTTATAAGCTATATAAATATGGGAAATGGTATAATACCATTTCCACCTAAATTCCCTGCACTAAACGAAGGAGTGGCTGGTGTAGTGTCGGTAAGAAGTTCTCGGATATTCCCCTTTTTTAGAAGGGGAATTCAGATCGAAGTGTGGTTTTAATTAGTGGAATGACCTAAAGATTGCATCAAAAATTTATTTTATGATTTTTCTTGTAAATCAAAGCCTCGGTAAGATGATGAGGCAAAATTTTTTCAGATAAATCTAGATCCGCAATTGTTCTGGCGACTTTCAGAATTTTATTTAAAGATCGCATAGAAAAATCTTTTTGTTGCATATTTTCTGCCAAAATTGCTTTACTTTTTGCATCGAGAAAGCAAAATTTTTTTATTAAATCTCCCGAAATATTGCTGTTAATTTTGGCAATATTTTTCATTTCTGGCTCATGTTGATAGCGATTTTTTTGCATTTCTCTTGCTAAAAGCACTCTTTGTTTAATCGTGGCCGAATTTTCTGTGAAATCTTCTTCGTCTTCTTCTTCGTCATTTTTCTCTTCTTCCTCCTTTTCCTCTTCTTCTTGGTTTTCTTGTTCTGATAATTTTTGCAACTGCTGTTCGTTATTTTTTTGTAAATTTTTTTTGATTTTTTCTTTTTCCTTACTAAATAAATCAACATTTTCAACTGCAATAAACAAATCGATACGGTCAAAAATTGGCTCAGATATTCTTTTTTGATAATCAATGCCACATTGTGGGGCTTTTTTGCATTCTTTTTCTGGGTCGCCAAGATAACCGCAAGAACAAGGATTCATCGCAGAAATAAATTGAAATTTAGCAGGATAAGAAACATGAAAATTTGCTCGAGAAATATTTATTTTGCCATTTTCTAGCGGCTGCCTTAACGAATCAATCACAACCCTTGGGAATTCTGCCAACTCGTCTAAAAACAACACTCCGTGGTGAGCCAACGAAATTTCACCTGGTTTAGCTTTGGCACCACCGCCAATCATCGCCGGCATCGAACAAGAATGATGCACCTCGCGAAACGGCCGAGTAGTGATTAATGTGCCAGAATAATTGCCAATTACACTGGCCAACATATTGATTTCTAATATTTCAAAAACCTCAAGATCTGGCAAAATGCTAGGCAATCTTTTAGCCAGCATTGTTTTGCCAACACCAGCGGGGCCCGTCAACATCATATTATGACCGCCCGCAGCGGCAATTTCTAGGCATCTTTTTGCCCGCTCTTGGCCTTTAACATCTTTTAAATCTGGATATTCTATAACTTTTTGTAGCAATGAAAAACTAACCTCTGGCCTAGTTAATAGTTGACTGCCTTTTAAATGATTAATAATGGCAATTAAACTTGGACTAGCAATAACATCGATATTTTCTCCCGCCCACACCGCTTCTTTGCCATTGGCAACTGGGCAAATCAACCCACAATTATGTTGGTTAGCAGAAACAGCGGCAGAAAGCGCCCCGCTTACCGCACATAAATTGCCACCCAAAGATAATTCTCCAATCATAAAAAAATTATCAACCAAATGTTGTGGCAGAACCCCAATTTCAACCATAATGCCAATAGCAATCGCCAAATCAAAATGGCTACCTTCTTTTAAAAAATCGGCAGGAGCGAGATTGACAATAATTCTTTGATAAGGCCAGCTCAAACCAGTAGACATTATAGCGGCTCGAACTCTTTCTTTTGATTCTCCCACCGCCTTATCGGGCAAACCAACAATCGTAAAACTTGGATTGCCGGCAGAAATTTTTACTTCGACATTAATAACAATTGCCTCGATACCAACATAGGAAAAGGTTTTAGTTTGAGCAACCATATGATAAAAATTTGGGTTATAGAATAGTGGTGATAAAATTTTATTAGTTCATTTTTATTTTACAAGTAAGTTTTTTATGTATGATTAAAATTTAATTTAAAACGGCGTGAAAGTAATTTCAAAATATAAATTATAGTTTTCGGGCTTGTTATAGATAAACATATTTGATTGATGCATAGCCCAACTAGATGTAAAGCTGGTGCTAAATTTTTTTTCAACAACACTAATTTTCAAGCCAACATCAGAAAGCCTGCCAGATTTAATTTCTGCCTGCTTGTGATGATTAACATAGCCATAGTGGTGAAAAATTTCTGCCTCCACATTAGATTTAGTAAATTCAGGCAAGATTTTATCTATATCGGCTATAATTTTTTGCTGAAAAATATATCCGCTATCGCCATTAATGATGTTTTCGCGAAAAGAACTCACCGAATTATAACCGCCAACCGTTATTTGTTCGGCACCAAAAAGCTTGCTTAAAGATTTTTGACTTTCTAATTTATGTAGCATAGATAGCGATAAAAACGGCAAGCGATGAGAAATTTCGGCATCTAATTTTAATAGACGAAACTGATTTTGAGGTAAATTTTGATTTTCATTATCTTTATTGGCATCAAAACTAGACAAACCAAACATAAAACTTGGTTTAATTTTGGTTGATAAATTATTGCTAGGTTGCCAATGATGACTAATGCTTGTTTGCCCGATGGTTAATTTTTGCAAACTGGTAGTGAGCCTAATGTTTTCAAGATAATTGACGGAACCTCTTAAAGTAAGAGAATTATCGAGGTTAATTTGTTGTTTAGTATCGTTAAAAAGCAGGCTATTAATACCAAAACCGTGTCGATAACTTTGCCCACTAAACTTGACATTTTGTTGTTTTTGATTAAAAAAACTCAATAAATAATTGTAATAAAAATAATTTTTTTGCCACATCAATCCAGTATTTGCAACCACCGAATGAAAATTTTTTGCGCTATAAATATAATCAAGATTAAAATGCTGATAAAGATTAAGCCCGAATTTATAACGATTTAGACCAGTAAAATTATTGCCGAAATTATCGTAGCCTAAACTTAATTTTACCTGTTGTTTTGAATGTTTATAAATATGGATTTGTAATTTATTTTGCTGATGAGAAATTTTCATTTTCGCATCAAGGTTATGTAATTTGTTAAATTGCTGTAAAGCAGAATTTAACTCAAAAATATTAAAAATCTTTTCTATAAAACCAGCAAAAAAAATATGATGTTTTTGATTGATAGAACTATCAAGAACTATATTAGATATCAAGCCTTCTTGTATTTGTAATTGTAAAATATTTTTTTGAACATCGAAAGAAACAAAACTAGCTTTTGCAAAAATATAGCCTTTTTGATGATAAAAATTGTTAATTTTTTCTAATAAAGTGGTAATATTTTGTTTGCTTAAACACTGGTTTTGTAATGCTAAAATTAACTGATGATCGCTAGTTAAAATTGTGGCATCTTGTAAAATAGTTTGTTTGACAAAAAAACAATTATTTTGTATATTTTTTGCCAAGGCAGAATTAAGATATAATTCATAGCAAAGCAGAAAAATGATGATTTTTAAAAACATTTTGTGGTGAAAAATGTTGATTTAAACTAAGATTTCTTAATTTTTTGCCAAATTTTTTTAAATTGTCGCCCAAGAAAAGCCAGAAATTTATCAAGAAAAACTATTGGAAAGGCAATAAAAATAATCAACAAATATTCAAAAAAAGTGCTTAACTCGAAAGGCAGAAGATAGGTGATTAAAAAAAATAAGCCAACGATTGGAGAAAAAATTATTATCAACAAATTAAGCGAAATCAATGCATTGAGTTTTTCTAAGCCAAGTAGAAAAACTAAAAATAAACTTATTAAAAAAAGAACAAAATAGATTTTAAAAAAATTTCTGCCAAAAAAAGAAAAAATAACAGAAAAAAAAGCAATATTAGACATGGTGATGAATAGTTGTTGATTTTATAAGAATAAACTATTAAAATAGTATTTTTTAATAATATTAAAAGTAAATTTTAATTAGCTAAAATAAAAAATAAAGCGAAATTTTTACTATTTTTAAACTAAAATTACAAAAAAAACGGCATTAATTTTAATAGTTAATTTATTTTTTAACATATTAGTTTAAAAATATCTTGCATTTTTTTTATTAATAACATAAAATGCGGTTGCCAAAAAATTGAATATAATAAACTTTTTATTACAAAATGACAAAAAACATTGTCAACAAAGCTTTTAGCCTTATAGATTTCGCTATATGGATAACCATTTTTTCAGTTATGGTTATTGGTTTTTTAGCAATTTCTTCTGCTCAAAATAAGCACAAAAATTTTGTTGCCGATAATTTAGAAAAACAACTAATACAAAACAAAATAAATTCTTATGTATTAAAAGAAATTTCTAACAGCATCCGCAATAGCAACATTATTCTTCATAAATCTTGTGACAATGAAGGATTATCAACTAAAGACCCTTGCTCAGTCGAATCGGATGTTGGAAAGATTACAAAAGATATTACAGACAGCACAATAAGAGACAACATAGGCTATGTGCCCTACAAAACACTTGGTCTTAACCAAGAAGACACCATTGACAGCAACAATAAATTTTATATGTTTCTTGCTTATCGAATAGATTCGAAATCGCAATATCAATATTATGTTTTTAGCCAAACAGAAGAAGCAATAGATATTAAAAAAATTATCGATAACGAAAATGTAAAAAATCAAAATCAAAACACTATTATGCCAACCCAAATTCCTAATTGCCATATTCCAGTTACTATTTCAAAAACAGCAAGTCAAATAACAATAGACGATTATATCGATATTTTATCTGGTAGCCTTGAACAAGAAATAGATTGCCAAGAATACAATATTCTTTCTAATAATATAATTTATAAAAATAATGCAAATCCAGCATTTCCTAATGATGACAAAATTAATTTTGAGTGTTTTTCTGGCAACGACGATTATACACCGCAAAACCAAAAATGCGAAAGAGTTTGCACAACATTTTCTGCAGGTGGCACAACTTACAACATCAAACCAGCATTTTTTAACGAATTACAAACTATCAATCCTGCTGGCTCTGATAATTCAACACCTAGCAAACCATATTCCAATCTTTACGATAGTCTCAAAATATCAAAATCTTTAGGCTCGATTTTGCGATTAAGATGCAATGTAGGCTATATTTATGAGATAGATTCTATACAAAACTCAAATCCTTGCCTAACAAATTATGTTCTAAGTGCCGATAAAAAATCTTGCCAATATACTTGCGCTATCGACTCAAATAGCATCGGAGTTGGCTCAAATACTGTTCGATATTTAAACGGAACCACTTATCAACAAATCATCAATGAAACCCTTTGTATATCTAACACTAAGGCAAAAGATAGCACTTTATCAAATCAAGCCATTGCTTGCACAGAAGCAAACCCTACTGTCACCCTCACTTCTGGCTCTGATACTTATCAAATTTGCCAATGCGATAGTGATCAATATTATGTAAAAAACGGCGCTGCAAATGAGTGTGTTAGAGGCTGTAAAATGTCGCTAGATGTTGTTGGGCCGGGAACTCTGGCCAATAGAGAAAAGCTTTATTATCAAGGACAGTCAGTTGCAGATGTTTTTGCCGACATAGAACAATGCAATGACAATGCCAGTAAAAATACTTTTTTTAAAACAGAAAAAGTTTATCTAAATTTTTCTAATCCAAACTATTGCATTTTGAAAAAGCAATCAAACGGTGTGTGGATACCTGAAAATTTTAGACAAAAGTTATGCACTTGTAACAGCAATTATTCGTTATTGGCAGAAAACAGTATTTCTAACTATAATAGTAAAGACAAATTTTATAGTTTTCCAGGCGTAGACAAAGATTATTCATATTCTACTCGTAATTTTGATGCCAAATACGATTGTTTTTTAATGTGTTCTGCCGCCACAGTAGCAACAGATAGCAGAAGAAATGTTGCCGATGCCAGCGGTAATTTAACTGATGTAGTAATTGGCTATCATAAAAATAATTTAACCGAAAGACAACTTAATATTATCAATAGTTTAAATGCCGTAAATTTTAAAGAATACGGCAACCCACTTACCACAATTAAATACTTATTTTTTGATGGCACAAATCAAAAACAACTTCAACCTCTTGACTGCCCAACAACTGGCAGTGTTACGAATTATTGTTTAAGAACAGATTTAAGTGGTGGAAAAAGATTATTTTCTACACAATGCAAAGAACACAGGGATTCTCTGCCTTTTTTGCAAATTAAATCTGGCGGTTTATTGTAAAAAGTTATTGACAATAAAATAATATATTGTAATATAAACTTTTAATTAAAAACTAATCTTAATTTATAAAATCTTATGAAAACTATAGGCTTATTACTTTCGTCTTTGACAAGATCTAATTCATCATCGGATGTTTTAAATGCACAAGGTGCTCCTGGTGGTACTTTAGCTCTGCCACCATACAATACCAACGAATCGACAATATTAAAAACAAATCAAACGAAGACTCTAGAAGATTTTTTAGATCAGTATACAACAGCAGATCCAAGTGAATTGCCTATAACGATATTAGGTAATGACGCGCAATTACAAGAAAGAAGCTTACAAACTACTTATGATAATGTAACTGCTCTTATTGAATCAATAACAAACCCTGAATCATCAAGTTTACCTACCGTAACAGAAACTTTTGATACTATTTCGCTATCAGAAAAACCCAGTTCGGCTTTGATAAAACTTAAAGATCAATTGAATAGCGATAAAGATAATGAAAGAATTAAAAAGTATTGTTCTACCTTATTAGAGGCAATTCTAAAAGATCAACTATCAAATTGGTTATATGTGTTTGATAGTGACGAATTATCGGAATTTAAGAGAACTTTGCACGATATAACAAACCAACAACAACAATCAACCACAATAACAACAATAGCAACTGTCGGGTTTTTTACAAACACTACAACCAGAGAAGTATCTTTAAATCAAACAACCGAAGCACAAACTCCAGATATAAACACAACATTCACAACAAACACAACACCCCAAGTTACCTATAATATCACCACCCAACCTAATGGCGAAACTACTGCCACAGTCACAACTCCCACAACTTCTGCCACAGTCGCAAATCCCACAACTGGCGAATGGAAATCATCAAGCACAGGCACAACAACACCGCCACTTAAAACTGTTTCAACTAGTAGTTCAACATTGTTTTTTGTTCCTACAAATACAACAAGCACCTCAACAGGTTCCCAAACAAACACCGCAACGGGTTTATTAATCAATACAACAACAGGAGTCGCAGAATCTGCCACTCAAAGCACAACAACTAGCCAAGACAGTTTTATTGTTAGCACCACCACTGCAACTCCAACACGATCTATAACCGAAAGCACAACAACTTCTGACACAACCACCACACATTCTTGTGTTGATTGCGATTTTACAACAGACACCATCACCAACACAACCACCATCACCAATACACCAACAGGGGAGCAAACCACAACTACAACCACTACAACACCAATCCCTGCTGGCTTTATTACGACAAGTGATTTATATACTTTACATCCAACTACCACAGTAGATCAAAAGGAAAATTCAACCACCACCTGGACATCATCACAGACAACATCAGACTCCACCACCCCATCAAGCTTTAGCCTCACAACCGCACCAAATGGCACCGCCGTTTTTTATGATAACACAACATCAAAATTTAATCCTACAACCAACACAATAACCACAACACATCCAACAACAGG
>CANNFC010000021.1:0-20140 GCA_947503755.1 Rickettsiales bacterium | reverse complement strand
GGGATTTTTAGCTTCAAAATTTCTGACATTTCTGGATGCTTTACACCCGATCCACGATAAAAATTTTGAATAATTTCATTTTGTTCCGATAAAAAATGATAGATATATTTTAACGAAAATTTTGAAACATCTTGCGATGAGCATAAAATATTACCACTGTCAACAAAATAACCGCTATAATATTTAATATCAGCCGATCCTCCAGAGGGAATAGTTATCACCTCTCCAAAATTTAAATTTGAACCCGCCAACTCTTTCGATGTGAAACCGGTAAATTTACCCGTAGATAACAACTTAACCTCTCCTGAGTTAATATTTATTTCTTTGAGTTTAGAAGCTAAAACATGCTTGAAAGAGATTGTTTTTGGTTGCAAGCTAAGCTCCACACCTTGAAAACGCTTATCCCAACAAGTTACCTTCCCCAACCTCTTCCACTCAACCCTCTCTCCATCCAATAATTTTTCTAAAAAATTTGCCTCTTTCATAGCTACAACTCCTCGGTTTTAAATTCGCTGTAGCCTTCGTAGTAATAGCTAACATCAATGCCTTTAATAAACAAAGCGCGGTCGTCAATTCGATTGGTCAGGGCGTTTTTTAGCAGAACTTTGATTTCTAAATCTTTTACTGGGCTGCGTTGCATCGCAGAAAGATAATCATCTTTATCAACCAAATTCCAGTCGATAACTTGTTTGAGTTCTTTTTTAAGGATTAGATCAAGCCAAATGCGAGTAGCGCGGCCATTGCCCTCACGAAATGGGTGGGCAATATTCATTTCAACATATTTTTCGATAATTTGATCAAAGGTTTTTTGCCCCATAGTGTCGATATGCTCTAGCGATGATTTTAGATGCATCAGCGGCGCAAAGCGAAAATTTCCTTTGGAGATATTTACCTCGCGCAATTTTTTGGCAAAGTCATAAATATCTTCAAACAAATAGGCGTGAATGAATGATAAACCTTTGAAAGTGCCAATTTCCGCCTTCTTAATATCGCCAGAATCAAAAAGTTGCTTGGCCTTTTGTTTGCTGATTTTCTCTTCGGCTTTAGCGAGATCTACTTGGTTGGTTAGGTTAAGTTTGTTTTCAAGAATCATGATTGCCCTCCTTCAATTTGTGCCACTATTTCATCAATAGAGCTGCGCAACTGGTTGATTTTGCTGACCGTGGTTTTTAACTCGGTATTGAGTTTGGTAATGTCTGTTGCTTCGCGATTGTCTTTAGCTTCTATATAACTGCTTACCGAGAGGTTGTAGTCTTTGGCAACAATCTCGTTATATGACACCGATCTAGCAAAATGGTCGATATTTTGTTTGCTATCAAATATTTGCATAATTTCGTCGATGTGAGATTCGGTTAAAATATTGTTGTTGGTTTCTTTTTTAAACAAAGGGCTGGCATCAATAAATTGAGTGGTTGTGTTGCTTTTATTTTTAGCAAGAACTAAAATTGTAACAGCAATTGAGGTGCCATAAAACAAGTTGGTAGCTAGTGAAATCACCGTTTCTACATAGTTGTTATCCACCAAATATTGACGAATTTTTTGTTCTGCTCCACCGCGATAAAAAATACCAGGAAAACAAACGATTGCCGCGCGACCTCTGCTCGAAAGATAGCTAAGTGCATGAAGCACAAAGGCAAAATCTGCCTTTGATTTTGGGGCAAGAACTCCGGCAGGGGCAAAGCGATCGTCGTTGATTAATGTTGGATCGTCTGAGCCTATCCACTTTACCGAATAAGGCGGGTTAGAAACAATGGCATCAAAAAGTTTATCGTCACCAAAACAAGGATTAAGCAAAGTGTTACCTAGTTGGATATTAAATTTGTCATAACCGATGTTGTGTAAAAACATATTCATACGTGCAAGGTTGTAGGTGGTGTGGTTTAACTCTTGACCAAAAAAACCTTCTTCGATAATATGATTATCAAAATGCTTTTTTGCTTGCAACAACAAAGAGCCAGAACCACAAGCAGGATCGTAGATTTTGTTGACAGTGGTTTTTTTGTGCATAGCAAGCTGTGCAATCAGCTTAGAAACATGCTGCGGAGTGAAAAACTCGCCACCAGATTTGCCGGCGTTGGCGGCATAATTGGAGATCAGAAACTCGTAGGCATCACCAAACAAATCGATTTTATTATCATTAAAATCGCCAAATTCTAACTCGGCAACTCCTTTTAATACAGCAGTCAAGCGAGCATTTTTATCTTTTACCGTATTACCAAGGCGATTGCTAGTTGTATCAAAATCGGCAAAAAGCCCCTTGATGTCGCTTTCTGATGGGTATCCGCTCGCAGAGGATTCAATTTCAGAGAAGATTTTGATTAAGTCAGTGTTCAGACTTTCATTGGTTTTGGCGTTTTTAGCGACATTGACGAATAACTGGCTGGGGTAGATGAAGTAGCCTTTGGTTTTGATAGCATCAACTTTGATCTCTGGCGTAATCATGCCATCAGGAGTTTCTCCATAATTAATACTGCTATCATCGGCTTCGATATAGAGGGCAAAGTTTTCACTGATAAAGCGGTAAAATAAAGTGCCCAGCACATATTGTTTAAAATCCCAGCCATCGACTGCACCTCGAACATCGTTGGCGATCTGCCAGATTTGGCGTTGTAAAGCGGCGCGTTGTTGAATGCTTGTCATATTTGTTTTTTTTAATTGAGTTTTTAATTTTAAATTATTTTTTGCAATAATTTATTGGCAAAAACTATCTGTGCCAAGCTATAAACCGCCAAAGATAGCACCAGTAGCCACAAAAATTGTGTTTGCATATTTTCCGTAAGTAAAAACCAGCTAGCCAAAAAATGAAAAGTGATAGGCAAGAAAGTGAGTTGAATAATCAGAAAAAAGAAAATAGTTTTCAAAAAAAGATTGTTTTTTATTTGCGATAATTGCCAAATTTTGGTATGGCTATGTTTTGTATGCAACAAATCGCTCAGCAAAAAAGACAAAAAGTTGATAAAAAATAAATGTGATAACCAAAACACAAAGCTATTATAGTTAAGGTGATATTGATTTAAACCAAGTAAAATAATTAAAAAGCCAACAGTTGCTAAGCTTAATAACAAAGAAATTAGCTTGAAATGTTGTGTTTTTGTGATGCAAAAAACACTGTAAAAAATAAGTAAAGAGCCCAAGATAATAAAGGCTTGACCAAACCAATAATTTTCTAAATTAAAACCAAAAACATTGTTAATTATTTTGTGAGATAAAAAAATTGCCAACAAGCTTTTGACAAAAACTCCTTCTGCTAAAAATATTTTACTTAACCAGCTTTTAGTTTTTATTTTATAAAAATATTGCCAAAAAGGTAAAAATTTCATAATAATGACCACAAGAAAGATTAAAAAAAATAAATTACCAAGCCAAGGTTTGTGAGAAAAATGCAAATTTTGCCAGTAATTAACGATGTTGACATCATCAAAAATCACAAACATTAAAAGAAAAGCAAACAATAACAACACTGAACTCGCCACATTAAAACAATAATTATGAAAATTAAAACATCTAATTTGTTTGCTTTTATCGAAAGAAACAATTGCTAAACAACCTAAGCTATACACTTCGATAAATAAATATAGTTTAAACAAATGATGAGTGGTTATAATGCCTATGATATTAAAAAAATTTACCAAAATTAGAGCATAAAAATAGGGATGTTGTTTTTCTGCTAAATTTTTGATAAGTGTTTTGCGATAAAACAATAAAATTACTAAATAAATTGCGGTGATGATTAGTAAAATCAAAATATTTAGGGCATTTAAATTGCCTAAATAATTAATTTTATCTAGAATTTCTATGTGATTAGAGGCAAAAAAAGCAGGCAATAAACACAACAAAATCAACAATGCAGAAGAAAAACAAATAACCGAAGTTAAAAAAGCAATATTTTTATAAGTTAAAAGCAAGCACACTAATGCTCCAACTAATGGAGCATAGTAGAGATAATAAAATAATTGTTGCAGATTAATTGGTGACATTAATTTTTTAATTAACTTTCTGCTGTTGCATTAAATTAATAAACTGTTGAAACAGATAAAAACTATCATCTGGACCAGGAGAACTTTCGGGGTGATATTGCACCGAAAATGCTGGTTTATCAATAAGTTCTATGCCTTCTATGGTGTTGTCAAACAACGAAATGTGGCTCACCTTAACATTATTTGGTAAAGAAGCAGGATCGACACAAAAACCATGATTTTGACTGGTAATTTCAACTTTATTGTTGTTAAGATTTTTGACAGGATGATTTGCCCCTCTGTGGCCTTGTGCCATTTTGATGGTTTTTGCCCCAGTTGCCAAAGCCAATAATTGATGCCCTAGGCAAATACCAAACAAAGGAATTTTTTTGTTAAGAATTTCTTGAATAACTGGCGAAGCATATTCTGCGGTGGCTTTTGGGTCGCCGGGGCCGTTAGATAAAAAAACTCCATCTGGTTGATGGCTGATAATTTCGGCAAAAGTGGTATCGGCAGAAACTACGATAACCTCGCAATCAAGTTGAGTGAGGCATCGTAAAATATTGAGTTTTGCCCCATAATCTATGGCGACAACTTTATATTTTGTTGATTTTTTTTGTTGATATTGATTGTTTTGTTGTAGCCAAGTGCCTTCTTGTTGCCATTGATAAGTGGTTTTTTGACTAGCCAGCAAAGCCAATTCGGTGTTGTTTAGGTCGGATTTTTGTTGTAATTGTTTTGTGATGTCGGAAATGTTGATGTTTTCTAGGCTTTCGGCATAGCAAATTGCCACAGTGCTGGCTTTTTCTTGTCTAATTTTTTGAGTGATGGCACGAGTATCAACCCCGCTAATGCCAGTGAGTTGTTGACCGATGAGCCAATCGTTGAGATGCTGTTGCGAGCGATAATTAGAAGGATTGGTGATTTGTTGACTAATAATTAGGCCTTTTGCCATGGTTTTTTTGCCTTCGATATCGGATGAATTGGTGCCAACATTGCCAATATGCGGAAAGGTGAAAGTGATAATTTGACCAGCATAAGAAGGATCGGTAAGAATTTCTTGATAGCCTGTGATGGAAGTGTTAAAACAAATTTCGCCAAAAACAGTGCCACAAATTCCTATGCCAAAGCCATAAAAAATGCTACCGTCTTTAAAAACTAAAAAGGCATTTTTGCTAAAATTTTTCTGATAATTTTTATTTTGTTGCAAACCAAAAATTGCATTATTTTGCATAACAGATTGATTAGTGTTTATAATATAATTGGTAATATTTTAACAACAAAAACTAAAATCTGCAACAACTAAAATTGCCTTCATAAAATATTTATTAAAACTTTATTTTTTCAATAAACCGCCAATATTTTGCACAAATTCTGCAACCGCAATGGTTTGCTGTTCTTGATTGCCTAAACCACGTATGGTGATGGTTTTTGTTTCTTGCTCTTTGGCACCAACAATAACAATGAAAGGCACTTTTTGCAAAGAGTGTTCGCGAATTTTGTAGGTGATTTTCTCGGCAGAAAAATCGGACTCAACCCTGATATTTGCTTGTTTTAATTGCTCTAAAACAGTTGATGCATAATCGTCGTAAACATTAGAAATAGTGGCAACCACAACCTGCACTGGCGATAGCCAAAGCGGTAATTTTCCAGCATAATTTTCAATTAAAATGCCAATAAATCTTTCTAAACTACCTAAAATTGCTCTATGCAACATTACTGGTCGTTTTTTGCTTCCGCAAGAGGCGATATATGAAACATCAAGCCTTTCTGGTAAGACAAAATCAACTTGTAAGGTTCCGCATTGCCATTGTCTTTTTAAGGCATCAACCAAAGTAAATTCGAGTTTTGGACCATAAAAAGCACCTTCGTTAGGATTGATTTCATATTTCAAGCCTGTGGCTTCTATGGCGGTTTGTAAAGCACTTTCGGCCTTGTCCCAAACTAAGTCAGAGCCTGCTCTAATTTCGGGTCGAGTAGAAAATTTTACTAAAATTTCGTGAAAACCAAAATCGGCATAAACTTCTTGTAATAAATTGCAAAAAGCAATAGTTTCGTTGTTAATTTGATGTTCTTCGCAAAAAATATGGGCATCGTCTTGAGTGAACGAACGAACTCGCATAATGCCGTGCAGAGAACCAGAGGGTTCGTTGCGATGACAACAGCCGAATTCGGCCATTCTTAAAGGTAGTTGTCGGTAAGATTTTAATTCTTGATTAAAAATTTGCACATGACCTGGGCAATTCATTGGTTTGACAGCAAGCAAGCGATTTTCACTTTCGGCAATAAACATATTTTCTTTGAATTTGCTCCAATGGCCAGATTTTTCCCATAAGTTTTTATCAATTAACTGCGGAGTTTTTACTTCTATGTAGCCATTTTGCTGAATTTTTTGCCTGATATAATTTTCGATTTCGCGATAAATTATGTAGCCTTTATGATGCCAAAAAACCGAGCCTGTGGCTTCTTCTTGCATATGAAACCAACCTAATTGCTTGCCGATTTTTCGGTGATCTCTTTTTTCTGCTTCTTCTAATAAATGTAAATAATCGCTTAATTCTTGGGCATTAGACCAAGCTGTGCCATAAATTCTTTGCAACATTGGTTTGGTGGAATCTCCCCTCCAATAAGCGCCAGCAAGTTTGGTGAGTTTAAAATGCTTTAAATAGCCCAAAGATGGGGCATGAGGGCCTTTGCATAGATCGGTGAAGTTGCCGTGGCTATATAGGGTGATTGTTTCGCTTTCGGGAATAGATTGAACAATTTCTGCCTTATAAAGTTCGTTAATGTTTGTAAAAAATTCGATTGCTTGTTTTGCAGAAAATATGTGTAGTGTGGTTGGCTCTTTTCTTTTGGCAATTTCGTGCATTTTTTGTTCAATAACTGCCAAGTCTTGCATATGAAAAGGTTGTGGTTTGGCAAAATCATAATAAAAGCCATTTTCAATGACAGGGCCGATAGTTACAGAAACTTCTGGAAATAATTCTTTTACCGCACAAGCCAGCAAATGAGCGGTGTCGTGCCTGATGATTTCGAGGGCTATATTGCCCGATTTGCTGGTGATAATTTCTATTTTAGCATCTTGAGTAATTGACAATGCCAAATCAGATAAAACATCGTTAATTTTAATTGCTAAACTATCTTTTGCTAAAGAGTTAGAGATTGATTTAGCAACTTCTATGCCTGTGATGTTTTTGGCAAAATGACGAACATTGCCATCGGGTAAAGTAAGAGATATTTGATTTACAGACATAAAATAAATTTTGTTTTTTTTGCTTATTAGAAAAAGTATTATTATTTACAAGGTTTTGAAACCTTATTTCAAAAACATTTAAATATCAAAAAAAGAAAGAGGTTTTACAGGAAATGGGTTTCTTTCTGGCTTGATTTCGATGATATTTTTCTTTTTTCTTCTTCTTCTTCTGTCGCGTTTTACTTTGCGAATTTTAGCAGAATCAAGTATTAGCCTAGATTTAATATAACTGTCGACGACATTGTTAAATTCTTCTAGCTGATCTTTAAAAAAATGATCGGCTTCTGGAATTACTTGATAAGAAATATCTGCCATATTTCGAGCAGAAAGCTTTTCGGACAGGCGGAAGCTATCTTGCTCTTTTGAAATTTCATCTTTTTCTCCTTGCACAATTAAGCCCGAAGCGGAGCAAGGAACAATAAAGTTGAAATCATATTTGTTTGCTGGTGGGGCGATTAAAACATAATTTTCGATGTCGGGCCTTCTCATAACGGTTTGCAAGGCTATCCAAGAGCCAAAAGAAAACCCGGCTAACCAAAATTCGGTTGCATCCATGTTTTGATCGTGCAACCAGTTTATGGTGGAAGTAACATCGAGTAATTCACCAATGCCATTATCAAAATCTCCTTCTGATTTGCCGACACCACGAAAATTTATTCTAAGAACAGAAAAACCGTTATTAGTAAAGTTTCTAAAAAGATTATAAGTAACTTTATTGTTCATTGTTCCGCCATATAAAGGATGCGGATGCAACACTAAAGCTACAGGAGCCTTTGGATTGGGGTTTTTATGATATTTGCCCTCAATTCTGCCAGCAGGACCTTTAATGATTACTTCTGACACTAGCTAAACTATTCGGTAATTCTTGGAATATTTTTCCAGTGCATGGGTAAGCCATTTTGATCGATAACTAATTGAGTTGTGTTGCTATATTTAGCAGACATATAATTGCCATGGCCAGCATAATTGCCTTGATAGTAGATTGGTTCAATTTCTTTGCCTTGTAACTTTCTTTTTTGAAGAACTTTACGATTTTTAGGATTATTCTTAGTGCCCATATTAATTAGAAAATAAAATTAAATATACCATATGGTATTATCGACCTACAATTTTAAAAAAAATATCTAAATTGTCAATTGTTTTTTAAAATATAAATTGCTAGAATTCATCTTTTTATTTAAAAATATTTTTTGTTTATGATTAAATTTAATTCTTTGTTGCAAGCAAACTTGCATCATCAAAATGTATTGTTAAGAGTCGATCTTAATGTGCCTGTGGTTAATAAAAAAATCACCGACGATACTAGAATTAAAGCTATTTTACCTACTATTAAACATTTGGTTAAAAATCAAGCAAAAGTTATTCTTATTTCACATTTTGGCAGGCCAGAAGGGGTTTTTAATCAAGAAATGTCTTTAAAGTTGGTGGCAGATCATTTGGCTAAAATGGTTGATTTTACAATAAATTTTTCCCCCGATTGTGTTGGTGAAATAGCTAAACAGGCGGTTGAAAAAACTAATTTTGGTTCTGTGGTGGTGTTAGAAAATCTGCGATTTTATCGGGGCGAAGCCAAAGGCGATATTGATTTTGCTAAAAGTTTAGCGAGTCTTGCCGATATTTATGTTAACGACACTTTTTCTTCTTCGCACAGGGCTCATTCTTCTATCACCACCATTACTCAATTTTTGCCTTCTTTTGCTGGTTTATTAATGCAATATGAATTAGAAAATCTAAACAACTTATTGCAAAAGCCAAAGCAACCAATGTTAGCAATAGTTGGCGGGGCAAAAGTTTCTACTAAAATAGATTTGCTTAATGCTTTAACTAAACAAGCAAAAGCAATTTTGGTTGGCGGTGGCATGGCAAATACTTTTTTATTTGCTTTGGGCTATCAAATTGGTAAATCTCTTTGTGAAAAAGATTTTTGTCAAACCGCTCTTAACATTATCAAAGAAGCAAAAAATAATCATTGTGAAATTATTTTACCTAGCGATGTGGTGGTGGCAAAAGAATTTAAAGCCGATGTCGCTTGTCAAAATATCAACATCAACAATATTGCTGTTGATGATTTAATTTTAGATATCGGGGCCGAAACTATTAAAAATGTTAATCAACAATTAAGTTCTTATAAAACCGTTGTTTGGAATGGTCCTTTGGGTGCTTTTGAGCTTAATCCTTTTCATCTTGGCACAACTTCTTTGGCAAAAGAAATTGCTATACAAACACAACAAAACAATCTATTATCTGTAGCAGGTGGGGGTGATATTGTTTCGGCTCTTAATTCTTGTCATTTAGCCGATAAGTTTACCTATATTTCAACTGCTGGAGGGGCTTTTTTAGAATGGTTAGAAGGCAAAGATTTGCCTGGTATTTCTGCTCTAAAATGTAATTTTTGACAAAAAAATAAAATTAATACTTTTAAATTAAAATTTAATTTGTTAAATTAATCAAATTTTTGATATTATTAAATAAAATAACCTAACATATGTCTAATTCAAAACGTAGAGTTGTTGTAACTGGTATTGGAGCAATTACTCCACTTGGTAATAATGCTTTAAGAACTTGGCAAAACATTATCGCAGGTAAGTGCGGTATCGATAAAATTACCATTTTTGATGCCAGCGATTCTCCTTGTCAAATCGCGGCCGAAGTAAAATATGGTTCCGAAGAGCATCTTTTTAACCTTGATTCTTATATTGAGCCAAAAGAGCAGAAAAAAATGGATCGCTTCATTCATTTTGCTATTGCGGCCGCCAAACAAGCGGTTGCCGATTCTAGTTATGTCGCCCAAACCGAAGAGCAAAAATATAGAGCAGGTGTTATTATTGGCTCTGGCATTGGTGGCTTGCCGGCCATAGAAAAAACTGTGTTGCAAATGCACGAAAGAGGTATCAAAAAAATTACTCCTTTTTTTATACCGCAAAGTCTTATCAATTTAGCTTCTGGGCAAATTTCTATCGCTCACGGTTTTATGGGCCCTAATCATTCAGTGGTAACAGCTTGTGCTTCTGGTTCGCATGCTATTGGCGATGCTATGAGAATGATTCAATATGGCGATGTCGATGTAATGGTTGCTGGCGGTGCAGAATCAGCAATTTGCCCTTCTGGTATCGGTGGTTTTGCTGCTTTAAGAGCACTTTCTACTTCGTTTAACGATAATCCTGCTATTTCTTCTCGACCATGGGACGAAAAAAGAGATGGTTTTGTCATGGGCGAAGGTGCCGGAATTCTTGTTTTAGAAGAACTAGAACATGCCAAAAAAAGAGGGGCGAAAATTTATGCCGAACTGGTTGGTTATGGTTTATCTGGCGATGCTTATCACATCACTGCCCCAGAAGAAAGTGGTAGAGGCACAACTTATGCTATGAATTTAGCTCTAAGAACTGCAAATATCACACCAGAACAAATAGACTATATCAATGCTCACGGCACTTCAACTCCTTTGGGAGATATTATAGAATTAAATGCGGTAAAAAAAGTATTTCAAGAGCATGCTTATAAACTTTGTATGTCTTCCACTAAATCTGCCACTGGTCATTTACTTGGAGCTGCTGGTGCGATTGAGGCAATTTTTTCAATACAGGCAATTAATAGCAAAATAGTTCCACCAACTCTCAACCTAGAGCATCCTTCTGCTGGTTGCGATTTAAACTTGGTGGCAAATAAAGCTCAAGAAAGAAATATTAATTTTGCTATGTCAAATTCTTTTGGTTTTGGCGGAACTAATGCCTGCTTAATTTTTGCCAAATATTAAACCATGAAAAAAAACTTTGCTCTTATTATTCCGGCCACTTTAGCGGTTTTTATTGTTTCTTATCTAGTAACAATTTTAGCCTTGGTAATGTATTTTAATGCTCCAAATTTTTATCACAAACAAGATAAAAAATTTATTATCGAAAGTGGCCTTACTTTAAGACAAGTTGTTGAAAAACTTCATCAAGAAAAAATTATCCAACATCCCAAAGCATTTTTAATTATCGGTCAAATAATTAAAGGTATCGACCCCAAAGTTCGTTATGGTGAATATTTTTTAGAAAAAAATCTTTCCTACTATAAAATTTTACATAGAATGATTAAAGGCAATATTTTTTTTCGTAAAATAACTATTGCCGAAGGTTTGTCTAGTCATTTTGCTTTACATATAGTTGCCAATGCACCTGGTTTAATTGGCAATCCGCCTGAAAAAATTTTAGAAGGCTCAATTTTGCCAGAAACTTATTTTTATTCTTATAACGACACCAGGGTTGGCATTGTACAAAGAATGCAAAATTCTATGAAAAAAGCCATCGACGATCTTTGGGAAAAAAGAGATCAAACAATTCCTGTTACCACTAAAGAACAGGCAATTATACTAGCTTCTATCGTTGAAAAAGAAACTGGTTTAAGCACCGAAATAGGCAAGGTCGCTTCTGTTTTTGTTAATCGACTAAAAAAAGGTATGAAATTACAATCAGATCCAACTATCATTTATTCTTTTGCTTTTGGTGATAAATCTCTAGAAAGACCAATTAGAGTTTCTGACATTCAAAATAATTCTGTGTTTAACACTTACAATGTTTATGGCTTACCTCCAACTCCCATTTGTAACCCAGGATTGGCTTCTATTAAAGCTGTTTTAAACCCACCTACTGCCGATTATTTATTTTTTGTTGCCAATGCAAAAGGTAGCGGTCATTTATTTGCGAAAACACTAGAAGAGCACAATCAAAATGTTGCAAAATATCGTTATATTCTTAAAGAGCAAAAAGCCAAAGCGCAACAGAAAAATGTCGAAACAACACCGGAAGAAAACCAAGTTCAAGAACAAGAAATTATCAATCAAAACTTATAACGACAATGTTTGCCATTTAATGGTATCATAATTTTTTTAATATTATAATTTCTTATCTTGACTTTAATTTTATCGAGGCTAAAATTTTTATCATTTTTTAAAAAAACAATTTTAATATCTTTATTTTTATGTCAATTACCATAAATGCCAACCTTAGAAATGAAATAGGCAAATCTTTTGCTAAAAAGTTAAAAAAACAAGGTCTAATACCAGCTATTATTTATAATAAAGATGGCAATATTAATCTTAGTATAGATTCTCACCAATTTTTATCAGAATATAAAAAAGGCAATTCTACAACCACTGTTTTTGATCTTAAAATAAGCGATAACGAAAATTATCGTGTTATTCCTTACAAAATAGAGCTTGATCCAGTTTCTGATTTTCCAATTCATATCGATTTTATATTTTGCAATGCTAATAAACCTATTATTGCTCAAGCAAAAATTAATTTTACCAATGTCGATAGATCTCCTGGTTTAAAAAGAGGTGGTTTTTTACATGTGGTGGCTCGAAAAGTGCAATTAATTTGCGAAGAAGAAAAAAACATTACAACTCACATTGAGGCCGATGTTGTTTCTTTGCATGTTGGTGGTAAATTTCGTTCATCTCAATTAAAAATTCCTGCTGGTTGTAAATTGGCAAAAAAAGGCAATTTCCTTATTGCAAGCATCATTGGCCGAGGCAAATCTGAAGATGACAAAACTACCGCAACAGCCGATTCTACTGCAAAATCAGAAGATAAAAAAACCGAAGCTAAAAAAACCGAAGGTAAAAAATAATTAAAAATACTCACTAAACATATGAACTGCGAATATACTTTATCTATCATCAAACCAGATGCCACCGAAAGAAATCTTACTGGTAAAATCAATGCAAAATTTGAAGAAGCTGGTTTAAAAATTGTGGCACAAAAAATGTTGTTTTTATCAAAAAAAACAGCAGAAAATTTTTATGCTATTCATAAAGATAGACCATTTTTTAACGATTTAGTTTCTTTTATGATTTCTGGTCCAGTTGTGGTGCAGGTTCTAAAAGGCGAAAATGCTGTTGCTAAAAACCGTGAAATTATGGGGGCAACCAATCCTGCCAATGCCGATACTGGCACTATACGCAAAGAGTTTTCTCTTTCTATCGAAGCAAATTCTGTTCATGGTTCTGACAGCTTAGAAAATGCTAAAAATGAAATCATCTTCTTTTTTGCTTCTTGCGAAATTGTTGCTTAATAAAGCCTAAAAAATGAGTATTATAACATTTCAGCAACTCATTTTTACTTTACAAAACTTTTGGGCAAGTAAGGGCTGTTCTATTTTACAGCCCCTTGATCTTGAGGTTGGTGCTGGCACATTGCATCCTGCAACTGTTCTTAGAGCCTTGGGCGATAAAACTTGGCAAGTTGCCTATGTTCAACCTTGTCGCAGGCCAACCGATGCGAGATATGCCAAAAATCCTAACAGACTAAGCCACTATTTTCAATTTCAAGTTTTTATTAAACCAGCTCCCGAAAATTTGCAAAAATTATATCTTGAGAGTCTTGATGTTATTGGTTTACACACTAAACAAAACGACATTCGTTTTGTTGAAGATGATTGGGAAAACCCTTCGGTCGGTGCTTCTGGTTTGGGTTGGGAAGTGTGGTTTAATGGTATGGAAATTAGTCAGTTCACCTATATGAAACAAGTTGGCGGTGTAGAATGCAAGCTAATTGCCGGTGAAATAACTTATGGTTTAGAGCGAATAGCAATGCATTTACAAGGTGTTGATTCTATTTTTGATATTTGTTATAATCTCAACAGTAACAATGAAAAAATATCGTATGCCGATCTCTTTTTGCAATCCGAAATAGAAAATTCTTCTGCTATTTTGCAGTTTGCAAATAAAGAGCACTTGTTTAATAATTTTTGGCAAGCAAAAGAGCAGTCGCAATTTTTGATAAGCAAAAATCTTGTTGTTCCAGCTTATGAACAGGCTTTAAAAGCTAGTCACAACCTTAATTTACTTGATGCTGGCGGTTTTCTTTCGGTTGCCGAAAGGGCTTCTTTTATTTTGCAAGTGAGAGATTTAGTGAAAAATTGTTGCAAAATTATTAATCAAAATTAAACAATTTTTTTATCTAAACATTTTAATTTCATTGACAAGAAATTTTTTTTTGGTAAAATAAAACTTTATTTTATCAAAATTTAATTCTTCATGATTTATGTCGCAAGCCACAATTCAAGATATTATCTCTCTTACCGATTCTATCAAAAAAAATTCAGATCTTTTGATTTCTAAGGTTATTAGTCTTGAATCAATGTCGGCTCAATATGGGCAAGATGCTTTTATTTTTTCTTTTGCTTTATTTGTTCTTTCGTGTTTTATTGGTTATTTTGTGGTCTGGAAGGTTACTCCCGCTCTACATACCGCTCTTATGTCGGTTACTAATGCCATTTCTGGAGTTATCATTATTGGTGCTATGATTGCTCTTGGTAATTGTAAAGAAATAAATTTAATTGCCATTATTAGTTTTTTTGCTATCATTATTTCGGCAATTAATATTTTCGGAGGGTTTTTAATTACCCATAAAATGCTTAATATGTTTAAAAGATAAATGCTTAATATTTTTGATATTCAACAATTTTTATCTAATAAAAAGATTGATTTTTTAATTATTAGCAATACCAATCAATTTTTTAGCGAATACCTGCCAGAAAAACAGCAGTTTATTAAGCAAATTACTGGTTTTACTGGTTCAAATGCCACAGTTATTTTTGGTAAAGAAAAAAGTTATTTTTTTACCGATGGTCGATATTTATTACAAGCAAAATATCAAATTAGTGCTTCACTTTTTTCTATTATCGACATTACTTCTCAATCGGTTTTTACTTGGCTTAGCAATAATACTAAATCAACACAAAAAATTGCTTTTATCGATAGCTTAATCAATATTGCTGATTGGCAAAAATATAATGAAATAAATCAAAATATCGTGTTAGTTAACCGATTAGATCTCGATCCGCTTGAATATTTTTGGTCTAATCAAGATGTTTCAACTGCTTTTTTGTGTTCAGATGAAATTTGCGGTGCTAGTTCTTTTGAAAAAAGACAAAAAATTACTTCTGCTCACCCAAAAAAAACCTTTCTTCTTACTAATTCTGAAAATATTTGTTGGTTACTTAATTTAAGAGGCCGAGATTTATTACAAACACCAATTTTTTTTTGTTTGGCGATTTTGCATCCAAATAATAAAATCACTCTCTTTACTAATATTGAAAACACCAAAAATCTAAATTTAGCAAAAAATTTTATCGAATTATTACCGCTTTATCAAATTGAAAATTTTTTTAGCATTTTTCATCCAGTTAACAATCAAATTTATACCGATTTTACTACTACTAATTGCTATATTTACAACACTTTACTTGAAAATAATTTGTTTGTCTATAAACAATCTTGCCCAGTTACTCAACAAAAAGCAATCAAAAATCTACGCGAAATAACTGGGGCATATCAATCTACCAGGCTTGACGCCATTGCTCTTGTTAAGTTTTTTTATTGGCTACAATATCAACATAAAACAAAACAATTTAATACCGAATCAAAAGCTCAACAGCATCTCGAGTTTTTGCATCGACAATCTGCTGATTTTTTTTACGAAAGTTTTAATACTATTGCTGGTTATGCAAGTAACGGAGCCATCATTCACTATCAATGCACACCTGCAAGTGATTTAATTTTAAATGAAGGTTCTGTTTTTTTAATTGATTCTGGATCTCAATATTTGGGAAACGATTTTTACGGCACCACCGACATCACCAGAACAATAGCTATTGGTAAGCCTTCTGCTGATATGATTTTACACTACACTTTGGTTTTAAAAGGGCATTTGGCAGTGGCAAGAGCAAAATTTCCTAAAGGCACCAAGGGATATCAACTTGACAGTTTGGCTCGTTATTATTTATGGCAATTTGGGCTTGATTATGCTCACTCTACTGGGCATGGGGTTGGTAGTTTTTTGGGTGTGCACGAAGATGGTTGTGGTATCGGTAAAAATAATCAACATATTTTATTACCAAATATGATACTTTCTAATGAACCAGGGGTTTATTTGCCCGATAAATATGGCATTAGACTAGAAAATTTATTGTTAGTGAAAGAATATAACGATAATTTTTTATGTTTTGAAACTCTTTCATTAGCTCCTTTTGACTATAATTTAGTTGATAGCAAAATGCTTACCTACCCAGAAAAAAAATGGCTTAAAGATTATCATCAAACAGTTTGGCAGCATACTTCGCCTCATCTTACTAAGCCAGAGCAAGATTTTTTGTTAAATTGTGTTAATAAATTTTCTTTTGATTTAGAAATAAAATAGTATTGCATTGAAAAATGAGGTTAAAATTTTTCTTCTTCTAAAAAAGCAGAAATCTTTTCCAGTTCTCAATATAATACCATTTCAACTTCCTAATTAACCATCTACATACAAATACTTTTTACAATTTCATTGCCTAAATTCTTAACAAATTCACAAACCTGATTTTCTAATTCAATTAAAGTTTCAAACACCTTGTTTTTAATTATGTTGTCTTTAATAAACCTCCACAGCCTCTCAACGCAATTGAGCTCTGGGCAGTATGGAGGCAAAAGAATTATCTGAATATTTTTGGGAATTATCAGATTACTAGATTTGTGCCAGCCAGCCCCATCCATTATTAGAATAAAATCTTCTTTTATTTCTTGAGATAATTCCTTTAAATAGACATTCATACAACTGGTATCTACATTTGGCATTAAAAGCTTGAAATGCTTACCGCTAACTGGATGAATGCTTGAATAAAGGTAAAAATTCTTTAAAATCCCCAATTTGACTTTAATTGGTGTTCTGCTGTCTTTTTTAAACCAACCAAGACCAGTTTTTGTCTTTGTTCCAAATCTTGATTCGTCAAAATATAAAATTGGTTTATTTGGATTTTTTTCTTTTAATTCGATTAGGGTTTTTTTTAAAGTACTCAAGTTTTTCCTTGTCTTGTGTGTAGTGCTGGGGTCTTGGCCGTGATATTTTTATAACCCAACAACCTCATACCATTTCCATAAATAAATACCGCACTTCGATCTAAATTTCCCTTTTACGGGATGGGGAACTTAGATCGAAGTGCGGTATTTATTTATGGAAATGGTATAATTACTAGATTGACTTTTTTGTGAATAGAATATGGATTGTGATATTGTTATTACCTATAAAGTGCGAGATTTTTCGATGATTTCGTAGCATTCTATCATATCGCGCTCTTTAATGTCGTCGTAGTTTTCAAGGACGACACCACATTCAAAACCATTTTTCACTTCTTTAACATCGTCTTTAAACCTTTTGAGGGTTTTTAAAGAGCCGTTATAAACTACCACATTGTTGCGAAGAAGACGAACTTTGGCATTTCTTTTGATGTTGCCATCAATCACAAAAGCTCCCGCTACTTTGCCAGCACCAGAAACTTTAAACACTTGTCGAATTTCGGCAGAGCCAAGATATTCTTCGGTTTTGTTGGGGTTTAACAAGCCAGAAAGTAATAGTTTTAAATCGTCAACCAAGTTGTAAATAATTGAATAATAACGAATTTCTACCCCTTTTAAATTTGCCAAATCTTTGGCGGTGATATTGGCTCGCACATTGAAACCCAAAATCACAGCTCCAGAAGCACTTGCCAAACTTACATCGCTTTCGGTGATGCCACCAGTTGCCGAGTGAATGATTTTAATTGCCACTTCTTGGTTGCTTAGTTTAACAACAGTGTTAGAAATTGCCTCGACCGAGCCATAAACATCGCATTTTATGACGAGATTTAGATATTTTATTTGATCTTTTCCTGACTGTCTAAAAATGTCGGTGATTGATTTTGCTGAATTTTTCAAAGATTTTTGCTCTCTTTCTTTTTTTTGTCTGTAAGCAATAATATCTCTTGCTTGTTTTTCGTGCTCGACTTCAACAAATCTGTCGCCAGCATTTGGGACAGAATCTAAGCCTAAAATTTCAACTGGCATAGAAGGAGTTGCTGTTTTCACGATTTTGCCAAAAGAATCAGACATTTTACGAATTTTGCCATAGGCATTGCCAACCACTACTAAATCGCCAATATCAAGAGTGCCACTTTGCACCAGCATTGTTGCCACCACACCTTTGTTGGGATCGACCCGAGATTCTAAAACTGCACCAATTGATTTGCCTTGATAAGCAGATTTTAGATCGAGAACTTCGGCTTGTAATAAGATTGCTTCTTCTAGTTTGTCGAGGTTGATTTTTGCTTTAGCAGAAACCGATACAAACATGACATCGCCACCTAATTCTTCGGAAACCAACTGATAATTTAACAGTTCATTTTTGACGACTTGTGGATTTGCTCCTGGTTTATCGATTTTGTTGACCGCCACAATAATTGGCACATTGGCGGCTTTGGCATGGTTTATGGCTTCAATGGTTTGTTCTTTTACACCATCGTCGGCTGCCACCACCAAAACAACGATATCGGTGATGTTGGCACCTCTTGATCGCATTTCGCTAAATGCTTCGTGACCTGGAGTGTCAAGAAAAGTGATGTATTTGCCACTTTCGGTTTTGATTCTAGAGGCTCCAATGTGTTGAGTGATGCCACCGTGTTCTTTGGCAACCACATTGGTTTGTCGTAAAGCATCGAGAAGAGAGGTTTTGCCGTGATCGACATGCCCCATAATGGTTACAACGGGAGCTCTTGGTTGTAAAGTGTATTGACTTGTATCTTCTTGTAAAAAATTTTCGATATCTGATCGTGAAACTCTTTTGCTGATATGGCCAAATTCTGCCACAATAATTTCGGCAGTATCGGCATCGACGGCTTGATTACTGGTAACTACCATGCCCATGGTAAATAATTTTTTTACCACATCTCCTGTTTTTTCAGACATTCTTGCTGATAAATCAGAAAGTGTGATGAGATCGGGCAATATAACTTCTCGGACAAATTTTTTATGTTCTTTGTCAAAAGAATTGTCAGTTTTTTTTGGTTTGAATTTTTTTCGTCGAAAACCGCCACGATCTTCGTCGTCGTCGTTTTTATTGCTAACAAAGTAGGTGAGTTTTCTTTGATTAAATTTTTCGTTTTTAAGATTGTTTTTTTTGATGGTTTCGTTATTTTCTGATGCTTTTACTGGAATTTCTATGGTTTTTTTAATTTTCTTTTTAGATAACTCGGCTTTTTCTGCTGTTAATACAGCTTGTTCTTTTTGCTTTTTTTGCTCGATTATTTTTTGTCTATCTTCTTTTTCTTGATTAGATTGCTGTAGGCTTTGTTTGATTTTGTTTCTAACATCAAAAGCATCGATTTGAAAATCGTCTAGGTTGTTTTGGTAAAAATTGTTGATGGAGTTTTTTTGATTTTGTGGAGTTGGGTTGGTTTTTTCTTCGGCTTCTTTGGTGGCGGGCTGTGTTGATGAAATAATTGGTTTAACAATTTCTTGTTTTATCGACTGATTTTCTTGTGTTTTTTCTGGTTTAGTGTTGTGGTTTTCTTGCCAAAATTCTGCTGGTTTGATGGATATTTTTTTTGGCTGAATATTTTGCTGAGGTTCAATTGTTGTTTTTTCTAGCTCGGTTTTGGTTGTTTGTGTTTTAAGATTTTGTTTAAGAATTTCGTGAGTTTTGTATTGAGTTTCTGTTAAAAAGCTATCTTGCTCGCTTTTAGCAACCGCAATAAACCGAGCTGTTATTTCTTTGTCAGAATTTTGGGTGGTGTGAGTTGATTCTTTTTTTCTGCCTTTAATGGTAACTTGCACAGAACTTTTGTTAGCAATATTTTTATTGGTAATTGGTGTGTTTTGAGTGCCTGTTTTTAAGGTGAGGCGAAGACGTGTATTATTGTTTTTGTTGTTATCTGTCATGTGATTTAAAAATAGAAAATATACAGCAATATTTTAATAAAAAAACAATTTTAATGTCAAAAAAAATATCTTGCAAGCAATATAAATATTTTATCACTCTATAAAAGAGTTGCTGATGGGATAGAGCCAATCAAGATTAAAGCACATATCGCTGGTTTTTGCACCCACGGTGGCTTGTTGTCGTTTAAATTCGTTGCGATGTAACATAGTGGCGAT
>CANNFC010000020.1:0-20300 GCA_947503755.1 Rickettsiales bacterium | reverse complement strand
GCTATCGCAACGATAACGAAATATTATGTTTAGTCGTGCTATCGCAACGACAGGTTTTTAACCAAAAAGATGAAGTTAGAATGTGAAAAACCATAAGATTGTTTTAATTAGTTAAAATGGTATTATCATTGTTTCTAATTTTTTGATTTCTTCTCTTAATTCTAGGGCTTTTTCAAAATCAAGATTCTTTGCCGATTTATGCATTTGCTCTCTAAGTTTGGTAATATTTTTTTCGATGCTATTAAGATTAATTGCTGTTTTTTCGGCTTTTTTACTATATAAATTATCAAAAACAGAGCTAATTGCCTTGTAGGTGGTGGTTGGATTTATGTTGTTTGCCAAATTATGTTGCATTTGCAGATCTCGACGATAATTGGTTTTTTCAAGGGCTTTGTTGATAGAGGCTGTCATTTTATCTGCATATAAAATCACCCTTCCTTCTGAGTTTCTGGCGGCTCTGCCTATTGTTTGAATTAAAGAAGTTTCATTTCTTAAAAAACCCTCTTTATCGGCATCAAGAATGGCAACCAAAGCACATTCTGGAATATCTAGGCCTTCTCTTAACAAATTAACTCCCACCAAACAATCGTATTTTCCCAATCTCAAATCTTTAATAATGGCAATACGATCAAGAGTGTCAACATCGGAATGCATATAAACCACATTAATATTGTGTTCGTTGAGATAACTAGTTAAATCTTCTGCCATTTTTTTGGTAAGAGTGGTTGCCAAAGTGCGAAAACCGAGATTTTTCATCGCTTGTATTTCGGGCAATAGATTTGCCACTTGAGTTTTGGCAGAACGAACCTCGCAAATCGGATCAAGCAAGCCTGTTGGCCGAATAATTTGCTCAACTACTTCGTTTTGAGTTTTGGCTAATTCGTATTTGCCGGGAGTTGCAGAAACAAAAATAGTTTGCGGGCGAAGATTTTCCCATTCTAAAAATTTCAAAGGACGATTATCTAGAGCACTTGGCAGACGAAAACCATGCTCAACCAAAGAGCTTTTTCTGGCATTGTCGCCTTTCGCCATGCCGTCAATTTGGGGCACGCTAACATGGCTTTCGTCAACAAAAAGCAAAGCATCGCTCGGTAAATATTCAAACAAAGTGGGCGGTGGAAAGCCCGCTGGCCGTTTAGTGAGATATCGCGAATAATTTTCAATTCCTTTGCAACTACCTAAAGTAACCATTAATTCTAGATCGTAATTGGTTCGTTGTTGCAATCTTTGCATTTCTACTAACTTATTTTGCTGTTCTAGTTCTAATAGGCGAGAATTAAGATCTGTTTTGATAATTTTGATTGCCCCTTGCAAAACCTCGGCAGGTGTGGCATAGTGCGATGCAGGATAAATGGTTATTTGTTGCATTTTCTTGCTGATTTCTGCTGTGAGCGGATCGAACTCGTAGATGTCGTCTATTTCGTTGTCAAACATACAGATTCGCCAAGCTTTATCGTTTAAGTGGGCCGGAAAAATATCGATACTATCGCCCTTTACTCGAAAAGTGCATCTGTCAAAATCGACATCGTTTCGTTGATATTGCAAATCAATTAAATTAGTTAAGATTTTTTGGCGATTAATTTGCTGTCCCAAAGTAAAAGAAACAATCATTTTACCATAATATTCGGGCGAACCAATGCCGTAAATACAAGAAACAGAGGCAATAACAATGGCATCTCTTCTTTCAAGCAGAGCTCGAGTTGCATTGTGCCTTAAACGATCTATTTGCTCGTTGATAGTGCTGTCTTTTTCGATAAAAGTATCGCTTTTGGCAATATAAGCCTCGGGCTGGTAGTAGTCATAAAACGACACAAAATAACCGATTTCATTTTCAGGAAAAAATTCGCACATTTCGGCATAAAGCTGTGCAGCCAAAGTTTTGTTGTGAGCCATAATAAGGGCTGGCCTTTGCATTTTAGCGATAATGCTTGCCATAGTAAAAGTTTTACCAGAACCGGTAATGCCCAGCAAGACTTGATCTTGTTTTTTTTGCTGTAAACCTGCAATTAAACTAGCTATTGCTTTTGGTTGATCGCCAGAAGGCAAATATTTTGAGTGCAGTTTAAACAGCTGTTTAGTTGAAGGCATAGATCTCTTTGATGCTAAATTTTTTATCAAACATAAATTTTGGACTATCAAAACCGCTGTATTCAATTTTAATGTCATCATTGCGATTGTCTTGCACATAAATGTGAGAAGAAGAAACCGCCCGGTTTAATAGATTCCAGGTTGGATCAACATAAAACCACTGATTATTAACATAAATCATATTCCAGGCATGGCTTTCGAATTTGTTATATTCACCATAAGCATAACCATAAACCACTGCCGAAGGTATGCCTGCCGACCTTGCTAAAGCATTGTAAAGAGTGGCAAACTCGGCACAAACTCCTTTTTTGGTAGTTAAAATTTCGGGCACAGTGAGTAATTTACCAAAATAACTGGCATCGTATTGCAAGTATTCGTAGACAAATTTACCTATTTTAGCATATAAGGGCAAGTTTTGATATTTTGGATTATTTTTAATATTTTCAACAATTGGCATTAATAAAGCAAGCTCTTCTGGTGAAATTTTGAGATATTTTTGACTATCAAAAGAAGATTTTAAAGCATGATTTTCGCCTGTTATTATGTTTGCTTTATTGGTGATTTTTATTTGATTGATAAAGTTTTTTAAAGCAAAGTCAAAAATATTATTTTCTTTAGTAGTTAAATGTTTTTCTGGCAATAAATTAGCAGTAATTATTTGATCATCCACTTCTTGAGCCCCGCCATAAAAAACATAAGGCACCACAACTTTTAATGCACCAGTGGCATTATTAGTGTTGATAATATTTGAAATCGACACCTCCCAAGCAACTTTTTTATTGGTGAATTTTAAAATTTCTTGCACACCTTCTGTTGGCACCAAACCTTGATAAACAAGTTGATTTTCATTAAGAAAAACATTATTATGCATCGAAATTAAGCGAAAATCAGAAGCAAAATTTATGATAACTTTTGCCTTGGCACCCACAGCAAATTGTGGAATATAAATTTGATTTTGATGTAGATATTTATTGAATTTTAAATATTTATGCTTTGCATCATATTGAATTAACACTGTATCGTTGTTTCTTTTGCCTTGTGGAAAAAATATTTGCAACACATCGTTTTGATAAGAATATTTGGCAACCTTGCCATCTACCAAAACATTATAAAAATCTAGTTTATAATCGTTGGTGGTATTGGTGGTGATGATAAAAGAGCTAGTAAAATAATTAGCAGCGAGATCGTTGATTTTAATCAACAATTTATAGCTAGAATTTTTTTGAGTTTGACTTAAATTAGAATTTTCTTGCCATTCTAAAAATTGCATTTCTGCTTTTGCTTTGTTTATAAAAGCAGAAAACAAAAGAATAGTTAATAGAAAAAATTTATAATGAGATTGAAAAAACATTGCATCATTCCCATTCTATGGTGCCTGGTGGCTTAGAAGTAAAGTCGTAGACAACTCTATTTATGCCTCTTACTTCATTGATGATGCGATTGGCAATTGCACTTAACAACTCGCTCGAAAAATGATAAATATCAGCAGTCATACCATCAACAGAAGTAACAGCACGCAGTGCTAAAACATTTTCGTAGGTTCGAGCATCGCCCATCACCCCAACAGTTTTTACTGGCAATAAAACCGCAAATGCTTGCCATATTTCGTTGTAAAGACCATGTTTTTTGATTTCTTGTAAATAAATATCGTCTGCTTGTTGCAAAATGGCGATTTTTTCGGCAGTAATGTTGCCAATAATTCTGATAGCCAAACCAGGCCCCGGAAATGGATGACGAGCCACAATTTCGCTAGGCAAACCCAATTCGTAACCAAGCAATCTTACTTCGTCTTTAAAGAGCATTCTTACAGGCTCTAAAAGTTGCAACTTCATTTTTTTAGGCAAACCACCCACATTATGATGAGATTTAATGGTTTGACTCACCCCGTTGTTGGGATGCGAAGACTCGATAACATCTGGATAAAGAGTGCCTTGGGCAAGAAATTTAGCATTGTTAATTTTGCTGGCTTCGGCATTAAAAACTTCGATAAAAGTTTTGCCAATAATTTTTCTCTTTTTTTCTGGGTCGGAAATATTTTTTAATTTTGCTAAAAATAAAGCAGAAGCATCTACCATTATCAAGTTAAAATCGCAGTGATGACGAAAAACTTTTTCTACATTTTTTGCTTCATCGCAACGAAGCAAACCATGATCAACAAAAATGCAAGTAAGTTGTTTGCCAATTGCCTGATGAATAAGGGCGGCCACAACAGCAGAATCAACTCCGCCACTTAAACCGCAAATAACCTGATTATTGCCAACTTGTTTTTTTATTGCTTCTATTTGTTGTGTTTTAAAATTTTTCATTGTCCAGTCCGATTGACAGCCAGCGATTTTTAACAGAAAATTTTTTAATAAAACTAAACCATCAACAGAATGGGCAACTTCTGGGTGAAATTGCAAACCATAAATATTTTTTTCAAGCCAAGCAATGCCAGCAAAAGGAGCAGAATCGGTAGAAGCTATTACATGAAAATTATCGGGAATTTTAGCAATGCTGTCGCCATGGCTCATCCAAACTTGATTATTGACAAAACCAGCAAATAAAGGAGAGTTGGGCTGAAATTTTAATTGAGCTTTACCAAATTCTCTTTTGTCGCTAGGCAAAACAGAACCTCCCAATAAATGACAAATCAACTGCTGACCATAACAAATACCTAAAACAGGAATATTAAGTTGCAAAATTTTTTTATCGATAGCAGGAGCCGAATTTTCATAGACCGAAGCCGGCCCGCCAGAAAGAATAATGGCACGTGGATTAATTTTTTGTATTTTTTCTAAGGAAATATTAAAATTTTCAACTAAACAAAAAATACCTATTTCTCTGATTCTTCTAGCGATAAGTTGAGTTACTTGGCTACCGAAATCAAGAATAAGAACAGAGTTTTCTGATTGATTAAACATAGAATTTTATTGTAAAATAGCAGAATTAAGTTGTTGTAAAATTGCAGAACTATCATAATTTTGAACGTCGGCAATAATTTTAGCGATAACTTTACATAAGTCTAGTGATATTTGCTTTTTTATGGCAAAATCAGCCAATAAACCGCAGGCCAAAGCACCTTCGCAGGTGTTTTGTTGATTGATATCTTGCTTTTTACCAAGAGCAAAACCAAAACGATAATTTCGCGATTGACTAGAAGAACAAGTAAGAAAAATATCACCAAAACCAGCAGGATTATCAAGACTCGCTTCTACTTGAAAAAAATGACACAACATTTTTATTTCAGAAATTCCGCGACATACCAAAGCAGATTTGGCATTATGGCCAAAATCAAGAGCATCTAAAAAACCACAACCAATCGCCATAATATTTTTAAAAATACCAGAAAACTCTGTTGCCACAACATTATGAGAATATTTGGCGAAAAAATGAAAATTATTTAAACATAAAATAACTTCATTTGCTAAAATAGCATTTTCACTAGCAAGTGTTGTGATTGTTGGTTGTTGTTTAGCAACTTCTAAAGCAAAATTAGGACCCGATAAAACAGCAAAATTGTGATGTTTAGTGATTTTTAAAAATAGATCACTTAACAAATTTATTTCTTGATTTTGCACTCCAAAACCTTTCGAACAAAGCACAAAAATGGTATTTTGATGAAATTTTGTTTGTGCTATTTGCCAAAAAACCTCAACACAGTGAGCACTCGGCACTACAACAAAAACTATATCGACATCATTTTCATAAACATTGGTAGCACATAAATTAGAATGCAAAACAATGTTAGGAAGTTTTTTAAAATTGGTTTTTTGTTGATTTATCTCTTGTAAAGTTGCCAAATTTTTGGTATATAGATAAACAAAATTGTCGTTACAAGATAAATGATTGGCTAAAGCAGTGCCCCAACTGCCAGCGCCAATTACTAAAATTTTTTTGTTCATATTTTTTCAATAATAACCACAGCAACAGAATATTCTTTTTCGTCGCTTAAACTAAGATGAATATTAACTAAGTCAAATTTATTAGTAAATAAGTTTTGTTTATCGCTAGCAAGAAAAATATTGGGCTTACCAAAATTATCGTTAATAATTTCAATATCACGAAAAGCAAAAACACTGCCAATGCCAAAGCCGGTTGCCTTGGCAAAGGCTTCTTTACCAGCAAATCTTTTGGCAATAAAATTAATTAATTTAGCTTGTTGAAAATTATCAAGGCTAAATTTATTTGACAATATTTCAATTTCTCTTGCAGAAAAAATTTTATTTAGCAAACGAAAACCAAATTTTTCTAGCAATATTTTAATACGTAAATTGTTAATAATATCGATTCCTGTGCCAATTATCATAAAATTAGGTTTGTGTTTAATAAATTAACTTGCAATTTTGTTTTAGAAAAATCATCATTTTATTTTATTTTGAAATAATTTAAAAATCTAACTTTAATTATTGTAATGTTTCTACAAAAAGCTATTGTCATTCTTATTGGTAACAACGGCATTATTATTGCCAACAGCAATGGCAAAGATATTGAACAAAAATTTATAGAGTCGCTAAACGATGGAAACAGGGTCGAATTAATTAATTTTTTTAAAAAACATCGATCACAAAAAATTTATATTCTTCTTGATACTATTGATCAGACTTACAAAAAAAAGAGCTATCCTCCCATTAAAAAATCTGATCTTGAAAAAATTATCAAAAGAGATTTAGCGGGCGATGGCGACAAAGAAGCTCTTAAAAACTATATTATTCTTAAAAAAACCAAGCAAGAATCCATAAAGTTAACTCTTAATTTTAATAAAAATAGCACAGGAAAGCTAGATTGTTTATTTATTAGCTCTTCTAAATCGCAACTTATTAATAATTGGCTAAGTTTTGTTTATGAACTACCAAATCGCTTGATTGGTGTTTATATGTTGCCAATTGAAAGCTATAATTTTTATCAAAATCTCTATAAAATTAAAGAAAAAAACAAAAATCAAAGCACAGATTTAAAAAATATTTTAAATACCAATATTCATTGTTTGGTTATTCAAACCAAAGTTGGCGGTGCTCGACAAATTGTTTTTTCTGGCGAAAATATTGTTTTTACTAGAGTGGTAAATTATAACATTACAGACGAAAACTTTGCCGAAAAATATATTCAAGACATTTACAGCACTTTCGAATATTTAAAAAGAATGTTTATCGAATTAACTATTGATAAATTTCAAATCATCAACATTTTTCCTGATAGCGCTTTTCAAAAAATTCTCGCTCTTGGTAATAAAGAAATTCAACAAATAAACCACACTCCAACACAAGCTCAAGAAATGATCGGAGCAAAAAATATCAAAATAGAAACGGAAGATCGTTTTGACTTGCTAATTATTATGGCATTTTTAAAAGAAAAACCTATTTTAAAATTTACCACACATAAAATTAAAGAGCTCGAAAACTCTTATTTACAATTTAAATCAATATTAATAGCCAATATTACCATGTTAGCAATATTAATTTTTGGATTATTATTTTTGTTTTTTTCCAATAAAAACATAATAGAAGATATTGAAACAGCAGAAAATGAAAAAATAACTCTTTCTAAAACACTAAGTTTAGCTAGAAAAACCGCCATCGAAGGAGCTTCTCTTGAAGGAGAGAAACAAGATATCAGCATTGAAATAATTGGCGATACAGGTAAAGTAGAAGAAATTTTAGGAGAATTTCAACCAAATTTTAGCGAAACCTATGCTAGCTTATCTTTTGCCAAAGATATAACAGAAATCACTAGTTTTAAATACAGAGTAACCGATTTTAACTCTAAATCTCCAAACAAAGGGGCAAAAAAAGAAATGGTGTTTAATGGCATTTTATTTAATCGTAGTGGCACCATAGACGATTTATTTATTGAATTTGATAATTTTATCAATAAAAAACTAAAATCAACTCTCACTAATTTTGATGTTAAATATACCGAAATTAATCGTAATATCGATTTTAATGCTAAATTTTATGAACAACCCATAGAATTCACCTTGCTAGAAAAAAGAAATCAAGCCAATATTGAAAAACAAGATAAATAGTCATGAAAATAACTAATTTAAAACAAAAAATCAAAATTAATGCTCTAATCGCTATTTTAATGTTTATCTCTATTATTTCTGTCGCTTTCTTTTATAATTATTTTGACACCAATTTTCAATCAGAAAAATCGCAACTTACCGATGATATCTTTAGCATAAAATCAAAAATCTCAGAAATCGAAAGTAAGGCACAAGAAAACAACAAATATAAAGAAATTTGGAAAAAAACTAGCTCTAAAAAAAAGCTTAGCACCGGCATTAAAAATGAAGAAGTTGAGAAAATTCGCAATAATCTTGCTCAAAAATATTTTATCAACGATTCTAAATTAAAAATGAATGTGCCCGAAAATTTACCCAACAACATTTTTAAAAATGAAGCTCTTGACATTTTATACACAGAAGGTGAACTTACTTTTTTAGCTTACAACGATGTGAAAGCCATTCAATTTGCTGAAGAATTTTATAAAAGTTTGCATGGTTATGTTGTTTTTAAAAACTTCGAAATAAAACGAGAAAAAAAATATGGAGCCAAAGATTTAAAAGAAATCAGCACTGGTAAAAATCAAGGACATATTACTGGCAAAATTCAATTCGCTTGGTATGTTTTTAAAGAAAATAAAAACAAAGAAAATGCCAATCAAAACCCACTCAACAAAACACCAAAAGAAACCACTAACGAAAATACCAAAAATCTCGAAAATCCATAAAAAATGCTTTATTTTAAATTAATATCAATATTGCTGGTTGCAACTTTGTTTTGCCAAAAATCAATTTATGCACAAGAAAATATCAACAATAGCAATATAATCAATAATCCATCTAATGAGATTAACAAAAAAATAGAAACTGCCAGTAATAAAACTCCTATTTCCGCTTCTTACATTAAAAAATCTATTGAAGATTTATTTTCTAATACTAAAATTCAATCATTAATGTTTAGTGATACCGATATTTCAAACATTGATAAAGCTATTGAGGCATTTCAAAACAATCAAATATTTGAACTAGACGGAGGGGAAGAAAACCAAGAAAAATCAATAACCGAAGAAGAAAAAAAACTAGAGCAAGAAAATGTTAAAGCCTACATTTTTCTTTCTTCTATTTTATATTTCGGCAACGATTCTTGGTCTTTATGGATCAACGATAAAAAATATACTGCCAAAAATAATAAACTAGATAGTGAACTATATTTTAAATCAGTAGAAAAAGATAGAGTTAACATCATCTGGAAATTAAGTGTAAGTAAATGGAAAATACTTTCCGGTTTACGATCAGAAAGTTTGGCTCCCAAAATCAATTCTAACAATCAAGTTGAAATAGATTTTGTTTTACAACCAAATCAAACCTTTATTCTCAACTCAAATAAGGTTGTAAACGGTAAAGCCTCTGTTAATAACAAATAATATAAAAATATATGCAAAAAGTATCAAAAAATTTTAAAAAAGGGTTTTCTTTAATTGAAATATCTATAGTTTTACTAATAATTGGCATTTTAATTTCTGGCATTTTAGTTGGACAAGATCTTATCTTAGATGCCAAAATAAAATCGGCTCAAAACCTCACCAGAACTTCTCCCGTCAACAAAATAACCGATCTAACTTTGTGGCTCGATGTTAATGCCGAAAAGTCTTTAATTAGCACAGCAACCGCCAATAAATGCTTATCAAAATATATGAGTTATCAAGATTTATTAGGCAATGAAACAATTTGTGCTTGGCGAGATATTAATTCTCAAAAATCTTTAGGTACAAATATGTCCGATAAAATAGCATTAAGTATCAACACAGTTCATGCCATCAATGCAATGCCAACCTATGTTGTTAATGGTATTGGCGGTTTGCCTTCTTTATATTTTGATGGTAGCGATTATTTAATTTCTAGCATACCGCAATCAAATGATGTAGCCAACACCATATTTAATGTCGATCTATATAGTTTGCTTAGCTCAAGTGAAGTTTCTTTTTTTATCGTTCAGCAATTTGAGGGAACTTCTTCTAGCACATTATTTCATCATTCTTCTGGAAGTTTTTCGGTTCTAAACAATAGAGAAGGAGTATCTCCAAGCTTTAGTTATAGTCCAAAAATAAACTTTGATACAGATTCTTTAATTTTAACCAATCCCCCTGCTAAGCCCGTTGCTTCGCCACAGATTATTTCTTTTGTAAGAGAAAATAACTTTGCAAGATTATATATTAATTCTACAATGCAAGAAATAACTTCTACCGCAACCTCATCTTTAACTAATTCTTCCGGACCAATATCTGTAGGGGCTTCGATTGCAACAACCACAACTGGCACTCCACCAGCAACTACAACCACATCATCAACAACTGAAGGCACTTTTTTTACAGGAAAAATATCCGAAATTATCGTGTTTAACCGCAAAATATCCGAAAGAGAAAGAGTTCAGGTGGAAAATTATTTATTGCAAAAATATAAAATCAAAAAAACTTAACTAAAATTGTCTAAGAAAATTTCGGTAAAAATTCACTATAATTGCCAAAATTGGACTAAATTACTTTTAAACTATTGTTTTCTACCAAAAAACACTCTGCTTGTCTCCGATCAAAAAATCTGGCAAAATTGTCAAAAAATTTTGCCAGACAGTTTTCTTAACAATTTTGCCGATATTCTTTTATTAAAAAAACCAATCGCCAATGAAAAATATTTACAACAAATCATTGAATCAAGCAAGCAATATCAAAATATTGTAGCTTTGGGTAGTGGCACCATCAACGATTTATGCAAATTAGTTGCTTATCAACAGCAAAAAAACTACATCATCATTGCTTCTGCACCCTCAATGAACGGTTATTTATCAAAAAATTCTTCTATAACCATTCGGCAACATAAAAAAACTATTTTAGCCACCCTGCCCTTAGCTTTAGTTGTTAACACCAAAATTTTACAATCTGCTCCATCAAAATTAATTCAAGCCGGCATTGGTGATGCAATGTGTTTTTACAATTGTTGGTTTGATTGGTGGCTTGCCAGCCAAATTTTTGCCACCCCATTTTTAGCAAAACCTTTTTTGATGCTTCAAAAATTAATGCAAGAATTTTGCCAAAATTATCAGCAATATCAACTTACCAGCCCAAAACTATTAAAATTATTGATGCAAATTTTACTGGCTTCTGGCAAAGGAATGACCATTGCCTCTGGCTCATATCCTGCAAGCCAAGGAGAGCATTTATTAGCACACTGCCTCACCACCAAATATAGCAAAAAATTTCGCCTCATTCTACACGGCGAACTGATTGCTTTCACCACCTTTACCACCGCTCAACTACAAGAAGATCTGCTTAACAACATTTGGCAAAAAAATTTTTCTTGGCTAAAAAACATCGAAATAACATCGCCAACACAAGCTTTAAAAAATTATTTTTCTCAAAATACTTACAAGGCTTGCTTAACAGAATTTACAGAAAAAACACAAATCTTGCAGCAGCAACAAAAATTATCAAACAAGAAAATTGTCAAAATACAAAACCAACTAAGCAAAATTCATCTTCATCCAACAAAAATTAGCCAGATTTTTCAACATTTTCATATCAAACATCAAATTCAAGATTTACCAATATCAAACACACAATATCAAGAGGCGATATATTTTGCCAAATATTTACGAAATCGCATCACCTGCCTTGATTTTGTTGAAATTTAATAAAATTTTCTTATTTAAAGGCCATCATTTCTAGAGCATTTTTTATTGCCAACAATCTAATTTCACTGCGATTGCCAGTTAAAAAAAATTCTTTTACAACCGAATCAATGCCAACAACATTGCTAGCCAAAGCAATAAAAACTAAGCCTTGCCGTTTGTTAGAATCGTGTTTAGATGAATTATCGAGCTTAAAAACAGCATCATCACCAGCAATGCCACTGATGGCAAGAGCGAAATTAGCTTTGGTAATTTTTAAAGTATTTTCTGCCATTTGTTTTGCCACTTCATAACTTACCGCACCTTTTTGCTCTAAAGTTTGAGCATTTACTTGCAAAATTTGCTGTTTAAAATTATTGCCATAACTCACAAAACCCATTTCAAAAACCAAAGAAGAGCCGGCAATTTCGGTAAATAAAGCCGAAAGCAAACCGCCAGTGCAAGATTCGGCAACACTGATTGTGTAGTGATTTTTCTGACAAAAATCTAAAATTTGCCAAGCCAATTGCAAATATTGCTGAGGAAAAAGAGAAAAACTCATAATTTATACCATTTTATAGTATTGCACCAAATTTCATTTAAAATGACAAGATAATGCCAATTTCTCCTTCTTCTAGATTGTGTAAAAATATTTTTTCTGCATAGTTTGAGGCAGAAGATTCAACGATGGTAAAGCTTTTTGCAAAAACTTGACTAGCGATATGTTGTTGAAAAGACTTTGCCACTTCTAACAAATGTTTATTATCACTTACAATGGTTAAATTAACATAATCGGTCATAGAAAAATTAGCTTCTTTACGATTTTGCTGAACACAGCGAATGATATCTCGAGAAATACCCTCGTTGATTAATTCTAAATTGAGTTCAATATTTAGTTTTACAAGATAGTCATTGCTTGCCAAAGCTAAAATATCGTAATTTTTTTGGTTATAAGGTTTAGCAACAAGTTTTAGCTCAAATTCATCAGCATTCAAAACCACACCAGCAATTTCGATGTTTTCTTGTTGTTTTTGCCATTGTTTATTTTTAGCAGCAAGAGTGATTTCTTTTACTTTGCTGGTATATTTACTGCCGATTTTTTTAAAGTTAATCTGCAACAATAATTCTGCCACTTCATTGATGTTGTTGCTAAAAATTATTTGCTTAATATTTAATTCGTCGGCAATCATATAGCTAAAATCATTAAGCCAACTAGTGTTGTTGCCAATAATTTCAAGGCTTAATAAAGGCAACCTTACCCTTAAATTATGCTTTTCTCTCAAAGATAAACCGACAGAGCAAATTTTTTGCACAATATCGAGCTGTTCAATTAATTGTAAATTATCTGGCAAAAAATCGAGTCGAGGAAATGTTTGTAAATGCACCGAAAGATTGCGATCTATCATATTAATTCTCCTATAAAAAACACTGTTTCTTGATTTTCTTGCAGTAAAGAAGTGATTTCTTGGGCATGATTTTTATCAACCACCAAAACCATACCAATACCGCAATTAAAGGTGCGAAGCATTTCTTGTTGATCTACCTTGCCTAATTTTTGTAAAATTGTAAAAATTTCGGGCTGTTGCCAAGAATTATAATTGATTTTAGGGCTGGCGTTTTGCGATAAAACTCTCGGTAAATTTTCGGTTAAACCGCCACCTGTAATGTGAGCTAAGGCTTTTATTTTGCCAGTTTTAATTGCTGAAAGACAAGATTTTACATAAATTTTTGTTGGAGTAAGCAACACTTCGGCAAAAGTTTGCTGGTTATAAGCGATGCTATTAAAATTTAATTGATTTTGAGCCAAAATATATCTAGCCAAAGAGTAACCATTTGAATGCAAACCGCTAGAAGCAAGCCCTAAAAGCAAATCACCTGCTTGAGTGGTTTTTGGTAAAATTTCGCCTCTTTCAACCGCACCAACTGCAAAACCAGCTAAATCGTAATCTCCGTTATGATACATACTAGGCATTTCGGCGGTTTCACCACCAATTAATGCACAATTTGCTTGCTTGCAACCATTAGAAATACCGGCAATAACTTGGGTTGCAGTTGCAACATCTAATTTGCCACAAGCAAAATAATCGAGAAAAAACAACGGCTCTGCCCCTTGCACAATTAAATCGTTAACCGACATTGCCACCAAATCTATGCCAATAGTGCTATGCATATTGGTTTCGATAGCAATTTTTAGCTTGGTGCCAACCCCATCGGTAGAAGAAACCAAAACGGGATCTTTAAAATTGCATTTGGCTAAATCAAATAAAGCACCAAAACCGCCTAAATTTGGGTTAGAACCAACTCGAGCGGTTGCCTTAGCCAAAGGCTTAATTTTTTCTATTAAATGATTGCCTGCATCAATATCGACACCAGCTTGCTTGTAATTTAAAGACATAAAGAAAAAAATTTAAAAATAAAAAGCGATTATTTAAAATTATAGATTGTAAAATTAAAAAAGTATAGTATAATAAATGACAATATTTTAAATTTTTTTAAAAAATAATCAGTGTTTGTAAAATTTTTTCAGTATATCTTCTGTTTTTTGGTGCTTTTTTTGGCTCAAAATAGTGTTTTTAGCAATGTTTTTGCCCAAGAAATTAACCCAAATGCCACTCAAAATGTTGGCAATAATGTGACTCAATTAACACCTCAAACCATATCTAATATTTATGCCATCGAAGGTATAGAAGCAAAAGCAACCGCCAAATCTCCCATTTTAGCCAGAAATTTAGCTTTTGAAAATGCCAAAAAAGATGCTTTTTTAGTTTTATTATCTCGACTAAACTTACCGCCCGAAACAATCGCCAACATCAATAACGACGATCTCTCTTCGATGGTTCGCTCTGAGCGAGTTTTAGACGAAAAAATTGCTAACAACACCTATTTAGCAACTTTCAATATTGTTTTTGCCAAAAATTTTGTTGATCATGTGCTAAAAACTAAAAATCTTACTCAAATCGCAAATAATCAAGAAATTTCAACCGAAAAATCAGAAAATAACAATCAAAACAATCTAGAAAACGAACAATTAAATTTAAATAATTCCCAAGAAAAAATCAACGACAACCCTTTAAACAACAACAATCTCACAATTTTAGTGCCCATTCAGTTTGACAAACTACAACCTTTACTTTGGGAAGAAAATAATTTATGGAAACCCGCCCTTGAAAAATTAATTATTAAAAACCAACTACACAATCAATTTATCATTCTCAATTCTAACCTAAACTACATCACTGTTTTAAATGCTCAAAACATCAAAAACATCGATTTTGACAACATTAAATTTATACTCGATGAAAAAAAAGCAAATTCTCTAAGTTTGGTGTTTTTAAAAATAGACAACCTAGAAAACAAGGCAATTATTGATGTTGTTAACATTAATTCTTTGCAAAAAACTCAATTTCGCTTAAGCTTTGCCAGCCTTGATTTAGTCAACAAAACAGAACTCATCAACAGCATTGCCAACAAAACCATCGAACAACTCAAAAATAAAACAATAAAACCAAGCCCGACTCCTAAAAACAATTATAGCTTGCAATTTCCTATTAAAAGCTATCAACAATGGCAAAACTATCAATCCACCTTACAAAACAGTGGTTATATAGCTAAAATCACCATCAATAATTTATCTTTTGATAACATCACCATCACTCTTGAATATAATGGCAAAACCTCTTTTAGCGAATTTTTAACTAGTTTAAATTTTGAATTTCAAAATTTAAACAATATTTACTTTATTAACTCAAAACAATGAAAACTCTAGACAAAGTAATTTTTTTTAGTATTTTGGCAATTGTTTTTTTTGCACTATGCTATGCTATTCGATCAGTAATAACGCCCTTTCTTGTTTCGGCAATAATCGCCTATTTTCTTGACCCCAGTGTTGATAAAATCGAAAATAAATTTCATTTTTCTCGACTTTCTGCCTCAATTATCGTGATGAGCGTTTTTTTATTTGCATTAATAATAATTTGTCTAATTATTTTTCCTATGCTTTACGATCAAACCCTCAGTATTGCTCAAAGCACCCCGCAATATGTGTATTTTATTTCCGACAATTTTTACCCAAAAATTGTGGCTTTTTTTGGCAAATACAACATTAAAATTGAAAATGATTTTTTTAGCCTCTTAAAAAACAACAATATTTTTAATAATCTCAATTTATTTATTGAAAAAATCATTGTAAGCACCGTCGGTTCAACTGCTTTCTTAATCAACTTTTTATCTTTATTATTTATTATGCCAATTTTGGTATTTTATCTACTCAAAGACTGGAACAAAATCATCAATAAAATATACTCTATTTTGCCAAAAAAATATGCACAAGAAATTAAACATGTTTTTATTTTAATCGACAAATCTCTATCTAGCTATGCCCGAGGGCAAATTATTGTTTGCTTTATTTTGGCAATTTTTTATGCTCTTGGTTTAACTATTTTTAAACTTAATCATGGTTTTAGCATCGGCATCATCACTGGCTTGCTTTCTTTTATTCCCTATGTCGGCTTTAGTTTAGGAGTAACCATTGGCATTTTAGACGGTCTAATTCAATGGGGTTTTAGTTTTGCAAGCCTCACCCCAATTATCGTTATTTTTATTGTTGGGCAGTTTTTAGAATCTAATTTTCTTACCCCTAGTTTAATTGGCAAAAAAGTTGAGCTTCACCCTTTATGGATTATCTTTGGCATTTTCTTTTTTGGCGCCTTATTTGGCTTTCTTGGTGTCTTTTTATCGGTTCCCCTTACCGCAATTTCTTCGGTTCTCATTAGATATTTTTTCAACAAACAATGGAAAAATATCAAAACTTAAATCTTTAATCTATGTTTATTCAAACTTCGCAAACACCCAACCCCGCCACTCTAAAATTTATAGTCGAAGATGGTGATTTAGTTTTAGAAAACGGCTCACTTGACATCAAAAATCAACAACAAGCAGCCAAAATATCGCCTCTGGCTTTGCAAATATTTGCTCTAGGCAATGTAGAAGCGGTTTTTTTAGGGCACGATTTTATTACAGTTACCAAAAATAATCAAATCGATTGGCAATCTTTAAAACTCGAAGTGCAAGCAGTGTTGATGGATTTTTTTCTTACTAAAAAACCAATTTTATATCACCCAATCACCAACAACAACCAAACATCAAACAATCAAAACAGCGATCCTATAGTTGCCCAAATTATCGAGTTAATCGAAATAAAAGTTCGACCAGCGGTGGCAATGGACGGTGGCGACATTGTTTTTCATTCTTTTGAAAACGGCATCGTTAAACTGGTGCTAAAAGGCTCGTGCTCTGGTTGCCCCAGCTCTACCATCACTCTTAAAAACGGCATCGAAAATATGCTAAAACACTACATTCCCGAGGTTGAGGCGGTTGAGCAAGTTGAAGAAGATTAGATTATAGAGCAATTATGCCCCATTATTATTTTTTGGTTGTTATCGCGGTTGTGTTGCAAATTTTTCGCCATTACGAACAAAAAAAAATTAATCGATCATTTTGATAAAAGCACCATTACTTTAATGAGGTTTTTATTGCCACTGCCTTTTGCCGTTGTTTATTTAACAATATTTCACCATCTTATTAGATTTAAAATTTTTATTGCTATCGGCAACTCTTTCTTTATTGCAAATAAGCGGAGGGATATGTATTTTAAAAAGCTTTGGATGATTCAGTTGACGATCAAGATGCTAAAAATTTTTATCAAGAAATTACCAAAATTAAAAAATACCCAACAGAAGACCCAACAGAAGACGAAGTAAAGAAATTAAAAGAATTCATATCTAGTAATAAGGATACTTTAACTTACATTTTTAAACAAGAAGATGGTTTAACGAGATTAGCAAAAGTAATGCCTTCAATAGGAGATGATTGCGTTGCCAATATTGCTAATAACCTCAATAATATGGTTATATCTTTTCTTTTAGATGATAAAAATAAAGAAACGGATGATAAAAATAAAGAAACGGATGATAAAAATAAAGAAACGGATGATAAAATTAAAGAAACGGTAGAAAAATATAGCTACCAAAAATTAATTTATAACAGTCTAATTGCGAGCGGTATCTTGCAAAAGGCACTTGAAGGCGGCGCTAGCAATGCTTCGGTCATCGAAGTCATCAAAGATTATAATAAAGACGATACTAACAATCCTCTCAATAATATGTTCATCTCCTCCAGTCTGTTAGAAGACTACAGGTTTAATAATCCTAGTAAGCCTGCTTGTAAAGATCTTGCAACACCCGAAATCAAACCAAATAACAAAATAAAACCCTTACTCTTTAGGCTAATTTCTCGTATTATTGGTTGTAATATAAATTTATAGCATTAATTTTTGACAGTTTTCTATTCAATAAATTGTAATTGCAGGTTCTCTAGCCAAAAAATGGCGGTTTTAATTTTAATGTCGCCTGCAATACGACTTAAACCATTTCCAATCTATAATACATTATAATTGATTTCTAAAATTCTTCCATAAAATAACTGTTTTATCAATCTAAAGCAGTAAAAGATTATGAGAACAATAAATAAATCAAGCATTAACAAAAAAAAGCTCAAGATTTACTTATAGAGTTAAATTTAGAAGTTGTTGTTGTTAACAGACTAAAGGCAATTATCGCCTCTTTTAATCATCCAATTAAAATGGTAGCAGATATATTTGATGTTGATTCAAGCACTAACCAGATGGGCAAACAAACTAAAGAGAAGTGGTATTAAAGGCTTGCTATGAGAAAGGAATACCGACTCCAGTTAAAGTAACATTAAGATTTAAGAATTTCTATCTTTATTCATCAGTTAATTCTGCTTCCTCCATATTGTAAAGAACTAAATCTTGTTGAAAGATTATGGAAATATATCAAAGATAATGTGATCAGAGGTATTGTGATCAAAAATAAAATATTTGAAACTTTGTTAGAATTGAAATTGGCTGTTTGTGATTTTGTCAAAAATTTATCGGTTTATAGCATCAAGAGTGTTTGCGGATATAATTATAATATATTATAGATTGGAAATATTATAATAAATTGCTCAAAAATTGGATGCCTTATTTCGCTTTCTACTTCATCAAAAATTTTTTTCTTTTCATTAGGTGCATTATTCTAAATTCCATTGTTTTCATTTTATCTAATTGCAATTAAATATTAGTATTTTATAATATTTAATTATTATCAACAATATTAATATTTAATTATATATGAAAGACCCCTACAAACAACACTCCGCCAACTCCAACAACTCCACCAACTCCACCCAACACCACACCAACCGCCGTGAAGCAATAGGGACTGGATATCCAGCTCAAGCATCTCAACCTCCAGTTCTAGCTCGAACAGCTCAAGCTCCAGTTGCTCAAGCTCCAGTTGCTCAAGATCAAGCTCCAGTTATGGAACCAGAAATGAAACCAGCTCTAACTAAAGAAGAAGAACTTAATCAACAATTTTATCAGGAGTATCTTAGTACTCTTACTCAAGATGAATTATCTTCTAAGCTTAGGGATGAATTTAAAAAACTTTATCCAAATAAAGAAGAAGAACTTAATCAACAATTTTATCAGGAGTATCTTAGTACTCTTACTCAAGATGAATTATCTTCTAAGCTTAGGGATGAACTTTATCCAAATGATGATGCTGGGTACGTTGCTTTATCAAAGCAAGCAATTGATTGGGGTATTAAATCAATTAAAGATTATGATGCATTTCTGGATCTCGCTAAACATGCTATTAATGCAAAAGTACTTTCTGAAGAAGATAAGCTTGACTTAAATAAAGAATTTCTTAACAGACTTTTATTATTAAATCGGGATGATCCTACTATTACTACAAATGAATTAGCACCTAAGATTTTAGCATCTAAGATTGTTGATGGATTTAAAAAACTTTATCCAAATAATAATGAATGTCGCCTTTCATTACTCGCGGCAGTAGGAGTTATGGATAGTCCTTTTATGAATTCTTTTATGAATTCCTTTATGAATTCCTTTCGTGATGCCGTTAATCAACTTTTGCCTCCCAATACAGCAATAGCACCAACAACATCTGCAACATCTGCAACATCTGCAACAGGTTCTCCTAATAGGTATTCATAATACTTGATTCCATCAACTTAAAAACTAGCTTAAAATAAGCTGATGCTTATTTTAATTTTAGTTATTTTTTTAATTTAAATTAACAATAAATTATGACTAAAAAAATAATTCTGCTTCCTCCATATTGTAAAAAACTAAATCTTGTTGAAAGATTATGGAAATATATCAAAGATAATGTGATCAGAGGTATTGTGATCAAAAATAAAATATTTGAAACTTTGTTAGAATTGAAATTGGCTGTTTGTGATTTTGTCAAAAATTTATCGGTTTATAGCATCAAGAGTGTTTGCGGATATAATTATAATATATTATAGATTGGAAATATTATAATAAATTGCTCAAAAATTGGATGCCTTATTTCACTTTCTACTTCATCAAAAATTTTTTTCATTTTATCTATTGCAATTAAATATTATTATTTTATAATATTTAATTATTATCAACAATATTAATATTTAATTATATATGAGAACCAACCACCCCCA
>CANNFC010000019.1:17976-20829 GCA_947503755.1 Rickettsiales bacterium | reverse complement strand
TCATTTTTCATAAACTATGCATTGCCCATTTTGTCGACACAGCGAAACACAAGTAAAAGATAGTCGCACTTCTGATGATGGCGAAAACATTAAAAGAAGGCGATATTGCATTGCCTGCGGTTTACGATTTACCACCTACGAAAAGGCACATTTGCCCGAAATTATTGTGCTAAAAAAAAATGGCGATAAACGAACTTTTGATGCCCAAAAACTAAAAAAATCTATCAATATGGCGGTGCGAAAAAGACCAGTCGAAAACTCACAAGTTGAGCAAATTGTTTATCAAATCACCCATCAAATTGCCATTAACAATGAACTTGAAATTGCTTCGGCAAAAATTGGCGAAATGGTTTTAGAAGCCCTCGAAAAGCTCGATCAAGTTGCTTTTGTGCGATTTGCTTCGGTGTATAAAAACTTTAAAACACCGAAAGATTTTCAACAATTTATCAAAAAAATTGTATGAAAAACAAACAAATATTTGATGCTCTGGCTTTTTATTGCGACAACGAACTCAACGAAGTTTTTTTGGAAGAACCCCAAAATCATTTGGCTTACAACAATCAAGAAAACCAAAAGCAAGAAAATAAATTAAGCAACAAACTCATTAACCGCCCACCCGCTAACATTGATGTTGCTTTGGCAAATTTAGCCAAAAAAAATTCATTTAGCATTGCAACTAATCAGCTTTCGCTTGAAAGCATTGTGCAAACCGCCCAAGATTTAGCCAATTCTTGCCACAATTTAGCCGAATTAAAACAAGTAATTTCAACATTCGAAGGTTGTAATCTCAAAAAAATGGCAACCAACACCGTTTTTGGCGACGGCAACCCCGACAGCAAAATTTTAGTGATTGGCGAAGCCCCAGGTAACGAAGAAGATTTGCAAGGCATTCCGTTTTGTGGCGATTCTGGGCAAATGCTAAAAGATATGTTTTTTGCCATTAATTTGCAAAGAGAACGGCATTTTTACATCACCAACACCATTTTTTGGCGACCACCTGGCAACAGGCAACCAACACCCGAAGAAATCGCCATTTGTCGGCCTTTTTTACACAAAATAATTCAGTTAGTTCAGCCAAAAATCATTATTTTAATTGGAGCCACGGCCACCAATAATGTTTTGCAATCTTCTTTGCCTATTGGTAAAGTTCATGGTAAAATTCAAGATTTTCACCCCAATTATCTATCATCTGCCATCAAAGCGGTGAGCTTGTTTCATCCTTCTTTTTTAATGAGACAGCCCAGCAAAAAAAAGCTAGTTTGGCGAGATTTGTTTAACATTAAACAGCATTTACAAAGCTTATGACTAAACCACTCTTACCAATAGGTTTTTACGATTTATTAGGCGAGCAGGCAATTGCCAATCATCGCAACACCAATCAAATATTGGAGGTTTTTTTTCAAGAAGGTTACCAGCTAATCAAAACTCCCTTGCTAGAATTTGCCGAAAATTTTTCTGCCGAAAATTTAGCAAATAATTTTTACACTGTCGATAGTATTTCTGGCAAAAATCTCATCATCAGAAACGACATCACTTTGCAAATATCTCGCCTGCTTAGCGGTCGATTGCAAACCGCTAACCTGCCTCTGAAAATTTGTTATGTTGGCGATGTTTTTTATGCCAAAAATAACGAGCTTTATCCTGATAGGCAACAAACCCAGCTCGGCATAGAAATTATTGGCTCAAGCGAGGTTGCCACTCAATTAAATGTGCTAAATACTTTGCTTACCGCTCTGCACGGTCTCAAACTACACAATCTGCTTATCAGCATCGCTTTGCCCGATTTTATGTCGTTATTTTTTGCCGAAATCATCAATAAAACCAGTATTTCTAGCCAGCAACAACAAGCTTTAAAACAAGCTATTTATCAAAAAAATATTTCTGGCATCAAAGAAATTGCCAAACAAAATAGCATCAACCACGATTTTATTGATTCGCTAACTATTTTAATTTTAGAACATCAAGATCTTCATAAAATTAGCGAAATATTAAACAATTTTCATTGCCCAGCTCTCAATTGGCAACTGCATTTGTTGCAAGAAATAGATTTATTTTTACAACAAAATTTCAGCTCTCTCCTAAAAACTTACGATATTTTTGGTGACAATCATTTTGATTATCACAAAAACATTGCTTTTGATATTTTCTGCCCTAACTTTAATTATGCCATTGCTAAGGGCGGTTGCTATCAAGTGCAAAATTCTTTAGAAATGGCGGTTGGTGCCACCATTTATGCTAACCATTTACGAAAAATACTATAAATTTATGCCTCATATTATTACCGAATTCTCTGCTGATTTTTCGGCAGATTTAGCTAAAAATTTAGCAACACAAGTGCAACAACATTTTATAAGCCTTGCCAGCGAGGGCAATTTTGATGTTACTCAATGCAAAATTCGTTTTTTAAGTTTTTCTGATTATTTTGTTGGTTTAAGCAACGAGTCAAGTGCTAGCTTTGTGCATCTTACCATTAAAATTCTTGCAGGCAGAACAGTTGAGGTCAGAAAAAAACTCACCGCCTTGTGCTTGCAATCGATGCAAGAAATTTATCAAACTCAATGTCAAAAAAACAGAGTTGATTTTTCGGTTGATTTGGTTGAAATGGATAAAGAAACCTATCAAAAAACCACCGTTAATTTATGATTTTTTTAATTGCCGGGGGCACTGGCTTTATTGGTTCTTTACTTACTCAAAATTTATTGCAACAAAATCATCAAGTTGTGGTGCTTACTAGGCAAAAAAATCTGCAAAACCTCAACTCAGCCAATAAAAACCTGCAATTCATCAATAATTTACAAGAATTAACCAGAGAAATTGACAGAGAAATTGACAGAGAAATTGCCAGAGAAATTG
>CANNFC010000019.1:0-17951 GCA_947503755.1 Rickettsiales bacterium | reverse complement strand
CAGAGAAATTGATGTAGTTGTTAACCTAGCTGGTAGCCCAATTTCTGCTTACTGGACCAAATCTAGCAAGCAACAAATTTGGCAAAGCCGTATCGACATCACCAAGCAATTAGTGCAGTTTATTGCCACTCAAAAAAAACCGCCACAACTATTTGTTTCTGCCTCGGCGATTGGTTTTTACGGCACCAACAATCACACAGTGTTTAGCGAAAACTCGCAAGCAACCAATCAAAATTTGTTTTCACAGCAACTGTGCAACACTTGGGAAGAAGAGGCAAAACTTGCTATGCCTCACACCAGAGTTGCTTTGCTTCGCACCGGGGTGGTTTTGGCAAAAAATGCCGGTATACTAAAAAAACTACTGCCCAGCTTTTATTTTGGCTTGGGCGGCACCATCGGCAACGGCAAACAGCCAATTAGCTGGATCCATTGGCAAGATTTAATCTCGGTTATTAATTTTATTATTAACAATCCATATTTGTCTGGCCCAATAAATGCGGTCGCCGGCCATAACACTTTCTGCGAATTCGCCACTTCTTTGGCTAAAGCTTTTCATCGACCTTGTTTTTTTAAAACTCCTGCTTTGGTCGCAAAAATATTGTTTGGGCAAATGGGTTGCGAATTGATTTTGGCGGGGCAACGAGTTTCTGCTTTTAAGCTAAACGAATGCGGTTTTAATTTTAAATACTACACCCTTGATTTGGCTTTTAACCATATTTTTAACTCATGATCGCCACTTGGTTTAATGCAGAGCAGTTTTTATTGACTTTGCTATTGTTGTTGCCATTGCTAATTTCGGCAGTTTTTAGCCATTTTGGAAAAAATCAAAATAGCTTGACAATTTGGTTTAATAATTTTTGCTACAAACTTGCCCCTTGGTTGTTTTTGATAGTTTTAACAAATTTGCTTATCATTATCTATCCGCAATTATCGCCAAATATCATCAATCTGCCTCTTGGCTTGGGCTTGGTTTTTGGCCTTGACCACATTGCCATCGGTTTTTTATTGGCGATAAATTTTATTTGGCTGTTGTTTGCTTTTTATTCTGCTCAATTATTTAAACTACACAAACAATATTTAAGCCACACTTGGCAAAAATTTTTTTTGTTTTTAATTAGCTTGTTGTGTTTATTATTTTGTAGCCAAAGCCTGATTACTGCATTATTTTTTTATCAACTTTTGCTGTTTTTAAGCCATTATATGCTAAAAAAACACTGCCCTTCTTATCAAGAAAAAAACATCGGTTCTTTTGATTTGTTGCTTTATTTTCAGATATTTTTATTTTTTTTAGTCATCGTTTTACTTTATCAACACAATGATAATTTGCTGTTTTTAACCAGCGAAGCGGTTGCTAGCAATTTGAACGACAATTATTTGTTGATTTTGCTTTTGTTGTTATTGGGGCTTTTTTTGGTGGCTCTTGTTCCTGCTTTTTTATTATTGCAAAAGCTAAATCTTGATATTTTTTGGTTATTTTTATGGCTATTTTTTGGTTACAGTTTGCCGAGTTTATTTATTTTTAGCAAAGTGTTAAATTATTTTTTTGGCTGGCAAGGGCTGTTATTTTTATTAAAAAACCTGCAATTAAATTGGTTTATAGCGGTTTTTGCCCTCTATTTTGTTGCTCTCAATGTGTTGTTAAATACAGTAAAAAATCTACAAAGTTGGTTTTTATTGTTATTTTGGCAACAGCTCAATTTTTTAATATTTACCATTTTATTGCACAATCTCACAAGCCTTGACCATATTTATTTAAGCATTGCTGGCTTTGTTTTGCTATTTTTATTGTTATTTTTTACCATCAACAACATTAAATTATATCATCAATATCATAATCTCGCTAACTACCAAGGATTATTTTATAAAATGCCCATCACTTCTGCGCTGTTTTTGTTTGGCATCGCCATGGCAACCGGCATCGCTCCCAGCATTATGATGGTTGACAAAATATTTCTCATCAAAACTTTGATTAAAGAAAAAATTTTCTTTGCTTTTGTGATTATTTTGATTAATACATGCAGTCTTGGCTATTCTTTTTATAAATTTGGTAAGATATTTTTTATCAACCTACACGAATTTAAAAATTTCACCGCCAACAAAGAAACTCTAGATTTTGATTTCCACTTAGTGTTGATTCCGCTTGCTGTTGCCATTCTTTCGGTGCTGGGCATTATTTTTTACCCGATAATTTATAATAGCATTTCAACTTAAAATACATTGTTAGATTGATTAATTTTAAAGTTGAAATGGTATAATGCTATTTCCACCTAGTGTTTGCAAGTAGAATTGGGGGCAAATTCCCCACTAACGAAAAGGTGGCACGAAGTGGTGCGGGGGTAGTGTCATTAGCCAGAACTCGATCTAGGGTTAGTGTTGGGAGACCCAGCACAATGCCACTTCGTGTCGCACATCTTTTTTTCCCGAATTCTACTTGCCGACACTACCCCAGCACTTCGTGCCACCACTTCTACAAGAAGGGGAATTCAGATCGAGTTCTACTTGCCAACCCGAACCTAATTTTTTCTGCCAGTTAAATGAATAACAGAAAAGCTAGCAATATAGCCATTTTCTGCTTGTTTTGGATAAAATTTTTCTATGGTTTGTAAAAATTTTTTGGTGATAAAATTTTTTGGTCGAGCACACAAAACATTGCTACAACCCATAATTTTTAAATCTTGCAATAATTTGTAGATCTGTTGATATTCAACACACATAACATCGAGATCGGCGATTGGCGATTGAAAACCTACTTTTGCCAACAAATTAGTGGCGGTTGTTAAGTTGATAAGCGGGGGCATTCGGGCAGAAATTCGTTGGTAAATTTCGTTTTCAGCTTTTTGTGTTGCCAAAAATAATTCTGGCAAGTGTTCTTCGCCAAAAAAACTCGCCAAAAACAAGCCATTTTTTTTTAATAATCTCTTCACTTGTTGCAAAAAATTAGGCGGATTATTAATAAACTGCAAACTTAACAAACTAATAATTAAATTAAAACCAGCAAAATTTTTTTCGGCATAATGCTCTGAAAAATTCACTTCTGCTAAATTTTCTTCATCAAACAATAAATCGGCAAATTGACTGCAAATATTGTGTTTTTCATAACCCAAAGAAAGTAAACCGCACTTTATATCACCAAGTTTATCGCCAATAATTAAGACTTTGTCAAATTTTTGTTGATAAATTTGCAAATTTGCCAACATTTGACCTGCAACTTCTTGATATAAAAAACCATTTTCTTTCAATAAAGATAAATGCCGAAAATGGTTGCGAAATAGCAATTTTCTATCAAATAGCATCGGTAATTTTTGGTATATTCTTTTTTGCCACTTCAATAATATCGAGCGGTTTCATTGAGCCTAAATTAAAATCACCATAGCTGATTCTGATAAGCCTACTTACTTGCAAGCCAATGTGGAGCATAATTTTGCGAATTTCGCGGTTTTTGCCTTCGGATAAATTGATGGTAAGCCAAGAATTAGAAGTGCTTTGGTTGTCGATGCTTACAGTGATTGGTCTGTATCGAACATTTTCGATGGTGATGCCTTTTTCTAGTCTTTTTATTTTCTTTTCATCGACAGTGCCAAAAACCCTTACTTTATAGGTTCTTATTAATTTGTTTTTGGGTAATTCAAAAAATCTTGCTACACCGCCATTTGTGGTTAACAAAATCAACCCTTCGGTATTAAAATCGAGCCTACCAACACTCATCAACCGCGGTAGATTTTTGGGTAATAAAGAAAAAAGAGTGGTGCGGTTTTCGGGATCTTGATGGGTGCAAATACAGCCAACAGGCTTATAAAACAAAAATAAACGAGTGGGTTGCGGTTGGTTAATTAGCTTGCCATCAACTTTGATAGATTCGTCTGAAATAAAAGTGGCGGGGCTTGAAATAACCACACCATTTACTTGCACTCGACCTTCTAAAATTAAGGCTTCCGCCTCTCTTCTTGAGCATTTGCCCGATTGGGCAATGATTTTTGCTATTCTAATTGGTTTTAACATTGTTTATTTTAACGATATTTTTGCTGATAATTCTGACAAGCAGAAACGAAAGATTGAAAAATTTTATTGTCATGCTTGGCAGTAAGAAATTCGGGGTGCCACTGCACACCTAAATAAAAATCTCGCTCGCTATCTTCGACCGCTTCGATAATGCCGTCTGCGGTGGTGGCTGACACTTGAAGATTGGTGCTTTGCACCGCTTGATGATGCGAAGAATTAACGGCGAAACTTGTTTCTTGCACGATTTTTGCCAATTTTGACTGCGGATTAATAGTTAATTGATGGTAGGGTTGATAATTAGCAAAATCTGGCAAACTGCTTTGCAAGTGATTAATAAATTTTGGGTCATCAGGAATGTGTTGAATAATTTTGCCTTGATGCAAAACACTCAACAATTGCATACCGTTGCAAATGCCAAAAATAGGCAGATGCACATTTTTTATTGCCTCGCTCACCAAATGAAACTCAAAATTTTCTCTGGTTAAATTTAGTTTGGTTTTGAGATGAATTTCGGTTTCTTGATAACGATTAGGATGAATATCCATATCACCACCCACAATTAACAAACCATCAATTAAACTTAAATATTGCTCGATTGCCTGATGGTTATAGGGAATAATAATCGCTAAGGCACCGTTATTGCTAATGGCATCGACATAATTTTGCCTTAATGCATAATAGTTATAAGCAGAATAGCCTTTTTCTTTTGACCCAAGGCAAAAATCAGGCAAAATACCCACGATAGGTTTAGACATATAAAAAAAGATAGATTAACATTTTATAAATCATAATCAAAAAATAATTTAAATTCAAGTGCTTAAATGGTATTATCATTTAACAAAAAAAGTGTGAGTGCCTTTTGTTAAAAAATCTAAGTTATCTATTTGGGCGAATTGCTTAGCTGTTTGGCAGTAATTTTTGCTGGGCAAAGCATATTTTTTTGAAAAATTCACCAATAAATTTATTTTTTCGTGCTGTATTTTTTGACATAAACTAGGCAAATGATGGCGATTTTTCTTTAATAATAAAATGGTAAAATCTTGATAATGCAATAAACAATTGTCTTTGTCGCAATCTCGCCAACAAATATTTGAAGCAGATTTATTTAAACATTTCGGCAAACTAATTGCTTGTTTTACATTAAGTTTTGACAAAATATTTTGTTGCTGTTTTTCGTTGTTAAATTTGCCAAAAAAGAACAATTCTTGCGAACTTTGTTGATAAAATAATATTAATTTTTGATTATGTAAAAAAGTAAGATGCGGGATTTTTTGCCAAAAAACCACAGATAAGCCACCAATAAAAATAAAGATCGCCATTATTTTTAGATATTTGTGTTGATGAATAATAAACAGTAAAAAACCAAACAAACTAATTAACAAAGCAAAGCTGGGCAGGTATGGAGTTTTGATAAAAGCAATGGCAAGGTCGTTGATTTTGATATTGCCAACATAATTGGCAATAAATAAAAAAAGTTCGATGCTTTTAGCCATTGCCATTAATATTGTTTTTTCTAAACCAAACGGCATAATCATTAAAGCCAACACTCCCAAAGGCATAATAATAAAACTGATAAGTGGAATAGCAAAAATATTGGCAAAAAAACTCAAAACCGAAAAATTTTGCACACTGTTCATAATGATTGGCAAAGAAAAAAAGGTAATTAACAAAGAAATAACCACAATATCCACAAAATATTGCCAAAAAACCTGCCAAAAACGATAAAAATTTTGCCAAAAATTAGTTTTAGTGGTTTTGATTTTTACATTATTTTGTCGAAAGATTTTTGGCTTTAAATCGCTATAATAAAAAACTAAAACCGTAATCGCCAAAAAAGATAATTGAAAACCCAAATTATATAACGAATAAGGATTAAGCAAAATAAGCAAAAAGAAAGCCAAAAACAATGCTCTTTTGGAGTGAAATTTTTCGTTAATAAAATAACTCAACATCACCGCAAAAACCACAATAAAAGCTCGCTGGGCGGGCAGTGGCATATCTGCTAATTGTAGATAAATATAGCTCGCTAGCACCGCCACCACCGCTGAAATTTTTTTGATGTTATAATGAATTGTTAAAAATTGACTAGTTGCCAAAAGAAATCGAGAAAAACCAAAAAACATTGCAGCCACCAAGCCTAAATGAAAACCAGAAATCGATAACAAATGAGTGAGGCCAGAATTGCGAATATCTTGCATAATATTTTCGGCTATCTGCTCTTGGTTGCCAATCAACAAGGCCGAGACAACCGCAGATATATTGGAATTGCTAATATTATTTTTGATTGCAAGATTAATTTTTTCGCGAATGCCTAAAATATATTGTTGAAAATTGCCGATTTTGGCTTTGTCAACAATTTTTATCTCACCAATCGCCATGGCATAGCCACCTATTTTTTTCGCCAAATCTTGTTTTTGCCAATCAAAACTATTTGGCAAGTCAAGGTGCGATCGAGCATTAAACATAGCATTAACAATAATTTTGTCGTTAATTGCCAAATCGTTTGCAACAAGATTGATGCTCACAAAAGGCGGAGGGTTGGCAAGTGTTTGGCAAGAAATTTGCTGACAATTATTTTTTTGCCAAATTAAATTGGCGATCTTCTTATTTTTATCGAGAAATTCACGATCAATTTCTTGGTAATTTTTAAGATTAATAAAGTTATTTAAAATATTTTTTTCGGTGAACGGATATTTGTTTTTGCTTTTCTCTTTGGTTTTTTTGGAAATCGTTTTATTTTTTTTGCTTTTCTTGATAATTTTATGCTTTTTTTTGCTTTTTGGCTGTTTAGGCTTACTTGTTTTGGCGGTTTTTACATAATGATAGGGCTCAATAACAGGATTTTTAATTGTCACATTAACTTTATTGCTATTGCTCGAAGGCTTGATAGCAGAAATTTGACCGCTCACATTAACAAAAGCGAGGTTGTCAATTTTTTGGTAAGATAAAAAACGATAATGATAAAATTGACAATAAATCACACCAAACAGAAAAAAAATGCCAAAAAGCAAGAAAAAAAAAGCAAAAGGGCTTATTTTATAAAATAAATAACATAAAAAAACCGCAACAACAAGAGATGCATAAAAATACCAAAAATATTGTTGATAGTGGCCAGCGATAAGATGTTGATAAGTAATAAAAATTATCTGCCCGCAAGCAAATAAAATTGGCAACCAAAACCATAGATTTTGCCATGGATTGTGCAATGAGGTTTTTTGCTCGCCAACACTAATTGGAAGCGAAGTTTTTGGGTTTGAAAACATGGTGATGTTTGTTTATTTAGCAGTGGTTTTGCAAATAATTTAACACACAAAAATTAAAAGTCTAGCAAACAATTCAATTATTGATGAAAAATTATTTAGGATACAACAAAAAAATAAAAAACTTGACAAGCAAAAAAATATCGTTTATAGTAGAATACCATTTCAACTTTAAAATACATTGTTGGACATTGTTGGTTAATTTTAAAGCTGAAATGGTATTATTAGTTAATTTTTAGTATTTTATAAAAATAAGAGCGGTTCTTTTATTTCGAGTTGTTAACCAAATTTTAAATGGCATGCAAAAATCTTTTTTGCTAAACAAAATCAATCAACATCCATTACTTAGAAAACATAGTCTTTTGGCGAAAGTGTGTAGTATTTTTGGGTTAATTTTGCTTGCACTAAGCAGTGTTTTTATGCCAGTTGTGCAGTTTCTTTTTACCAAAAAAACCATTTTATTTATTTCTAATAAAAAAATCATCAGCATCAATTTTCATCCTATCTTGCAAACCGCAATTATTGCTTTGGTGCTATTTTTTGGTTTATCTTTTTATCATTCTTGGCAATATAATTTGCAATACAACAACACAGTCGATAACAAATCAAGCGAAATAGATGAGCTCAAAAAAATCAATAATTATTTTGCTAACGAATTAGAAATAAGCAATAAAAAACTTGAAAAAATCAACCAATATTTAAACACTCTCAATTCTCCAATTGCACCAGTAAATAGGCAATCCGACAACTCAATTGACATTCCAAAAAAAATCGAAACAAAAGATTTAAACAGCGAAAATCAACAAACCATCAACACAATCAAGCAAATACATCAAAATTTTTCCAATATTAATCATTTTAATCTGCAAAGAATTAAAAAAATAGAGCAAGCCATCACCGTTTCTGGTTTAAATTTTAAAAACCATTTTGATCATCAACAAAAACCAACTAAACATATTGTCAAATATGGCAAAAACAATTTCGCTTTGGGCCTTGGCGGGCCAGAAAGTGTCGATGCAGACCTAGAAAAAGAACTGTTGGCAAAAAATCTTTCCACCGATTATCTTGAACTGCATTTAGAAAAAAATCAGTTTAACAATCAAATAAAAAAACTACAATTTCTTGAAAAAATCAGCCAAAAACTTCCTTTCAATAAACCTATGAATAATTTCTATATTTCTAGCGGCTTTGGTGTGCGAATCGATCCTATTACAGGCAAGCGCCATCCGCACGAAGGCCTTGATTTTGTTGGCATTCACAATGCACAAATCATCAGCCCATCTAGTGGCAAGGTTGTTTTGGCAAAATGGTTTAGCGATTACGGCAATGCCATTGTTATTGATCATGGTTATGGCATCACCACTCGTTATGGTCATTTATCTAAAATAAAAGTAAAAGAAGGAGATGTAGTTAGAAAAGGTCAAATTATTGCTCTACAAGGCACCACAGGCAGAAGCACTGGGCATCATCTTCATTATGAAGTTAGATATAAAAATACTCCACTTAATCCAAAAAAATTTTTGGAAGCTGGCAACATAATTAATTCTTCTACCCAAAATTATGTCAATAGTTAATCTTAAAAAAGAAACTGTAAAAATTCAAAATAATCACAAAAAATTTGAATTAATTAGCTCGTTATACAACTCGCCACCTAGCATTATCGCTAAGCATTCTATCATTAATGGCAACATCACTAGCTCTGCAACTGTCGAAATAGAAGGTAAAGTTTATGGCGAAATTAACACCAAAAATTTAATTATCAGAGAATCTGGTTTTTTTCAAGGCAAAATTGTTGCCGAAGATATTTATATACAAGGCAAATTCGAAGGCAACATTGTGGCAAAAAAAATTAGCATCTCTCAAACCGCCACTATTAATGGCGAAATCTCTTATCAAACAATGTCGGTGCAAGACGGTGCCTGTATCGATGCTGTTTTTAAAAAAATCAATCAAAACACATAGACAATACCATTTACAATAATTAAAACAACACTATGGTTTTTCAAATTCTAACTTCATCTTTTTGGTTAAAAACCTGTCGCTGCGATAGCAAGACTAGTTATTTATTCAAAAAGCATCTGCCTGTATGGATATATGGGCAGAGGCTTTTTGAAGTTTTTATCTCAAAAATCATGTCGTTGCGTCTAGCACGACTGAATATAATATTTTGTTATAATGTGGTTTTAATTAGTGAAAATGGTATAATGTCGCTAGTTAAAAAAAATAATCAGCACAAAATTTTTAATTTACCCATCATCTTTTTACTTTTTTGCCTATTTTATTTATGCTCTTGCAATAATTTTGGCTCTATTGGCAATTTTACCTTCAAAAATTCAGCAAAAAATACTACAAAAACCACCAACTCGCAACTACAAACAAAAACTCCAACTCCAACAATACAAACAGCAAAGCATTTAGAAACCTATAATCTTAACAATATTGGCAACAATCTGCCCGAAAAAATCAAGATCGCCATATTTTTACCTTTCTCTGGCAAAAACAAAGATCTTGCACAAAACATCGCCAACTCGGCAGTTATTTCGTTATTTGAAAATGACCGTTTTCATAAACTAGAACTGGTTTTTATTGATAGCAAAGAAGATCCTACCGAGCAAAAACAAGCTTTTCAAGAAGTTATTAATCGCAATATTAAATTAGTTATTGGGCCAATTTATAGCAACAATATTGCCAATATTGAAGCCATGGCAAAAGAATATGCCATTACCGTTATTTCTTTTTCTAACAACATCAATATGCTAGGCAATATATTTGAAAACGGTGGCGGTATTTTTGTGGCAGGAATCTTGCCCGAAACTCAAATAGAACAAATCGTTAATTACACCATTGGTCAAAATAAGCGAAATTTTGCCATTTTAGCCCCTAATAATCAGTATGGCAAACTTATTTGCGAATATCTAAAAAAATTTATAAAAGTAAGAAATGCCAATTTTATTACTGCCGAATTTTATAACAACGAAAAAGATCTAGAAAAATCAGCAGAAAAGTTGGTTAATGCTTTTTCGCTTTCTATTACTCCTAAAAAAGATCAAATAATTAATGAAGAAGATAAAAACTATCCGCAAGTAATTTTAATTCCAGAAGCAGGCAAAATATTGTCAAAAGCAGTTGCCACCATCAACAACAAAAATAACAAAGAATTAGATTTAAAAATTATCGGCACCAATCAATGGGACGATTCTCTCACTTTACACGACAGTAATTTATTTGGCAGTTGGTTTGTTGCCCCTGAACCAAAAAAATTTCAAGATTTTGAAAAAAAATATCAGCAAACTTTTAAAAACCTGCCAGCTCGTCTTTCTAGCATAGCCTACGATAGCATTTTAGCTTTCAGCGAAATCGTTGCTAATCAAAACGAAATTACCGCTAATAATTTAATTGCCAAACGAAAAGGTTTTAACGGTATCGACGGCCTATTTCGCTTTTTGCCAAACGGGGCGGTGCAAAGAAATTTAGCCATTTTACAAGTTGGCATCAACAATTTCGACATCGCCGAACCAGCTAGCACTAGATTTTTAAACTATTGATTCAGCAAATTTAATAAACTATGCAATTTAGCCAAATCTTCTGGTGGCGGGCAAGTGAAGTGCATTTTTTCTGCAGTAATCGGGTGTAAAAACTCTAAAGCGGTCGAGTGCAATGCTTGTCTTTTTAGTTGCTTGATATAATCAAAAAATTCAGCCGAGCAATTGCTTGGCAACATTTTTTGGCAAGAATTATAAAGCTGATCGCCAATCAAAGAATGTTTTTCTGATTCAAAATGCACCCTAATTTGATGAGTTCTGCCAGTTTCAAGCCTGCATTCTAGCAGGCTAGCAAAATTATTACCAAAAACTTGTAGAGTTTTGTAATGGCTAATCGCGGTTTTGCCAGTTTGTTTGCAAGTTATCATTTTTAGCCTATTATTGGCATTGCGACAAATATTTTTATTAATCATTCCTTGTCGTGGAGTGATGACACCATAAATAAAAGCCAAATAAGTGCGATTTATCAATCTTTCTTGCAACATTTTACTTAATCTTAAATGGGTGAGATCATTTTTTGCCACCAACATTAAGCCGCTAGTGTTTTTATCGAGTCGGTGCACAATTCCGGGCCTAGTTGGATCTTGACTGGTTGATAGTTTTTGTTGCGAAAATAACAACCCATTTACCAAAGTGTTTTGTTGATTACCGCTTCCTGGGTGTACAGTGAGATTGGTGGGCTTGTTAATCACCAGCAAGTGCTCGTCTTGATAGATAATTTCAAAAGCAATATCAACAGCAAGCAAGTGGCTTTGTTTGCTTTTTGGCAAGTCAATTGCAACATTTTGAGGCTTATTTTTTAGTTGGTACGAAACATCGTCAACAATAACATCGTCAATTAAAACCAAGCGATCTTTAATGAACTGTTGAATTTTGCTTCGGGTAATGCTGGCATCGATGCTTAAAAATTGCAAAGCCAAGAATTTGTCTAGTCTTGAGCCATAGCTACTGTCGTTACTGATAAAGTTGTGTTTGTTCATAAAATAGTAATTTGTCGAATATTGCTTTGTACAAGCTTGTTAAAATAAATTTTGGTAATATTGTTTGGCAAAAAAGGCAGGGCAATTTCTGGCCATTCAATTAACATAATGTTGTTAGCAATAGGCAAGAAAAAACCAATATTTTCTAGTTCTAAAGCATTTTTTAAACGATATAAATCAAAATGAAAAATCTCGCCTTTGCTGGTTTGATAGGTTTGCAACAAAGTAAAAGTTGGGCTTAACACTGTGGTTTTTTCTGTTTGCAAGTGGTTGATAAAATGCTTAACAAAAAAACTTTTTCCAACTCCTAGGTTGCCAAATAAAGCAAAAATTTGATTATTTGTTGCTTGTTTTGCCATATCGTAGGCAAATTTTTTCATTTGTTGTTGATTATTAATTGTGATTTCCATATTTTTTATTGAATAAAAAAGAATTTAACACCACCAAAACAGAAGAACTAGACATTGCCAAGGCGGCCCACAATGGCGAAACATAACCCATCATAGCAAAAGGCAAAGCAATTAAATTGTAGCACAAAGATAGTATCAAATTTTGGTGCATAGTTTTTTTTGTGCTAGCCACCAAAGCAAATAAATCAAGCAACGGTTGCAGTTTTGAACCTTCAATAATCACATCGGCGGTTTTTTGCGAAACATCTAAAGCCGAAGAAAAAGATACCGAAATATCTGCCAAAGCCAAAGAAGGCAAGTCGTTTAAGCCATCGCCCACCATCATAATTTGCTGGTTTTGTTGCTGTAAATCTTGCAAAATTTTGGCTTTTTGTAGCGGATCGCAGGCGAAATAATATTGGCTAATATTTAAATTTTCAGCAACATTTTGCACATTTTCTTTTCTATCGCCCGAAAGCAAAATAAGATTTTTGGTTGAGAGTTTTGCCAACACCGCTTTGGCATCGGTTTTTAAACTATCTTGCAACACAAACAACAACTGTTGCTGTTGATAAGTAAAAAAACAACAAAGTTGATTGGCTAAATTAGGCAATTGCGAGGCGAAATGGTCGAAATCGATTTGACAAAACTTAGCACTGCCGAGTTTGATTGGTAAATTTTGGTAAAAACCCGCCACTCCCAAGCCTTTTTCTTCGCTAATTTCGGTGATTGCCAAATGTTCTTGTTGTAAAAAATTGATATCTTTCACAATGGCTTTGGCAATAATGTGTTTGCTATGTTTGGCTAAATTATAGGCAAGGTTGACAAGTAAATTGCTTGAATCAATTGTGATAAGTTGTTGATTTTTAATAATAAAAATTTGTTGCAAAGTTGGGTTGCCAGTGGTGAGAGTGCCGGTTTTATCAAAAACAATGGTGATGATTTTGCTTAATTTTTCAAAAACTTCGGCATTTTTGATGAGAATAGATTTTTTTAACAAGTTAGCAATGCCGATGGTTTGGGCAACCGGCACCGCCAAAGCCAAAGCACAAGGGCAGGTAATAATTAGCACAGCGGTGGCATTCATTAAAGCTTGTTGCCAAGTTTGTTGCAAAAAAAATTTCCAGTATAAAAAGGTAAGTAAAGCAAGTAAATGAACGATCGGAGTATAGAGCTTCGACAAGCGATCGGCAATGCCCACAAAATAATTTTTACTGCACTGAATGTTATTGACAAGGCTAATGATTTGCCCCAAAACACTATCTTGGGCGGTTTTTAAAACTTTCACTTGCAACGGAGCCTCTAAATTGATGGCTCCGGCATAGACCAGCGAGTTTGGTGAAACCGCCACATTAACCGTTTCGCCACTTAACAAAAAATTATTAACACTTGAAATGCCCGAAATAATAACTCCGTCTGCAGAAATTTTTTCGCCACAAGCCACCAATAAAATAGCCTCTGGTTTTAATTTGTGGCTAGGTAAAATTTTTATTTCGCCGTTTGGCAACAAAACCCTGCCAAAGCCAGCGGTAAGGTGGGCAAAATCAGAAGCGATATTTTGAGCCTTTTTTTTAGCTAAAAAATCGAGATATCGCCCAATTAGCAAAAAGAAAATCAGCATCACCGCCGAATCAAAATAAACATAAGCAAGCCCTTGCCAAGTGTTTAAATAGCTAACAATGCAGGCCAAAACAATGGCTAAACTAATAGGCAAATCCATATTTGCTTGCCCTCTTTTGACAGCATTATAAGCAGAAAACACAAAAATTCTCGCCGAATAAATTGCCACAGGAACGGCGATGAGGGCAGAAAAAAGATGAAACAAAAAACGGGTGTAAAAACCCATTTGGCTAACATCAGAAAGCCACAAACCAATGGAAAACAACATCAAATTACCCGCTCCAAAACCAGCCACCGCAAGTGCTTTTAGCAATTTTTCTTGCTCTAATTTTTGTTGTTGATTAATGTTTGCCACATTAAATGGAGCCAAAGTATAGCCCAAATTTTGTACCAAGGCTATGAGTTTTTGCCCCTCCGCCACATCGCCTTGCCAACTGATGCTTAACGATTTGTTGCTTACATTAATTTTGGCGAGCAAGACATTTTCTTGTTTTGCCAAAATGCTTTCAATTAGCCACACACAAGCAAGGCATTTTAAATTGGCAACCAGCAAGGTGGTTTGATAGTTATTTTGTTGATTTTGCACAAAAAAATCAGAAAAATCACAAAAATTATCGGCTTCTGGTTTAAGATTGTTAAAATTATCGGCGCTTTGTTGGTTGCGAATTTGGTAATAATTGCTAAGATTGCTGTTGTTAATTAGTTTAAAAGCCAACAAACAACCGCTACAACAAAAAAATAAATCTTGCTCTTGATGCTGTAAATTCAACACCTCTTGCTGGCAATGACTGCAATATTTGATTGGCTTAGCATTAATCATTTGGCAATAAATTATTTTCTAACCATTGTTGATATTTTGGCGAAATATTGCTAATTGGAGTGGCAATAATTTGCGGTGTTTCATAAGAATGATGCTGGGTTAGATAGCTTTCAATGCTAGCAAAAAGGCTTTGCTTGGTTTTGATGGTAAGCAAAAACTCGGTTTCGGTGCAGATTTGCTGGTTATAAACATAGCTACTGGTGATGTTTTGTATTTGAGTGCAACCTGCTAGTTTTTGGGCAAGCAAAGCAAGCGAAATTTCTTGGGCTTTTTGTAAGCTAGCAAAAGTTGTGCTGATGATAATAAAATTAGTGGTCATGGTGTTTTGTTTGGCTTTATAAACTTTAAAAACATTGAGTTAAATAAAAATATTAACTTTAATATTTTCAATTTTTTAAACTTCTATCTTTTCTATTTTTGTGATATGATATGCAACAATTTTATTATTACTAGGCGACCTTTTAACACTACCATTAACAAGATAATAAACTTCGAATGGTTTTTGTTGCCTGTTTATTTCATCTTTAATATTATTTGAAAAGATAATTTGATAATCCTCTTGACCAAAATCTCCAATCACACCTCTTATCGCAGTTGAATTTTGCCTGTTTGATATTGATAATTGCAGAACTTTATCTTCAAATTCATCTGTTAATGGTAATTTTTTGTGAGAAATCAATTCTCCAATCTTACTAAAAATAGCTCTGCCCTCGGTTCCGTAGAATTCGCCTTCAAGATTAAGTTTTTTATCGTTATCTTCATAATAAAACACTTTAACTTTTGATGCAAGATCATTGCTTGTTGGTTGCAAAAACTCTTTGGCATTATTTAATGTTTCTGCTGGTGTGTCGCTTATAGATTCTTCTCTCTTTACTTTACTAAATATTTGATTAAATTTATCCCAAGTTTTATGTAATATTTTATTGCCAATAAAATATAGGGTTGCTTGAGCTGGTCGCAGAATAAGATACTCCCATATTACAGAACCTTCTTTAACCTTAATATAAAGCTTCATATCATCATTGCCAAGTTTAAAACCTTCGGCTTTGACAGTTGCTTCATACTCTTTTCTAAAGGCATTTATGCTTGTAAGAAAATCTATAACTTCAACTGGCTTTGTATTATGAAATTCAATTGTAAGTTTTTCTAAAATATTATTTTCCATATCTACCACACCAACTCATCATAACTTAAACTGGCTTTCAAATTACTTAGAAATATAATAAATTTTTGACTATTCTTGAAGTTTTTTGTATTGTATCTAAAATTAAATTCGTTTAGATATTTTTGTAAATGATTTTTATTAACCCAATGGCATATGCCATCAATGACTCTTTTTGCTATTTCAAGCATAACTTTTGTTACATTTGTTGTTATTAAAAAACCTAGACAAGGTTTGTTTTTTGAATTTTATATAACTGCCTTTTGGATGATTTATCGAGTTATGTTTATAATAATATTTTCAAAGATTTTATAAACATTCGCCTAACCTTTAATTATTGTAAAATTAATTGTAATATTGTCAATAATTTTTGCAAAAAATTGCTGTGTTTTTAATTTTTAACTGCCCAACCGCCAAATCAATAAAATTTTGCTGATAAAAATTTTTTTCGGTTAAATATTGAGCAATTTTGTGATAATTTTTTCTTTCAAAATCATCGACAATCAATAAACCACTTGGTTTTAAAAATTCTAAACTATGCAAAACACATTGCAAGCGATGCAAAGAATCAACCAAAATAATATCGAATTGTTGTTTGCTGTTAAAATTTTGTGGCAAAAACTGATAATAATTTGGATTTTGATAGGCATTTTCTAGCAAAAAAACCACCGCTCCATTAATTTTATTTTGATTTGAAAAATAATTTTCTTGCCAAGCTCCGCTCATAAGGGCAGAAAGTTTTTGAGTGATAATATTAAACCAAGTTTTGCTAGTTTCAAGACTAAAAGTGCGGTATTTTTTCCTTTGAAAAAATAAAGTAGAAGAGCCAGAGCCAAATTCAAAAACCTGCAAATTTTGGTGTTGCTGGCAATATTTTTGCAAAAAATCAACAGCAGAATAGCTAAACCACGGAATATTATTGCCGTTTTCGTCAACCGCCATTCCTAGCTTGTTCGACAAGCACCAGCTTTGTTTATTGTCAACAAATCGCCGATACAAAAAAGACATATAAAATTAAAAAGTAAGCACAACAGAGCCAATGTTGGTGCGGTTTTCAAACAATTGATGAGCCTTGACAATATCTTTAAAATTAAATTCGGTGATTTTTGGCTTGATAATGCCTTTTTTTACCATAGCAAAAATTTGCTCTGCGGTTATGGCAAGTTCGGCTCGATTATTTTTAAAAATAGGCAAACTCGGACGGCATAAATAAAGAGAATTATCGATAAGATGATTTAAATTTATTGGCTCAACCGCCCCAGAAGATTCGCCATAACTAATGCAAATACCCATCGGCCATAAACATTCTAGAGATTTTAGCATAGTATCTTTGCCCACAGAATCATAAACAATGCCAACCCCATTATAGTTGGTAATTTTGCCTAACTCTTCAACAAAATTGCTGGTTTTGTAATTAATAACATGATTGCAACCAATAGAATTGGCAAAATCAATTTTTTTGTCAGAGCCAACAGTGCCAATAACTTCAATTCCTAAGTGCTTCGCCCACTGACATAAAATATGCCCAACCCCACCAGCAACTGCATGAATTAAAACTCTTTTCACCAAATTGGCATGATAAACTCGATAAAGCAAAGTATGTGCCATCAAACCTTTCAACAACACCGCCACCACTTGGCTGTCGGTTAATTCTTTTGGTGGCAAAACCAAACAATTGGCAACCACAGCGGTTTTTTCGGCATAAGCCCCAATACCCGAAGTGGCATAGGCAACTCGATCGCCAACCTTAAAATCAACCACCTCACTACCAACAGCCGAAACAATACCGCAAGCTTCGTTACCTAAAACCAAAGGTAAAGCTGGCATTTGATATTGCCCTTTTCTTATTGCTACATCGATATGATTAACACCAATCGCCATATTTCGCACAATCACTTCGTCTTTTTTTGGCTTAGGATCTTCTTTTTTTTCTATTTTGAAAAACTCTGGGTTGCCAGTTTTATTGAGTAGTATTGCCTGCATACAAAATAGAAAAAAATAATAAAACTAATTATAACGAAAGATTTTTGAGATAAAAACTTTAAAAAACGATTGTCTGTATACCTATACAGACAGAGAATTTTATAATAAAAAATAGTCGTGCTACCGCAACGACACTATTATATTTAGTCGTGCTACCGCAACGACACTATTATATTTAGTCGTGCTACCGCAACGA
>CANNFC010000018.1:0-21151 GCA_947503755.1 Rickettsiales bacterium | reverse complement strand
TTTTTAACTGGCTGTCTTATTTTGAGAATAAGATCTCTTCGAAAAAACATCAGCGATAGTCTCCCAATACTACCCCGGCACTTCGTGCCACCCCTTCTAAAAAAGGGGAATTTAAATCGCATTCGATCTGAATTGCCTGTGCTAAAAAAAGAATTGATTTGTTATGCTATTTGGGTTTTAAAGAAAGTTTTTCAGAATATCAAAAAATTGTGGGAAGCTGGTGTTTATTGGGGTGGCATCGTCGATTTGTATGCCATGGTCGAGATTTAGCCCCATAATAAGGGCAGACATAGCAATGCGGTGATCAAGTGCAGTTGCTAACTTAACAGGTTCTTTTTTTGGTGAAACACCGCCTGTGATTTCAAGAGAATCAGAACCAACCACAACCTTAACCCCGCAATTTTGCAAATTGTTGGCAATCATCATTAGTCGATTACTTTCTTTTACTTTTAGTTCTGCCAAACCGTGCATAGTGGTGGTGCCCTTGGCAAAAGAACAAGCAACGGCGAAAATTGGGTATTCGTCAATCATAAAAGCAGATCGACTAGCCGAAACATTGATGCCTTGCAATTTGCTGGCCTGCACCCTGATGTCGGCAACCAATTCGCCATTTAAAATTTGAGTGTTAAAAATTGTGATATCGCCCCCCATTTCTTGCAAACTAGTGATAATGCCGGTGCGAAGCGGGTTGATACCGACATTTTTAAGCACAATATCAGATTTTTCAACAATCAAAGCGGCCACAATAAAAAAAGCAGCAGAAGAAATATCGGCAGGCACAAAAAAATTGCTAGAATTAAATTCTTGCAAGCCTTGATAAGCAATGGTTTTGCCTGAATTATTGCTGGTAATATCAAGTTTTAAACCTAGGTGTTGCATCATAATTTCGGTGTGATCTCGGCAAAGTTCTGGCTCGACAATGGTGGTTTTGCCTTTTGTGGTGAGTGCAGATAATAAAATGCAACTTTTAATTTGAGCAGAAGCAACGGGCATAGTATAATGAATTGGCATAGCATTGTCATTGCCAACCACTGCAAAAGGCAATAAGTTATTTTGTCGAGCCAATATTTTAGCCCCAAATTGTTGCATCGGGGTAAAGATTCGCTGCATTGGCCGTTTATGCAACGAGGCATCGCCATTAAAAAAAGTGGTAAAATTTCGTGTGGCAACCAAACCAGCCAAAAGCCGAGTAGAAGTGCCAGAATTGCCCATATCAAGCACAAAATTTGGCTCATTTAAACCAAACAAACCAACTCCAACAACTTGCCAGTGATCTGATTTTTTTTCAATTTCAACCCCCATTGCTCTAAGGGCGGAGATGGTTTTTAATACATCTTCGCCTTCTAAAAGATTATAGATTTTGCTAATTCCATAAGCCAAAGAGGCAAAAATAACCGAGCGATGAGAAATAGATTTATCGGAAGCAACCAATATTTCGCCTTGCAATGGTTTGTTGCTTTGTTTAGTAAAGTTGATGATCATGGATTTGTTTTATAAAAAAGAATAGATGGCTTTTTCAATTTTTTCGATAAAAAACACAGCAGTAAGATTGAAAATAGCAAAAATTATAATAACAAATTTAGCATTGGCAAAATCATCAAGAACAATTATGTTGTTTGGCTGGTCAAAATACATAATTTTGATAATTCGCAGATAGTAAAAAGCAGAAATCACAGTAAAAATAATAACCATAATTGCAATAAGAAGATTTCCGCCAATAATTAGCGATTTGATTGCATAAAATTTAGCAAAAAAACCAGCCAAAGGAGGAATTCCGGCGATAGAAAAGAAATATATTGCCAAACAAAAAGCAATTATAGGATTGGTTTTTGATAAACCAGAAAGGGCAGTGATGCTAAATATTTTACGATTTTCTAGGTCGGATTCTTGGTGATTGGCACTTAAAATAAGGTTGAGGAATGCCAACAAGCCCACAGAAATAAAGGAATAGATGGTGGTATAGATTAAAACATTGGGAAAAATTTCTTTTTGTAAAGGCGAAATTGTTAGCAAAATAAAACCAACATTTGCTACCGAACTATAAGCAAAAAGCCTTTTGATGTTTTGTTGAGCGATGGCACCAACACTGCCTATGACAACCGAAATAAAACCGACCAAAAGCAAAACTTTTGCTAAAATTACCAGAGATAAATTTATCATAAGAATTGCCATGGCAATGACAGTGGTAAATTTTATTACCGTGCCGAAAAAAGCGATTACCGCAGTTGGGGCACCTTCATAAACATCGATAGCCCACATATGAAAAGGAGCGGAAGCTATTTTGAAAAATAAAGCTACTGCTATTAAAACAAAGCCAAAAATAAGAGCTACTGGCGGGAAATTTTCATTGTTAAAAGCACTTAAATATTGACTGATTTGAGCAAAGTTTGTGCTACCGCTATAGCCATAAACTAAAGAAATGCCATAAAGCAATAAGCCAGAAGCTAAACTGCCCAAAATAACATATTTGATGCCCGCCTCAGAAGATTTAACCGACCAACGATTAAAAGAAGCCAAAACATAACAAGAAAGAGCCTGCAACTCTAGACCTGTGTATAGCACAAAGAAATCGTTTGCAGAAATCATAAGTAGACCGCCAACAGTGGCTAAAAACAGTAAAGATAAAAATTCTGGGCCGAATTTTTCTGTTTCTAAAACATAACGAATAACCATTAAGGTTACCACCATCAACAATAATAAAGTGATAGTTTTTGCCAAAGAAGAAATTGGAGTTATTTTTAGCATTGAACTAAAAATTGGTTCGTGATCGATGAAATTTTTAGTAGAAAAAGCTAAAGATATACCAACAACAATGAGTGCAAAAAAATGCAAAAACATTGTAAGATTTTGCTGGCTATACATTGTTTTTTGCTTGTAGAAAACCCCGATAATAAGTAGCAAAAAAGCACCTATAATAAGAGTTAGCTCTGGTATCAAAAACTGAAAATTCATGATGTTAAAAACTAGATTTAAGAAACAAAAATATTGGCAATATTTAAAGAATAATCATTAAAAAATTGCAAAACCAAATTAGGGGCGAAGCCAAATAAAATAACTAAACTTGCCAAGGTGATTAATGCTATTTTTTCGGCTAAATTTAAATCGGATATTTTGTTGACTTTGTGATTGGTAATTTCTTGAAGCCAAACTTTTCGATATAAAATTAGCATATATAAAGCACCCAAAACCACACCCAAGCCAGCTAAAAAAGCATAAATTTTGTTGACAGAAAAAACTGCTATAATTGATAAAAACTCGCCAACAAAACCACTGGTGCCAGGCAAACCAACTGCTCCCATAGTAAAAATAAAAGCCAACACAGCAAATTTTGGCATTCGGTGAGCTAAGCCACCAAGATCGGCTATTTTTTTGGTGTGAAGACGATCATAAACTACCCCGACACAAATAAATAGGGCGGCAGAAACTAAACCGTGGCTAATCATTTGCATAATCGCCCCGCTAATACCTTGTTGAGTAAAGCTAAAAATGCCCAAGGTAACAAAGCCCATATGAGCTACCGAAGAATAGGCGATCATTTTTTTCATATCTTCTTGAGCTAAAGCAACAATTGAGCCATAAATGATGGCGATAATACTAAGAATTAAAATGTAATTAGCAAAATATTTGGCGGCTTGCGGAAAAAATGGTAGGGCAAAGCGAATTAAAGCATAGGCCCCCATTTTTATTAGCACCCCTGCTAATAAAATTGAGCCAGAAGTGGGGGCTTGCACATGGGCATCTGGCAACCAAGTGTGCACTGGAAACATTGGTATTTTAATGGCAAAAGAAGCCAAAAACATAACAAAAAATAGTTTTTGAAAAGAAAGTGGTAGTTTTTGTGGTAAGACCTGAGCAAGAATCTCGATGTTGGCAGTGTTAAAATATAAAGCAAGAGCGATAATGGCAACCAAGAAAAACACCGAACCCGCTAAAGTGTATAAGAAAAATTTATAAGTTGCATAAACTCGATTTTCGCCACCAAAAATGCCGATAATAAAAAACATTGGCACCAAACTTGCTTCAAAAAAGAAGTAAAAAGCAAAAAGATCGAGAGCAACAAAAGAGCCGATAATGCAAGTTTCGATAAATAAAAAACAAATGACAAATTCTTTTACTTTGCTTTTTATAGAGTTAATGCTAAGAGAAAGACAGAAAGGAATTAATAAAACAGTAAGCAAAATTAATGAAAAAGATAAGCCGTCGAGACCAACAAGATAAACGATTTCTGGCTTGTCAATTAAAGAAAATTTGTCGATGAATTGATATTTGGTTTTGTTGCTAAAATCGAATTTAAAAATTAAAGAAACAGCGATTATCAGCTCAATTATGGCAATAGAAATGCCATAAAAATAATAAAATAGATTGTTTTTAATTTTTATAGGCAACAACAAACAGCCAGCAAGCAACGGCAAAAAAACTAACAACGATAAAATATAGGAATTAGCGATATTAATTGGCATTAAAACAAAATATTTTGGTTAATTTTTAAAATATCAAATATTTTATTAGTAAATCTTAAAACTGCAATATCTTTTTTTCTATAATGTGCTGAATTTTTGTGATAGCATGTTTAATACCATTTTGCATATTTAAATGCATAAAGAACGAAATCATTTTTAATTTTTATTTAGTGGATTTCATAATGAACAAGGCTTCTTCTAGCATAGTATTTAATACCATTTCCACTAATTAAATTACACTTCGATCTAAATTCCCCTTCTTGTAGAAGGGGTGGCGGCCGAAGCCCGACTGGGTAGTGTTTGCAAGCCACGATCGAATTTCCAGGCCCAATTAATAAAGATGATTTTGTGGAAAAAATTATGGCAATAGTAGAACAATTTTTGCTGAATCACGGAAACGAATTGCCATCTCCTATACTTGTTTGTGCCAAAAGTTTTTCAGCAACAGGAGGGGAGGTTTCAAGAGTGCTATAATAAATTTAACCTAACCGCTGTGCAATTTATAAAGAAGCTAAAAAATTAGCGATATCTTGGCTATTTTGTAGAGATAAGGTTTCGATTTGCGGGCAGGTTTTGTTGGCTAAACCACACAAAACTTTGCCTGAACCGATTTCGATAATTCTTTCAATTTGTTGCTGTGCAAAATACAAATTAGTTTGTCGCCACAAAACCGAACCAGTAATTTGACTGGTAAGCAAATTTGGTATTTCAGCAACAGAAACAATGGGTAGGGCAGTAATATTGGCAACCACAGGCGATTGCGATTGATTGTAGTTAATGTTTTGTAAAGCTTGCTTCATTTCTTGCTTGGCATCAAGCATTAGTTCGCTATGAAAGGCTCCACTCACCGGCAATAAAATTGCTCTTTTTACTCCAAATTCTTTGGCAATTAACATAGCATAATCGATAGCTTTTTTTTCACCAGAAATAACCACCTGCCCCACAGCATTATCGTTGGCAACTTGACAAACACCAAAACTACTGGCTTTTTTGGCAAGCTCAGCGATTTGCTCTGACTCTCCGCCCAAAACGGCCGCCATTGCTCCTTGAGTTTTTTCGCCACATTTTGCCATAGCCGATCCCCTAATTTGCAATAAATAAGCGGTGGTTTTTACATCAAAAACACCACTAGCACAAAGGGCAGAATATTCGCCCAAAGAATGGCCAGCGGTGAGATTGGCAAAAGAGCTAAAAGAAAGTTTTGTTTCATTTAACAAAACTTTGACAATTGCCATTGAAACAGCCATAAGAGCGGGTTGAGCATATTGAGTTTTGGTAAGTTCTTCGCTTGGTCCTTCAAACATCAGAGTGCTTAGTTTAAATTTTAGTTGCTCGTCTATTTCGGCAAATAAATGTTTGGCAACAGAAAAATTTTGAGCTAAATCAAAGCCCATACCCATAATTTGCGAGCCTTGACCCGGAAAAACAATGGCAGTTTTTTTTGACATAATTTTATAAATATTTAGTAATAATTTTTTTTACTTCATGTGAAATGGCATTGTCATTGACAGCAAAAGCAATATTTGCCTCGATGTAGCCCAAAATGCTACCGCAATCAAACCTAGGAGCATTGATTTGCTGATAATAAAAAGGATGATCTTGACACATTTGTTGCATAGCATCGGTAAGTTGAATTTCGTTGCCTTTGCCTTGCTTAGTTTTGGCTAAATATTCAAAAATTTTAGGCTGTAAAATGTATCGACCAATAATTGCCAAGTTCGAAGGAGCAAGATTTGGACTGGGTTTTTCAACCATATCAACAATAAGACCATTATTTTTTGCATTATCAACAGCAATAATGCCATATTTATTGGTTTGCGATTTTTCTACCGCATCAACTCCTACAACGCTACAATTATGATTTTGCCGATAATAAAAATCAAGCATTTTAGCTAAAAAATTTTTTGCTCTATTTTGACTTGGCATCAACAATTCATCGGCTAAAATCACCACAAAAGGCTCGTCCTTAGGTAAAAAATTTTGGGCACAAGAAATGGCATGACCTAAACCAAGAGGTTTTTGCTGTCGGACAAAACAAATTTGCCCAGCTTTTGGCATCCAGCTCATCACATTTTCAAGCTCTTGCTCTTTGCCTGCATAATGCAAATTATTTTCAAGCTCGTAGGCATGGTCAAAATGATTGTTGATAGTATTTTTATTTCTACCAGTCACAAAAATAAATTTCTCGATACCTGCCTGCTTTGCCTCTTCGAAAGCATATTGAATGATGGGCTTGTTAGCAATGGGCAACATTTCTTTGGGCATGGCTTTGGTTGCAGGCAAAAAGCGAGTTCCCAAGCCACCAACCGGAAAAACTGCTGTGGTAATTTTAGGCATTTTCTGATATTTTTAGTTTACGATAAATAGTTGATCTGCCAATGTTAAGTTGTTTTGCCACTTCCGAAAAGTTACCGTTATAAATATTTACCAATCTTTTGATAACTTCTTCTTCTAAAAGATCAAGAGATTTGCAACTGCCATCATCATCGAAAATATCTATCAATTCACTACTCATATCAGAGCTTTTTTTGATGTTTGATTTTGCTTTAATGATGTTATTATTTTCTTTATAAACCAAATTCGGAAAATGCTCTGGCCTAATAATTTCGCCATCGCACAACACAACCGCACGAAAGATGCTATTTTTTAATTGACGAATATTATCTTCCCATTCATAATTTTCCAACAAATAAACTGCTTCTGTAGAAATAGCTTTAATTTTTTTGTTTTCATGAACGGCGAAATTGCGATAGAAATTCTCAATCAACAAGCCAATATCTTTTTCGCCCATTTCTTTTAAACTTGGTATTTTGATAGAAAAAGTATTGATGCGATAATATAAATCTTCTCGAAACTTTTTTTGCTTAATTAAATCTGGCAAATCTTTTATGGTAGAAGCAATAATTCGCACATTATATCGCAAAGGAAGTTTGCTGTTGTTAAAAGTTAACTCACCTTGTTGCATAAAACACAGCAATTTAACTTGCAATTCTGGGCGTAAAGCATCTATTTTGTTAAGATAAAGAGTTCCGTTATTGGCTTCTTGTATTTTACCAATTTTTTTAAAACTATTATCAATAAAGTTTTTTTCTGAGCCAAATAATTCTTCTTCGCCACTGCCATATTTTAACATTTCGCAATCAACCATCACAAAAGGCTTGCCAGATCTTTGACTTGAGCCATGAATAGCAGAGGCAAAAAGCTCTTTGCCAGAACCTTTTGAACCTTCCAACAGCACAGAAATATTAGAGTTGGCAACTTTTTTTGCCATTTTTACCGCTTGATTAATCACTTCGCTTTGCCCTAAGACATCAGAAAACGAAACCTGATCTTTAATTTTTCTGGTAAGATGAGAGATTTGATATTTTAAATTTCTTTTATCGATGGCATTATTGATAGAAGCGGTGATACGTGCAAAAATGTCAGATTCGCCTTTTACAATATAATCGATCGCACCGCAATTAATGGCGGCAATAGCAGAATTAATATCTTGATTGGCAGTAAGCACAATTACTTGCAACTCGCCTCTGATAGAATTAATTTGTTTTAAAATAGTAAAGCCATCGAGATCGGGCATAGAAAGATCAAGCAACATAATGTCGATATCTTTGTAAGAAATATCGTTGATTAATTTTTTATTCATAAAAAAATCAACCACTTGCAAACCGCTATTAATAACAAGATAATTATGCCCTAAATTTTCAATAAATCTACTTATAATCTTACATTGTGTTATCTCATCATCAACAATTAAAATATTCTTTTTAGCCATGCCCCAATTTGAAAAATTAATATAGCTCAAGGGATATTTTAGACTTAAATTACCCTCAACTAACTTTTATTATTATTATTTCTTTTATAATTGCAATAGCTAAGTTCAAAATAATACACTTGTATTATTTTGAACAAGCATTTCAATATAGAGTTTAATCATCAACCATCAAAAACTCGGGACGACTTAAAGTTTGATGCAATAGCCTATATTTGCCGTTTTCTTGCTGAAAATAAACCTGCAAATAGTCGTTGAGCTTATCTTCAACCTTAAAAATTACCATAATTTCTGGATTTTTTTCTGACAATTTATTAATGCTAAACAAATCGAGAACTTCATATTTTTTGTGACCAATAGTAAAATCGGTGGTAAGTTGCATATCTTTGGCAAAAATAACTTCAATCACCGACAAAACCCATTTTTTGTCGGTTTTTTGTGCAATCGCAGTAAGAGAAGTAATATTGGCAAATTGCGAACCCAATATTGACTCACTTGCTTCGGTGAGATTATAGAGATTAAAAACAAAAGTTTCTGGTTTATTTTTTACTTTCCATAGAAAAGTGGTTTTAAGATTGTCAATAATTCTTTTATTAATTTTTCGTTTAGCAAAAAAACCGTCAATTCTTTTTATTAAATCGGGCTGAAATTTAAAATCTTCTCGCCAAGATTGTTCGTAATTGCGATGGTACACTGGGATAAGTTGCCAATTTTCTTTTAAAACACCAACTTCTGCCTTATCGTAGGCAAGTTTGATGTGCCATTTGCCAACAAAGCTGTGATCGATTAATTGATTTTTGCCAAAAAACTTACCTTTATTACCAAAATATTGCATTTTTTTGTATTGCTCGTTGCTTAGCAAATAATTTTCAAGCAAAAAAGTGTTAAGTTTTTCAATATCTATTTGATTGCTATTAACGATTTTTAACAATTCGGGATGTTGTTGTAAATTCGCTGAGGCAAAATTAATGGCATTTTTGCTAGCAGAAACTGCAATTTTAATAATTTCAAGATTGCTTTTAATATTGTTTGGTGCAAATTCTAACAACAAGCCATTGTCGCTAAAAGCATCAATGGCAATTCTTTCAACAGCTTTTACTCGATCAGAGGCATAGCGATAATTATCGGCATCGAGATTGACCATTTGATTAATAAATTCTTCGTTATCTAGCAATTTCCAAGAGGCAAACTTTAAAACATCTCTACTTAATAAAGCCGATTCGGCAATAAAATTGGCACTACCCCTTACTTCTGGAGCAGTATAAGCCAAAACTTCTGGCTTAACTTTGATTAGTCGCTGAATAAAAATTTTGTCTTGCCTTAAAATATCGGAAGCATCTTGAAAATAGCTAGGATCAATCATCGCCACTTGAAAAATTAAATTGCGATTTTGACTAAAACAAGCTGGCAAACTAGAAATTGCTTTGGGATTTTTTAACTCTGTTTGTTGTAAAATTTGCGGGTAATATTTCTCTTGATTGCTACAAATGGCAGATTTTGCTAACAAATAACCGCCGTTATTTTGATTGGCAAAGGCTTGTAAACCACAAAAATACAGCAATAAAAATAGACAAAACCTGATAAAAACCATTGATATTTTTAACCTTTAAGAGAAGATGCCTGAACAATTTCGATGTTGCCTTTATTATGAAAGTAAACCACCAAAATAGCCAAAGCAATCGCCGCTTCCGCCCCCGCAATTGCCAAAACAAAAATGCTAAATATTTGCCCAGCAACATCTTGCAAATATAACGAAAAAGACACAAAATTGATGTTGACTGCAAGCAACATAATTTCGATAGACATTAACACAGAAATAATGGTTTTGCGGTTAAGAAAAATGCCCATAACCCCTATACAAAACATCAAAGCAGAGAGAATAACAAAATAATTTTGCGGAATTTGATTGATCATAAACAGTATATTTTAAAGATTAATACCAGAGCCAGAAGCCACTTTAACAATTTCTAGGGCATCTTTTTTAGAGCGGGCAACTTGTTGAGTAATATTTTGCTTTTTTGCCAAAGGATTGCCTGGTTGCAAAGTAAGCACAATCGCCCCCACCATTGCCACAAACAAAATTAAACCAACTATTTGAAACGGAATAATGAAATCGGTATACAAAACATTGCCAATATTATGAGTGTTACTAATGTTTTGATTGATAGCATAGGCAATTTTTGGTTGATAACTGCCAATAGAAGAAAACTGAATAAACAAAAATATTTCGATAAACAAAATCACACCAATTAAAGCAAGGAAAGGTTTTTTACGATCGATTTGCAAGACTATTTCTTGATCGTTGTTAAGCATCATCACCACAAACAAAAACAACACAGCAACCGCCCCAACATAAACCACAATTAATAGCATAGCAATAAATTCGGCACCAATTAGCAAAAACAAACCAGAAGCATTAAAAAAAGCCAAAATCAAAAACATCGCGGCATGCACCATATTTTGCTTTAAAACCACAATTAAAGAGCTTGAAACTAAGATGGAAGAAAACAAGAAAAATAACAGCTCGGTTGGGCTATATGATGTTAAATTTGCCAAATTCATAGATAGCGATAATGAATGATAATAGATAAAATACTAAACCACAGATAATATAATAAGGGTAAATTTTAAGCAACAAGAAATAATTAGTCAATAGAATTGGTTTGTTTATTTTCAAAATAGTGTCGGCAATGGTCTTTTTTTGCTGTCACAGAAAAATCCACCCCTTCTACAAAAGGGGTAATTCAGATCGAGATCGACTCCCAGTGCGGTTTTAATTAGTGTAAATGGTATTATTTACCACCTGCCGTTTTTATGAAAAAATTTTTCATAATTTTGCTATGATTTACAGCAAATAAACCAATTTTTCTTGCCACACCAAGCAAAAGAGAGTTTTGCTTAAATAAACTATCAAGAACATCGGTGGCAAACAGCATTTGTGTGCTTTGCTTTTTGGCTTGAGAGGCAAAATTTTGCAAGAATTGTTGTTGATTAATTGGCAGACCAGCAAAAATTTGTGTTTGCAATAATTTTAGCAAAATTTGCAAATTATTTACAGCCAAATTAAAGCCTTGCCCCGCAATAGGGTGAACACCGCAAGCCGAATCGCCCAATAAAATCATTTGCTGATACACAAAGTTTTCGGCCTGCACCGCAACTAAAGGGTAAGAAAATTTTGTTGAAATAATGTCGATTTCACCCAATTCACTACATTGTTTTTGTAATTGTTGCAAAAAATTAGCCTTGTCAAGACCAAGCAACAATTCGGCATTTTTGTGAGGTAAAATCCAGACAATAGAAGATTGATGGCTATCTGACAAAGGCAACATTGCCAATGGCCCGCCACTAAAAAATTTTTCAAAAGCGATATTTTGATGGCTTAAAGTGTGCTTTATTTTAAAAACAATAGCGGTTTGCTGATAATTTTTGCGATAAGTATAAATATTAAATTTTTCGCGTAAAGCAGAAAACCTGCCGTCGCAAGACAACAGCAAAGGTGCCGTTATTTGATGGTTGTTGTCTAGTAAAACAACCGCTTTTTGTTGGTGAAAACTGATATTTTGATAATGATTGGGGCAGAAAAAAGTAAGATTAGGCTGTAAAGTGATTTTTTCTTTTAAAGCTTCAAAAAGCAAATGATTTTCGGTGATGATGCCTAAATAATTGATGGTTTGGCAAGGGTTTTGCTTGTCATTTTTTTGCTCATTTTCTGCATTAAAACGCAACACATAAGGACAATAGCCGTCGGTGATATTAATTTTTTGAATCAAGCCAGAATTGTTAAGAATGCTCGGTAAAACCTCAATTTCTTGCAAAAGATCAAGAGAAGATTTTGATAAAGCATATGCCCTGCCGTCGCTATTTTTTGAGCTGGCAAAAATATTTTGCTTTTCAATAATTGCAATTTTTAAATGACTGTGCCTTTTACTTACCGCCAAAGCGGTGGTCATGCCAACAAAAGAACAACCAACGATAATAATATCGAACTCTAATAAATTATTTGCTGTCATATGTTATTAATGGCAGAATGAAGATGTTGCAGAGCAACTTTTTCGCCCAAAGAATGTTGCCACACAAAAGAAATTACTGCTAAAAAATCGGCCTTGTTTGCCACTAAATCGCAACAATTATTAGCATTAATGCCACCAATAGCCACTATCGGCAAATTCAATAATTCGGTTGCCCATTGCAACAGTTCAACATTGGCATAATATTCTATTTTTTTGGTAGTGGTCGGAAAAAACGCCCCAAAAGCTAAATAGTTTGCCCCATCCTCTCCTGCTTGCATTGCCCGATGTTTAGAATTATAACAACTCGCTCCGATAGTAAAAGAATCGGGAACTTGCTTGCGAACCTCGGCAATTTTGGCATCATCTTTGCCAAGATGCACACCATCAAGCTCAAGACTAAGAGCGATATTTGGATAGTCGTTTAAAATAAGTTGGCAATTATAATCTTTGCAAATTTTTTGTATTTGTTTGGCAATTTTAGCCACTTCAATTTCTTGATATTCTTTGAGTCTTAATTGAAAAACAGGCACAAAATTGGTGCTAAGTGCATTTTTTAAAGAAACAACAAACTCAGACAAAATAATTTTAGGTGGTGAGATTAGATAAATTTGGGTCATTTTTTTCTTCTAAAAAAGGCTGGGATATTGATAATGTCGTCATCAAGCTTGTTTTGTTCTTGATCTTTTTCTTCGTCTTCAAAAATAGTGCCGAAAAACTGTTGTTTTTTTCGCTCTAACTCAATTTCTTGATTTTTAGCAACTCCTTTATTTTGCGGTTTATGTTGATTTTCGGCAGGTTTTTCTTTATTGTTCATAAAGCTAAACAAACTAAAACCAGAAGATTCTTTTTTGACCGAGCTTTGCTCTATTTCTTCAAAAAACTCTTTATTTTTGGCGATTTGTGGTTGTTTTTTATTTGTTGACACTGTTGTATCGATCACAAAATCTTCTTCTGTCTCTTCTTCTAAAAACTGCTTGTTAGCAAAATTTTCTGCTAAATTTTGATCAGAATAATCTTCTTGGATATTTTCTGCTTGATTTTGTTGAGAAATATTTTGTTTGGCAGAATTTTCGGTAATTGATTTTTTAGTTTGAAAATTTTTATCGGTTATTTCGGTTACTTCTTGTTGCTTTGGCTTGCTAGGAATTCCTGGATCAAAAAAAGATTTGTTAGTTGTTGCGGTAGAAAAACGAAAAGATTTAGACTCGCTTTTGGTGGTTTCTCTTTTAATCTCTTCTTGATCGATGCCGGTGGCAACCACAGAAATTCTGATTTTACCTTTCATATTTTCATTAAAAGCAGTGCCAAAAATAATGTTGGCATTAGAATCAACTTCTTTTCTGATGGTGCTTACTGCAATATCGGCTTCAAATAAAGTCATATCTGGACCGCCTGTCATATTGACGAGAACTCCTTTTGCTCCTTTAATAGAAATGTCGTCAAGTAAAGGATTAGAAATGGCAATTTCACAAGCTTTAATTGCCCTATTTTCGCCAGAAGCTTCGCCAGTTCCCATCATTGCTTTGCCCATTTTGGTCATGATGGTTCTGATGTCGGCAAAATCAAGATTTACCAAACCCGGCATAGTAATGAGATCGGTAACCCCTCTTACCCCAGCATGCAAAACATCGTCGGCCATTTTGAAAGCAGCTTCAAAAGTGGTGCTTTCATTGGCAATGCGAAATAAATTTTGATTAGGAATAACAATTAAAGTGTCTACATGCTTTTTTAATTCTTCAATGCCCTGTTCGGCAATTTGCATACGATATTTGCCTTCAAAATGAAATGGCTTTGTCACCACTCCCACAGTTAAAATATCTCGTTCTTTTGCTAATTTAGCAATGACAGGAGCAGCCCCCGTGCCAGTGCCACCGCCCATACCTGCCGCGATAAAAACCATATGACAACCATCAAGATATTTGGTAATTTCTTCTAGATTTTCTTCGGCAGCCGCCTTGCCTTTATCGGGGAAAGAACCAGCCCCCAAGCCAGCAGTGGTGCTAAATCCGAGCTGTATTCTGTTTTCAATATTGGCCAAAGAATGAATTAGAGCTTGAGCATCGGTATTGGCGGCGACAAATTCTACCCCCTCGAGCTTAGCGATAATCATATTGTTAAGGGCATTACCACCAGCTCCACCAACACCAAAGATGGCAATTTTTGGTTTTAACATTTCTGGTTTAGTAATATCAAGCTTAATAGACATAATTTAGTTTGTTTTAAATGGTATTAAAGTTGTTTTGATGATTTCATCTTGCATATCAAGATAAAATTGTTGTTTATTTTTATCAACAATTAATTCGCAAAAATTTAATAAATTTTTGCTGTATAATTTACTGGCATCGTAAGCACATTTATTGATTAAATTAGCAAAGCCAACTATTTTCACCTGATTATGCACAACAACTTCATTTATTTTGCTATACACACAATTACCACCATTGGCAACCGCTAAATCAATAATCACCGAGTTTGGCTTCATTGCTAAAACCAACTGTTCGTTTAACAAGATTGGGGCTTTTTTACCCGGAATTAAAGCCGTGGTAATAACTACATCTTGATTTTTAATGTGTTGCAACAAAAGTTGTTGCTGTTTTTCTTGATATTGTTGGCTAGTTTCTGTGGCATAAACACCATCATATTTGTTGTCATCTGCAACTTCAATAAATTTTGCCCCCAAACTTTGCACTTGCTCTTTTACTTGGTTTCTCACATCAAAAGCACAAACAATTGCACCAAGCCTTTTAGCAGTGGCGATTGCTTGCAAGCCCGCCACTCCTGCACCGATAATCATAAATTTGGCAGCCACAACCGTGCCGGCAGCGGTCATAAACATCGGCAAACATTTATTAAGATGATTGGTTGCTTCTAAAACAGCCTGATAACCAACCAAATTGCTTTGCGAAGATAGCACATCAAGGCTTTGAGCCCTAGTAATTCGTGGCATTAAATCAAAAGCGATGGCTCTTATTTGGTGATGTTGCAATTTTGCCACCAATTCGGGGTGAAAAAAAGGGTTAAGAATTGATAAAAACAGCGTATTTTCTTTGCATAAAGAAAAATCTATTTCGGCAGAAGAAACACTTAACACTGCCTCAACTTGCGGTAAAATATCGTTGATATTTTCAACTACCACCGCCCCTTGTTTTTGATATTGTTCGTTAGAAAAACCAGCTAAAACACCAGCATTTACTTGAACATAAACACTTATGCCAAGCTTTTGATATTTTGCTATTAAATCTGGAGTAATGGCAACTCTACTTTCGTTTGCTTGTTCTTTAATAGCTAAAATTTTCATAATGTTTTAGTTTTTAAAATTTTAAAAGCTTTTTTACCTAAAGACTTTGTTAATGGTGCGGTCGAGAAGACTTGAACTTCCACGAGTTTTACCTCATAACGACCTCAACGTTACGCGTATACCAATTCCGCCACGACCGCCCAAGCTAAAATAGTTTATGAAATTTTACAATCAAAAAACTATTATGCAATTTTTTGTAGATAATCTATTGCTCTATTTTTTATTTCTTTAGCCAAATCTTCATCAAAACCTTCGATAGAAGCAATTTCTGAAACTTCGACCTCAACAATAGATTCGACAGTTAAAAAGCCTTCGCTAGCCAATAGGTTAGCAATCATATCTTCAACATCTAAAGATTCGATAAACAATTTAGATGCCTGATTAAATTCGGTGGTTCTTCTGGCCGATTCTTGCTCTTCGGTCATGATATCGATTTTATAACCAACTAATTTCGATGCTAATTTAACATTTTGCCCACCCCTACCGATGGCCAAACTTAATTGATCTTCGCTTACTACCGCTTCGATTAGGTTGTTTTCTTCATCAACTACAACTTTAGAAACTTTAGCAGGAATAAGAGCAGAAATCACTAATTCAGCCACATTACTAGACCATTTAATGATATCGATTTTTTCTCCTTTTAATTCGGAGCTTACCGATTGCACTCTACTGCCTCTAACACCAATAAAAGAACCAACAATGTCAATATCGTCTCTGCGAGAATAGATGGCAATTTTTGCTCTTGAACCAGCATCTCTCACTACCGATTTTACTTCTATGTTACCCTCATATAATTCGGGAACTTCTTGTTCAAAAAGTTTTACTAAAAATTGCGGATGAGTTCTGGATAGAAAAATTTGGGCACCGATCATTTCTTGCCTTACATCTTCGATATAGCAACGAACACGATCGCCTACTTTAAAGTTTTCTCTAGGAATTAGGCCACTTTCATGCAAAACAGCTTCGTAACCATCGATATCCATAACGATATTTTTGATGCCAGTTTTTTTGACCACCGCAGAAACAATATCGCTAATTCTGTCTTTAAATTCTTTATATTCTTTGCTTCTTTCAGCTTCTTTAACCTTTTTTATTATTTCGTTTCTAGCCACTTGAGCCACAACCCGGCTAAGATCGATGGGCGGCAATTCTTGAATAACAATATCTCCAATTTCAACATCGGGGTTTTCTTGTTTAGCATGCGAAATTGTGATATGGTTGCGGTTATCAAAATTTTCGACATCATCTTCAACAACTTGTAATTTATTGAATAATTTAATTTGACCAGATTTACGATCTATTTTGCATTCGATATCAAGATGGGAGCCGTATTTTTTTTTAGCGGCGGATTTTAAGCCTTCTTCCATAGCCTCAATTACTTCTTGCAATAAAATACCTTTTTCGTGTGCTATATTTTCTGCTACCAATAAAATTTCTTTACTGCCCATTATGGTTAAATTGCTTGCCATGTTTTTTAGTGTTGATTAAAGCTTAAAATTTAAATTGCCAAAATATTTGGCACGATAATAAAATATTAATATTAGAGTTTCATATTCAAAATAGCAAGTAGCTTTTTTACAAAAAATAAAAAATAGTTAAATGCTATTTTATTTACAATATTATTTTTCTAAACCAAAAGCATCATGTAAAATTCGCACCGCTAATTCGCCATATTCTTTGGCAATTAACACTGAAATTTTGATTTCAGAAGTAGAAATTAATAATAAATTGATACCTTTATCTGCTAAAGTTTTAAACATAGTATGAGCCACCCCAGAATGGCTAATCATACCCACACCAATTACCGAGATTTTAGCAATGTTATCGTCTATTTTTAATTCGGTGAAATTAACCTCGTTTTTAATGCCATAAATGCCGATTTTAGCCCTTTCTAGTTCATCTTTACTAGCGGTGAAAGTGATATCTATTTTTTTGCCATCAGCACTAATATTTTGCACAATCATATCAACATTAACTTCTTGATTTGCCAAAGCACCAAAAATATTTGCCGACAAACCTGGGTGATCGGGCATTTGTGAAAGAGTTATTCTCACATCGGTTTTGCAATAGCTAATGCCGGTAATTAATCTTTTTTCCATAATTTCTTGATTATTATTAACTAAAATTGTTCCAGAATTTTCGTTGACCTCTTCAAAAGAAGAAAGTACTCTCACCTTCACATTATGAGACATCGCCATGGCTACAGAACGAGTTTGTAAAACTTTTGAACCGCTATATGCCATTTCTAGCATTTCTTCATAAGTGATTTTATTGAGTTTTTTGGCTTTATCGGTAATTCTTGGATCTGTTGTGTAAACACCATCAACATCGGTATAAATATCGCAAATATCGGCATTTACAGCGGCCGCTATTGCCACCGCCGAAGTATCAGAGCCACCTCTACCAAGAGTGGTAATTCTTTGCGATTCAAAATTAATACCCTGAAAACCAGCTATCACAATTACTTGATATTGTTTTAAACTTTCTAACAAAACTTCACCCTTTATTTCATCTATTCTGGCTTTACTATGAACATTATCGGTGGCAAGAGGAATTTGCCAACCCAAGAAAGATCTGGCCTTATAACCCATAGATTGCAATTGCAAAGCCAACAAACCGCAAGTTATTTGCTCGCCTGTGGCAATAATAGAATCATATTCGCTTAAAGCAGAATTGTTGATTAAACTCGAAACTTGATGACAATAATCAACTAATTGATTGGTAACCCCAGACATTGCCGAAACCACAACTATTACTTGATTATTTTTATTAAGTTCGGCTTCAACTTTTTTGGCAACATTTTTAATTCTTTCAATATTGCCAACCGAGGTTCCGCCAAATTTTTGCACTACCAACATAAGAATAAAATCAAAGTTTTAAAAAATATAAGAAAAATATTTTAAATTCAACTTTTTTTAAATACAAGTGGGTTTTTTAACAAATTAAAATTTTAATTTCTAAAGCATGTAGACCGTCTAAAAACTCTTGTTCTAGAATTTTATTGATGTGGCGGTGGGCTTGTATTTTGGTTTTATTAGCAAAAAATTGGCTAGTAATGATGATTTTAAAATGAGTGCCAAAATTATTTTTAGCAACAAAATGACCACTATGAGCAGAAGAATTATCGATTACTTGCAAAAAACTTGGTTGAAAATGTTGTGTTAACTTATTAACAATTCGTGCTTTCATTTTTGTGAATAATTTGATTACTTTTGTTAACAACTCACCACTTATTAACAATTTATTTTTTCATAAACAGGTTATAAGTAAATATTAACAAGTTATTAACAAAATCAAAGTGTTAATAACTCATTTTTAGCTAAAAAAATATTGTTAATAACTGCCATTTTAAATAAGTAAATTATTGTTTGCAAGTTTTAATTTTGTTGATTACAATGGTTAGCAAAAAATTTTATTAAAATGTTAATAACTTGTTAATAACACACTTATTGACATTTTCACAACACTAATATCAATAAAAATATAAATGAATAAAATTCTTAATGTAATAAAAAATCACCAGTACTACCCTTCACCGCCTGTTTGGATAATGCGACAAGCTGGCCGATATTTGCCAGAATATTTAGAAGTTAGAAATAAAGTAGAGAATTTTTTAGATTTATGTTACAATCCAATTTTAGCAAGCAAGGTAACTTTGCAACCAATTGATAGATTTGGCTTTGATGCAGCTATTATTTTTTCTGATATTTTAGTAATTCCCGATGCTTTAGGAATTAAAGTGAATTTTTTAAAAAATCATGGGCCAATTTTGGCTGATTTTTGTTTATCAGATCTCGATAAAATAAACATAAATGATGGTTTTTTGCAAAAATTACAACCAATATTTGAAGCAGTTTCTTTAACTAAACAAAAACTTTCACAACAAACCTCTCTTATTGGTTTTGCAGGTGCTCCATTTACTTTAGCTTGTTATATGTTGCAAGGTGGTTCGGCAAAAAATTTTGACAAAGTAAAACAAATCGCCACTAGCGAAAAAGAAAAGTTTATAAAATTATTGAATTTACTTACAGAAGCGGTTATTTTGTTTTTAGAACAAAAAATTAAAAGCGGTGTTGATATTATTAAAATTTTTGACTCTTGGGCAGGTATTTTGCCTTGTGTGCAAATGCAAGAATTTATTATTGATCCTGCTAAAAAAATAGTAGATTATTTTTTACAACACTATCCTGAAATTCCTATTATTTATTTTCCAAAAAATATCGGAGTTAATTATGAAAATTTTTTACAACAAGTTAATTGTCATGTTTTAGCTTTAGATCAATCTATTAGTTTTGATTATGCTAATAGATTGATTACTAAACGAAAGGTGGTTTTACAAGGAAATCTTGATAATTTTTTATTGGCTTTTGGTAATGAAAAAGAAATCACAAAGCAAGTAGAAAAAATTTTATTAAATTTTACTGATAAACCATTTATTTTTAATTTAGGGCACGGTATTTTACCGCAAACCCCAATTTCTAATGTTGAGTTATTGCTAAAAATTATACAAAACAAATCATAATATATGTTAAAAGCTAATAAATTTTTACTTGATATTGCTAATTATGTGCCAGGAAAATCAACCAACAAGCACCAACAAGTAATCAAACTTTCTTCTAACGAAAATGCCTTAGGTGCTAGTAAAAAAGCTGTTGAGGCATATAAAAAACATGCTGAAAAACTTTTTCGCTATCCAGATGGTAATTGTGTTGATTTAATTAATTGTTTAGCAGAAATCAACAATATTAACCCACAACAAATTGTTTGCGGTGCAGGATCTGATGAAATTATTTCGTTATTAAGCGGTGCTTTTGCCAGTATTGATGATGAAGTTTTATATAGTGAATATGGCTTTTTAATGTATCCAATTTCAGCACAAAAAGTTGGAGCAAAACCAATAAAAGTGCCCGAAACTAATTTAAAAACTAATCTCGACAATTTTTTAACCAACATTTCTAGTAAAACCAAAATTATTTTTATTGCTAACCCCAACAACCCTACTGGCTCTTATGTTTCTAGCCAAGAATTAGAAAATTTTTTAACCAAAGTGCCAAGCAATATTTTGGTGGTGATAGATCATGCTTATCAAGAATTTGTAACTAACACAAACTATTATCAAGGTTTTGATTTGGTAGAAAAATATCAAAATTTAGTGATTACTAGAACTTTTTCAAAAATTTATGGCTTGGCATCGTTAAGAATTGGTTGGTGTTATAGTAGTTTAGATGTGGCAAAAATATTACATAAAATAAGAGGACCTTTCAATGTTAACGGTGCTGGGCAGGTTGCTTCTATTGCTTCTTTGCAAGATACAGAATTTTTGCAAGAATCGGTTTATCATAACAATTATTGGCTTGAAAAATTTAATCAATTTTTTGGTAATTTTAATCAACTAAAGCAATATCCTTCGGTAGCAAATTTTGTTTTGGTTGATTTTTTTAGTAAACAACAAGCTCAAAAAATTAATCAACAACTCCTAGAAAACAACATTATTGTGCGAGAAATGGTGGCTTATGGTTTAGATTCTTGCCTAAGAATTAGTATTGGCAACACACAAGAAAACCAATATTTACTCGATGTTTTACAAAATATTGTATAAATTAAAAAATAATAA
>CANNFC010000017.1:0-21185 GCA_947503755.1 Rickettsiales bacterium | reverse complement strand
ATAATACAAGGCTATCTTGACGAAGCTAAAACAGAAGATGCACTAAGTCTTCGCAGTATCAAAAGTGTTTGTCATTATTTTTTTGATGTGGTAAAAAATTTAGAAATACAAAAATTAGAAAAAGACAAAATAGATCAAGCCTATCCAAAATGCGATTATCAAATTTCAATACAAAAAAAGATAGCATATATTGCCGAAGATGCTTTAATTAACGATATATTGCCAAGTGTATTAACAGTAATTTTATATAAAATATTAACACCAGAATATGTGATATTAAGCAAAACCGGTCATGAAAAAAATCAAATATTTTCAAGCAAAGCCAACTATGCTGAAAGCACAATTAAAGCAATGCATCATATAATTGAAAAAAAGTGTAATGGTGCCAAGAGTTTTGTCTTGTGTGCCAAACCAGATTCACCAGACTACTCGCCATGGTATCAATATTCAAGAATACATTGGAATGATTCAACAGGTAAAATTACTTCTTCAACAGGAGGTTGCCTTTATCTTGAGTCAAAAGGTTATGAAATAAAACAATCAGCAATTTATGAGGCATTGAAAAGCCTTATCGAATCTGGTTTTTCTTTTTGAGGCAAGCAATACCACATTCTAGGACGGTAATATTGCCTCGATTTCATCGCCCTCCCCTTGAGGGAGGGCAAAAGTTTGCATCGCAAACTTTGGGAGGGGGCGGAAAATCAAATCACAAATTCAAATTCTAGTTTTGTTGATAATATCATTTACCCCTCCCCGAAATTGCTTTGCAATTTCGACCCTCCCGTAAAATAAATTTCTTGGGGGAGGGTGATGAGATCGAGAAAATATTAGCTTTTGGGAGGGTTCAAAAACCGCATCACAAACTCAAATTTCGTCGGCAAAAATTCGTTGATAAAACTCGGCAATGAGAGGCTTTTCATCGTCGATAATTTTGTTATAAAAACTAAACACAAAAGCCTGTTTTACCGAGCCAAAAATGGCAATATTTTTGCCCCAAGAAATTAAAGTTCGAAGTGAAATTAAAGTAGAAAGATCGCCATTTTTAAAGCTTTCTCGGGTGGTGTTAGCCATTTTTACCATCATTTTAATGGTGGCAACATCGATATTGCTTTGTTTGGTTTTTTTTTGTAGCACAGCAATTTCGTGCTCTGGGCTTAAATAATTCAGGCAAGCAACAATGTTCCAGCGATCCATTTGAGCTTGATTAATCAGGTTGGTGCCATGATAAATGCCTAAATCATCGCCCGCTCCCAAAGTGTTAGAAGTGGCAAAAAGACGAAAATTTGGGTGCGGAGTGATGATTTCGTTTTCTTCAAGCAACGAAAATTTACCTTCTTCTTCTAGTAATCGCTGAATAACAAAAGAAACATCAGTTTTGATGGCATCATATTCGTCTAAAACCAAAGCAAAACCATTTTTAAGAGCAAAAGGAATGATACCTTCTTGAAATTCGGTGATTTGTTTATTGTTTTTTAATTTAATAACATCTTTACCAACCAAATCAAGACGTGTGATTTGTGAATCAAAATTGATTCTTAACAACGGCCAATTAAGCCGACTTGCCACTTGCTCGATGTGAGTAGATTTGCCAGTGCCGTGCATACCCTGCACCAAAACTCTTTGATTAAAAGCAAAACCTGCCAAAATTGCAGAAGTGGTGGTGGGGTCAAACAAGTAGTTACTATCTGCTTGCGGAACAAATTCAGAAGAATCAGACAAAGATTTTACTGCAAAATTAACAGTGCAACCAAAATTTTTTAAACAATCAACTGCCATGAGTTTTTTTTGAAAAAGTTTTTTCTTTTTTATTAGCAAAAGGATTATCGCTTTTGCGAATAACCAAGCGAATCGGAGTAAGTTTGAGATTAAAATATTCTCTTAACGAATTTACCAAATATTTTTGATAATTACCAACCACCGCTTTAATGTGATTAGTAAAAACAGCAATGGTGGGCGGATTAGATTTAATTTGAGTGGCATATTTTAACTTGGTGCTAATGCCTTTATGCAATTTAGGCTGATGATTTTTTACAGCATCTTGCAACCAAATGCAGAGTTTGCTAGTGTTGAGATAGGTTTGCCACTGATTAAATGTTTGCCAAGAAAGATCAAGCAATTTTGCCACATTATAACCGTTTTTAGCGGATATTCCTAAAATTGGAGCACCATCAATTTCGGCAAAAATTTGTTGTAGTTGGCTTCTTACTTGCCTAATGAACTGCTCTTTATCTATTTGCACTGTATCGATTTTGTTGATGGCAAAAATTAATGCCCTGCCCTCTCTTAGCACCTGCCCCGCCAAAGCAACATCTTGGTGATCAAGTAAAGTGTTGGCATCGATAAGCAAAATAACTACTTGCGAAAACCTGATGGCTCGATAACTATCAAGCACCGAAAGTTTTTCGAGATCTTGCGAAATGTTGGTTTTTTTTCTGATGCCTGCGGTGTCGATAAATCGCACAGGATTGCCATTTATTTGCCAATCAACCGAGATAGAATCACGAGTGATGCCAGCTTCTGGGCCAGTAAGAAGCCTATTTTCTTGCAAAATATAGTTTAGCAAGCTAGATTTTCCGGAATTTGGCCTGCCAATAATGGCGATTTGTAATAAATTTTTTTGCTGTTCGTCTTGCAAAGCAGAAAAACTCTGTTCATAATCAGAAATAAGAGGAGAAAGAAAATAATAAAGCTGATCGAAACCCAATTTATGTTCGGCAGAAATCGCCACAGGTTTGCCAAAACCTAATTTATAAAATTCTTTATCAAAAACATAATCAGAAAAGTTTTCTGCCTTATTAACCAGCAATTGTGTGGGTTTGTTAAGTTTTCGTAGCCAGTTGGCAAACATCACATCGGTTGGCAAAATACCCACTTTGGCATCAACCAAAAAAAAACAAGCATCGGCACCAGAAATTGCCAGCCTGGTTTGCTCTAACATTCGTTCGGCTAATATTTCTGTTTTTAAATCTTGTTCTAGACCTGCGGTATCGATTACTACAAATTCTAAATCTGCAATGTTGCCGATATATTCTTTACGATCTCTTGTGGTGCCAGAAACATTACTGGTTATGGCAAAAGATTTACCAACTAATTTATTAAATAAAGTTGATTTTCCAACATTGGGCCGACCAACAATCGCAAGACGAAACATAAAAAATAAAACATACTTGCTTTTTTAAAAAAACTCTAAAAAAGCAAGTAGATAAAAAGAAAATTAACGAGAATAAAACTCGGTAATTAAATGTGGTTCCATTTTAATGGCATAAGGCACTAAAGCAAATACAGGTTTTTCTTGTAATTTGATGGAAAAATTTTGCTTATCAAGCAACAAATAACTAGGAACATCGGTTCTTTGATTTTGAGTGCTTTCAATCACCAAAGCCAATTGTTGCGATTTGGCTTTTACCGAAACAACATCACCAACTTTTAATCTGTAAGAAGCGATATTTACCACTTCACCATTAACTAAAACATGTTTATGACTAACAAATTGACGAGCAGCAAAAATAGTTGGCACAAAATTTGCTCTATACACCACGGCATCTAGCCTTGTTTCAAGCAAAGCAATAAAGTTTTCACTTGAATCGCCTTTCATTTTTTGAGCTAATTGGAAAGTATTAAAAAACTGTCTTTCTGAAACATTATAATAAAATTTTAATCTTTGTTTGGCTCTAAGCTGATTGCCATAATCACTAGATCTGCCTTTAGACGAGGCACCGTGCTGACCAGGGCGGTAGTTGCGTTTAATGAAAGAATCGTTGGCATTGCCCCAAAGATTACCACCAAGTTTACGGCTAAGTTTTTTCTTAGCAGAAAGTCGTTTTGTCATAGGTTGTAGAAAATTTTAACTAAGTTTTAAAATTAAAATTTAGTTATTTTAGTTATTGAAAAAAGCCAACAAAATGTTGGTAAAAAATAGATTTCGCACTTGATTTTTAAAGATGTTTTAAATTAAAATTACTTAACAACATTGCTTTAAAAAAATTTTATTTCTAAGAAAAAAATAAAAGAAACATTTTTTAGCATCATATTTTATGCCCATAGCAATTTCAAGTCAAGCACTTTTATCAATAAAAGTTATGCAACAGTCCCAAAATAAGTTTGATTTTTAAAATTCACCTAATTATGATTAACAACAATATTTTTTTCAACATCTTGTTTTTTTATGACTCTTAAACCAGAACAGATCAACGAAATCAACAATCTCACTCAACAAAAAAATCAAACCATTAGGCCAGTTTCTGCAGAATTAGAAGAAATTTTATATCAACCTTTTTATGCTTTAGATCACGGTTTTGTAAGGGTTATCGACTACATGGGCAACGACACTTCGGTGGTGCAAGCAGCGAGGGTTTCTTATGGTTCTGGCACTAAAAAAACAAGTGCCGACATCGCTTTAATCAATTATTTGATGGCACATAAACACACCACTCCGTTTGAAATGTGCGAAATTAAATTACACATCAAATTGCCAATTTTTATCGCTCGACAATGGGTTCGGCACCGCACGGCAAGTATCAACGAATATTCTGCTCGTTATTCTATTTTAGAAGAAGAATTTTATATTCCAAAAACACAACATTTATCGGCACAATCGAGCATTAATCATCAAGGCAGAAATGCCGAAAACACTCTTAGCGAAAGCGAGCAACAAGAAGTTTTAAATATTCTTATTCAAGATAGTCAACATTGTTATCAAAACTATTTAAATCTCATTAATCAAGATGCCAACGGGCAACAACTAAACAAAGATAAGCAGGGTTTAGCTAGGGAGTTAGCAAGAATGAATCTTACTTTAAATTGCTACACTCAATGGTATTGGAAAATAAATCTTCATAACCTACTGCATTTCTTAAAATTAAGAGCAGATAGCCATGCTCAATACGAAATAAGAGTATATGCAGAAATAATTTTAGATATTGTTAAAAAATGGGTTCCGCACTCTTATAATGCTTTTGTCAATTATCAACAAAATGCTAAAAGTTTTCCTCAAAATGCTTTAACAGTTTTACAAAAACTACTACATCAACAACCAGTTTCGCAAGAAAGTAGTGGTTTAAGCCAAAGAGAATGGCAAGAATTGGTTGATTTTTTTAAACTTAACTTATAAATTTATGTCTATCGGAACTGGCGAATTAATTTTGATTTTGGTAATTATCTTGGTACTGTTTGGAGCAGGAAAACTGCCACAAGTAATGCAAGATATTGGTAAAGGCATTAAAAATCTCAAAAAAGGTCTCAATGAAAATGAAGAAAATAATAAAAAAGAATAATAGTGAATAATAATCAACCTAAAAATAAAATTAATTTTCAAGCAATCAAAAAACTCACTAGACACAAAGAAAATAACGATCAAATTAGTATAGGCGATTTTGTTGTTTCTATGGGCGAAAGTGGCTTTGGCTTGCTGCTGTTGTTTTTTGCCTTAGGAATTATCATTCCAACTCCACCGCCCTTTCCTAGTATCATTTCTATACCTTTAGTAATTTTTGGTTATCAAATGTTAGTTGGTTATAAGCACCCTGTTTTGCCAAAAAGAATTGCTAATCATAAACTAAAAAGGCAAACCATCGCTTTGCTTGTCAAAAAATCGGTCACTATCATTTATTGGGTTGAAAAAATCTTAAAACCCAGATTATTGTTTATGTTTTCTGAATTTGGTGAAAAATTTACAGGTGGTTTTATTTTACTTTTTTCTAGTTTTATTTTGTTGCCAATTCCGCTTTCTAACTATGTGCCGGGCATCGGTATTTTATTGATTTCTTTTGGCATTTTGGCAAGAGATGGTCTGGTTATATTTCTTGGTATTATTATTGGTTTTGTTGGTGTGTTAATTTCTATCTATGCTTCGATGTATATTATTTATAAAATACTGCCTTGGCTTGTTGATTTATATCATAAACTGATATAATACCATTTCCACTAATTAAAGCCACACTTCGATCTAAATTCCTCATCCCGTGGAAGGGAAATTTAGATCGAATGCGGTGCAAAATTCCCCTTTTTTAGAAGGGGTGCCCGCGATAGCGGGCGGGGTAGTGTCGGCAATACACGATAGGATCTTCTTTCAAAAAAACATCTGCGATCTTCTCCCAACACTACCCCGCCCTCGCTTCTCCCGCCACCCCTTCTGCAAGAAGGGGAATTCTGATCGGGAGAGAGGATCGGCTAAACGACTCTACCCCGCCCTCGCTTCTCCCGCCACCCCTTCTTTAGTTGCAGGAAATTTAGATCGAAGTATGATTTTAATTAGTAGAAATGGTATTAGATCGAAATTGGTATTATAAATGCGAAACATATTTTTCGTTAATAATATTATTGTCAATGCTTGAATTTAAATAAAGTGGGTTAAAATAATTGCTCGTTAAAGGCTTTTTATAGCCAGGGGTGTTGTATTTAGAAATCATAAAATAAAATCTTGGCTTTAGTGGAAAATTATCACCATAATCTTGCAATTCTTCTGCGGTAATAATTACTGGCTCCATAGGCAAAATATTGGTTTTTAAATTGGCTTTTATTAATAAACCCGTCACATAAGAATTAGAATTATAATTTTCATCTCTTTTATCTGGAAAAAGCTCATAACCAACCTTGTTGTTGTAGCCTGCATTTAAAGCAAATAGTTTATTAATATAAAAATCATCCAGTTCTTTTGGCACCAAATTTTCCGATTCCCAAACTTTGTTGGTGATATCGATATCTCTTGCTCTATTAATACCATCTAAAACTCCCAAAACAGTTTCACCAGCATTAAGGTTGCCAAGCCAATCTGACGGAATTTTAAGAATATCTAAATTATCTGGGCCAGCTCCAATGGTTGCAAATCGTTTATTATCGCTATCAATATTTTGAAATCTCGCATCGTTAGCATATTTTGCTTGATTTTCTGGCTCAAGCTTAATAGACAAATGATAATTACCAAAAGCAACATTATGCAACCAAACTTTAACCGCATTGTTACTCGCGGAATTTTTAGCAATTCTATCGACCAGTATTAAATTTTTATTATCAACATTGTTAATAGCAACAACACTTGCCAAGCCAGACAAATCAACTGCTCCTTGTGAAGATATACCATTTTTATAAGCATTTTCTGCCACAACCTCGCCCAAAACTCCCGAAGCAACTCCGCCAAGACAAGAAGCATTTAAAGCAACCATAGCAGAACAACCCAAGGCTCCATGCAAAGCAAGTTGCATGTCACTATTGATTGGTGCTTGATTAACTCGATTGTGCGGATGTGCCAAATTGCCGATTTCAGTTGCCCCAAGATTTGCCAAAGCAAAAACAGCCTCTTGTTTGCTAACTTGCTTTAAAATATTTAGTGGATTTTTTTGCTCAACCAAAGCAAATGAAAGTGAAGTAGAAGCGGTATTTATTGCCGCTTTGGTAAAAACATTTTCAATATTTTGAGTGTTTTGTATGGCAAGATTTTGTGATAATAATTTAGCAGAAAAACCAGCAGAAAGCCCACCGCTAATTGTGGCAATGGCAAGATTTTGAACAAATTGTTTGCTATTTATATCTTGCCAAGTATTATCAAAATTACCTTCATTGTTTATTAAAGAAACACTCGCCCCACTATTAAAAGCTGAAGCGGAAGCAATTATCGCTCCTTGTTTTGCCGATTCTATAGCAAAATAATTACTCAGCATACCAGCATAACTAGTGGTAGTTACCGCAGAAGAAGTGGCGGTTGCAGATGGGGCAACAAAGCTAGAAAAAACATTTGCGGTAACTGCGGCGGAAGTAATAGCAACAAGCATCGCCCCAGCATCGGTTAAAGATCGGTTAGTAGAATTAATGACGGTTTTTTCGTTATCAATTTTGGTGGTATGATTTTTTGTTAAGAAATCATAAAAATCATTGTGATTAGCAAAAATATTTTCTATGTTATTAACATTTAGTTTTGCTTGTTGCAGATTAGAAATATTGATATTGCCTTCGGCAATTTGTTGATTTATTTCGCCATAACTACCGTTTTTTTGCCAATAATTATCGTGTTCTTGCAAGGTTATTGCGTTAATATTAGTTTGTTTAACATCGACAATATTTAAATTTTTAGCGACAATCATCACATTAGCAAAATTTTCTGGTTTGCTAGCAGAAAAATTAAGATTAGAAGATGAAATGCTAATTTTATTGCTTGCAAACAAAGATAAATTATTGCCAAAATTAAGATTGCTAGCAATAGCTTTTTCTTGATAATTTAAGCTAGTAGAAATACTTTTTTGCTTATTAACCGAGCCAAGCAAACTAGCCAAAACCACTGCCGATAAAGCAATTGGCGAACCTAATCCGCCAGTTGCAGTTGTGCCAACCACCGCTGAAGTTGCCACTGCGGTGGTGGCAGAATTTTTTAAACTAAAACCGTATTTTATTTGAGTGTTTTGTGTGTATAAACTATCAATATCAATGCCGTTTAACAAATATAGATCAGCAGAATTATTGCCATTTCCAGCAGAAATTTGCAAATCATTGACAGCATTAACATTACTTGCCACCACATAACTATTATCTCCAGAAGATAAACTTATGTTATTTGCAGAAAGATTAGCAGATTTATTAACAATAATATCGTGGTTAGAGAAAAATCTTTTTTTCAACCATTCGCTATATTGTTTGCCACTGATGTTGATATTGGTATAATCTGCCACCGCACTAATGTTTATTGTGTTTTCTGCCGATATATTTAAATCTTTTTTTGCCTCAATATTTGAGCCAAGCAACATAAAATCATTGTTGGCAACTATTTGCATATTCTCTGATGTCGAAATATTGCTTGCCACATTGCGACTTTCAGTAATAGTTTTTTGCATATAATTGTTGCCCGAGCCAGTTTTATAAGTTTGACTATTAACCAAATTTAAGGTGCCGATTTCGATATTATTGCCTTGCATTAACAAGTTTTGATCGGCAGAAATATTGGCAGATAGATTGGTAATATTATTTTCTGCTTCAAGATTAATGTTTTTGCCTAGCATTGTTGCTACATCAACAATGCTAGAAAAAGTTTCGAGCTTTTCTGTTGCCTGATTGACATAAAACTGGTTTTGCAATAAATTTTGCTGATTGGTGTTAACAATAGATGCATTGACAATATTTTTTGCCTTCACAGTTAAATTATTGTTAGCAAAAATAAAAGCAGAATTGATAATATTATTACTCGCCAACAAAACAGCATCTTGCTTCGCCATAATTTTTGCCAGCGGTTTATTTTCGATGTTATTTGCACTCACCATGCTAATGTTGTTTGCTGTAATATTGCCAAAATTCAGCAGATCTTGTTGAGTTTGTATTTCAATGTTATTGCCAGCAAAAATCAAAGAATTAGCAGAATCGGTTTCTTGATAATTCGCCAAGTAAATAACTGGGGTTAAGTATTTTTGTTGTTGCACCATTTTTGGTTCAAACCATAAAATATCGCGAGTCAAGTTGCTAATTTGTTGATTGTTTAAAGGTTGATTGGGTTGCAAATTTAATTTTTCTGCCTCTATTTTGGCATTATCAACTAATGTAGCGATGATTTGTTGATAATTATCGTTAGTATATTGTTGGTTTTCTGTATTCGGCAATAAATCTTGCAATTGAGCAATGATTAATTGATTTTGAGCAAAACCATCGCCAATAATCGACAAAACATCATCTTTTGGCAAATTATTTTCTAAAACAGCAACCGGTCTAGTTATGCCGAGTTTTTGGTAAAAATAATCACTAATCACAAATTGTTCTTTATCAATAAATTGCAATCTAGTTTCTAGTAAAGGCCTGTTATTATTGATGTGTTTAATAAAAAATGGGCTTTCAGCAAATAAAGATAAATCAAGTTGCGAAGAGTTGTTATTGATAGCAATTTTGCCATTATTAGCACTAGACAAAACTGGCTTTAACCCAACAGAATTATTTAAATAACCATTATTTACATAGCCAGCATTGTTAATAACAATATTATTGCCTGCTTTTAAATTTGCCACATCTTTTGAAAGCACCAAAACCGAAGAAAATGCTGTTTGATCGGCTTGATTATAATAGGTTTTGCAATTCCATCGACCCATTTTACAACTTTTTGTATACCAATATTTGCCATAAGTGCTTTTAAGATTATTTGCCATTACAGAAGAAGTTTGGTTGTTAAAAGATGAATTATTAAAAACAATATTATTTTTAGCAGAAATGGAACTACCAAAATTATTAATAGTGGCATTATTGATTGATAAATTTGCTCCAGCGGTAATTTTGGCCCACTTGGTTCTGAGAGTGCCAACCGCTATATCTTGAAACATTAAAGCCATAAAACCATTTCCCCGAGCATTTTGTGGCACTTGATAAAGCACATTATAACCATAAAAACCATTAGGATCGGCATCGTAATCGATGCCACGATTATTTACTCTATCAGCATAAACACTAATGTTTTGACCAGCTTCGAGAGTGGCAAAAACATTTTCTAGTAAAGATAGATTTTTTTTGTTAACATCTTTTTGTATAACCAAATTGCCGTTAGCATAGATGATGGCATTATCTTGATTTTGCAACAAATTAGCCACAAATAAATTAATGTTACCACCAGCATAAAACAAAGAATTCGGCTTATTAACAAAACTGTTGCTTAACCAAAAATTAGCATCTTTACCAACTTCTAAAACTTGTTGATTAACAAAACTATCTCCATTTACAGTTAAATTGTTTGCAACCAATAAATTAGCATAATTAACTAGGTTTTTTGCCGTTAAATTAGCGGATGTGACGAGAATTTTTTGCTGATTTTCTACAGAATTAGCCTTAATCGTTAAATTGTTGTTAAGTGATATTTCTTGATTATTTATAAAATTACCTGCGATTTCGATAGCCAGATTATCGCCAACAATTGAGCCATTGTTTAGCAGGTTGCCATTTGCAACAAGATTAATATTGTTATTTGCAAATATTTTAGCATTATTTATCAAGCCATTTTGACTTTTAATAATAATTGAGCCAGCAGAAGAAATATCGCCATGCAGTTGAGCAGAAAAAGTCGAATCAAAATTAATATCAAGCAAATCAATTGCTTGTAAATTTGCTGAATTAACAATGTTTTGAGTAGCGATAGCCAGTTGTTTTGCAGAAAGTAAATTGTTATTTTTGATATTATCGGCAACAATTTTAAGATTTTCAGCAGAAACAATGTTTTGTTGATTATCGAGTTTATTTGCCAATAACGAGCCATTTTTGGCAGTAATATTTTGTTGATTTAACAAATTTTTTGCCACGATATCAAGATTATTTTTGGCAACTACATTGCCAAAATTAGCAAAATCATCTACTTGCAAAAACATATTTTGTTCGGCAAGAATATTGTTGCGGTTGTTGATTTTAATTGCTTTGCTATAAAGATTTTGACTAGCAGAAATATTACCAAAATTTTCAAGATTAGCAGCATTTAAAACTAAATCTTTTGCAAAAATTTGAGCCAAATCAGCATTGTTTAACACATTATCTACATCAAGATTTGCTTGTGTTTTTGCGATTATTGATCCTTGATTGTCAAGATTTTGTAAAGCCACATTAATTGACTGATTTTTGGCATATAAAAAACCAAATTGTTGCAAGTTTTTGGCAGTAATTTGAATATTACCAGCATCGGCAACAATATTGTTGTTAACAACCCTATCTGCATAAAGTGCAACCTCTTTTTCTGCCAACAAACTACCGAGTTGATTTATTTGAGCATTGCTTTGAGTGGCGATTAAATAAATGTTTCCTGCTTGAATTTGAGCAAAATTTGCCACATCAATAGCAATTTGTTGTTCTTGATTTTGTTGGCCGTCAGCAGAATTTGCTTGTTGACTTTGCTTTTCATAAAGATTATTGCCAGTTTGTAACCAAACTTCATTCTCACCAGCATAAATATTGCCGTTAACCACAATTTGATTAGCAACAAAATTGCTGATGTCAACCGATTCTAAATCGATACCGTTTTTTTCAATCACCAAACTTGGTAAAAAGTTTTGCCCATTTTGTTGTTGAGACAAATTAAATTTCCAGTTTTCACCATCAAAACCGCCATTATTAACCAAAGAACCTACAACGGCGGTCATTTTATTGGTATTAATAAAGCCGGCAGAAGAAAAATTGATGCCATAAGGATTAGCGATAATAACTTCTGCCTTTTTGCCGGCAACTTCGAGATAACCAGCGAGACGAGAGGGATTTGGCGAAATCACTTCGTTAACAATGATTTTTGCTTCATTATTTGGTTGCAAATTGTTGTTAACATTAACAAAACCTGCTAATTGAGTTTGCACAACATCGGCAGAATTTCCTGCAAAATTGTTTAAAATCAAGCCAGAAGAGCCAACATCGAAATTTTGATATTGATTATAAGATAAACCATAAGAATTTGGAGTGGCAATATCAACAACCGCTGTTTGGTTGGCAGAAAAACCAACTTTGGTTTCAGAAGAGCTAGCAACAACATTGGTTTGTATCTCGCTACCGCAAGCAACAAAACACAATAAAAACAAGCAACATAGCAAAATACAAGGCAAAAATAGCTTTGCCAAAAGAAAATAAAACATAAAAAATACTTTGTGGTGAAAAGTAAAAAAATTTATAGAAAGTAAATTTTAAACAGCAATTTTTATAAAGACAAGTGGTTTTTAAAAAAAATTTTCTATCACCCGATAAGATCGAGCATTGAAAAGTTGATAGTGCCACCATTCTTGCCTGTAAAAATCAAAGCCGGCAAGAGTCATAATGCCAAGCAAAATTAAGCGGTTTTGTTTGGCTTGTAAGCTAATGTTTTGGCAAAAATGGCTAGCATTGCTAGAAAAATCATCAAAATATGAATTCATATCGAGTTCTTCGCCATTTTCGTGGCACAACGAAATATCAACCGCCACCCCGCGACAATGCGGGATTGAACCAGTTTTTGGATCAGAAATAAAACCAGCAAACTTTGGCTCATTAAAATAATCAAACATTTTTTGCTGAACGGCAATTGGGCGAAAAGCATCAAATATTTTGATTTTATAACCCATTTCACCAGCAATTTGCTGGGCTTTTTTGAGTTTTTCATAGGCTTCTTGATGCAAAAAACACATTGCAAAATCATAGAGTTTTTCGCCACAAACATTGTTAGTTGTGGCATAACGAACATCGAGAATAAAGCCTTCGTTGCTAGAAATTTCAACCAAATTATTTTGTTGTAAAAATTGTTTCATATTTTAATGTAATGTAAATATTCAATCACAGAATTATTTTTATGGTTTCTGTTGTTTGTTTTATCGGCTTTAAATCGGTTATATTTTGTGGTAAAAACACCATATTTTCCTCTTTGCGACATTATATTTTCTATTTCGTTAAGTGTCATTAAACCTTCGTTATTATAGCTTAAAAAAATATATTTTACTTTTGCTTGTTGAATAATACTAGCAAAAGCTTTTAAAACCGCCGTTTTTTGCGAAAACTTTGATTTTTGCTTGACATAATCTCGCAGGCCAGTTTTACCTGCAATTGCTGGGTTATCATATTTGGCAATAGTTTCTAGCACATGATAATTTGGAGCATATTGCCTTTGATTATAAGGTGGATCAAGATACAAAACATCGCCTTCAACTTGACTGATTAAAGTTTCGATATTGTCGTTATAAACAATGTGATTATTGCCACTTAACACAAAATTTGCCGGCCTCATAAAAAACTTTTGTTGCGCAGATTTTTTTAATTGCTTTAAAAAAGCCCCATAAACAGAGGCGGTATTGGCAACTTTATCGGCATTTTCAAGCAAAGTAGCCAGCAAAAAATAATATTCTTGGCTAGTTATTTTGCTATTTTCTTGCCATTTTTGAATTTTTTTTCTGATGGTATCTATTTTTTTACCATTTTCATCAGAAAAATATTGCCTTTGAAACTCTTGATTTATAGTGCCAGCAAGACAATAATTATTAAAAATAAAACCCTCTGTTAAAGTTAAGTTATCTAAAAAATTACATACAAAATTTGCTCGTTCTTTATGATCTAAATTTTTTAAACCCACTAATTCATTTTCTAGAGACAAAAATTTTAAAATTTCATAATTTTCAATATAATTTTTATTAAGCACAAAACTATAATATTGTAAATCATTAGCAATAATTGTGTGGCCTTTACTTTTAAAATGTTGCCCAACCGCCCCAGTGCCTGCAAACAAATCGAGAAAAGAAAAATCATTTTTACCCACCACTTGATAAATCGCCTCTTCTAAAAACTGCAACAGCGATTTTTTTGATCCGATATAGTTCATGTTAATTTTGCAGATAAAGTAAAATATAATTTGGAATTCAACAGTGCCATTATATGGTTTATTAAGTTGCGGTGTAAATTTGAATATTATTTTTTTAAATTATAAAATATTTCATACCATTTATACAAATAAATACCACACTTCGATCTAAATTCCCCTTCTGCAGAAGGGGTGGCGACCGAAGGTCGACGGGGTAGTGTCGGTAGCCGATCTCCGATGCTAATTCAAAAAATACTACCGTGCCTCCCAACACTACCCCGTCTTTTTTTGCTGTCGCAAAAAAATCCACCCCTTCTAAAAAAGGGGAATTTGCCCCCAGATCTGCTTGATAACACTACCCCTCCCAGAGCTACTTCATAGCTCTTGCCCTCCCGTAAAAGCGGGAGGGTGATGCGATCTCCGAGATAATATTATCGCCCTAGAATGCGGTATTTATTTATGGAAATGGTATAACATAATTTAAAAAGGTTTTAGCACCACCAAGGCAACAATTATAAGCATCAGCACGGTTGGCACTTCGTTGATGATGCGAAAAAATTTGTGTGTTTTATTGTTTTTGCCCGAGGCAAATTTTTTACGATAAACATTAAGATGAAAATGAAAACCCACCAGCAAAAACACCAAAGTAATTTTGATATGCAACCAAATACTGCCTTCAAAGCCAATTTGTATGGCCAAATAAAAGCCAAAAAGCAAGGTTAAAACCATGGCAGGAGTGGCGATGTAGCGATAAAGTTTTTTTTCCATCTCTTGCAACAACTTGCAACTTTCAGAGTTAAAGGCAACCCTGCAATGATAAACAAAAATTCTCGGCAAATAAAGCAAGGCAGCCAGCCAAGAAATAACCGAAACAATGTGTAAAATTTTGATGATGTCGTAGGTTTCAAAATCGAGCATAAAAAACATTGTGAATTAAATTTATTTAGGCAAAATTTTAGGTCAAAAATCAAGATAAGCAAGCATTTTTTACAAGAAATTCTTTAAAAAACCAAACAAAACAACACCATTTTTATTATGTTTAAAAAAATTTTTCACAAACTATTTTATTTTCAACAATGGAACATCGGTATTGTCGATGCCGATATAAGTTGTTTTGCTCGCAATTTTGCACCCAAAATTTCTTGGCTTGCCAAACCCAGTAGCCTAAAATTTTTCGCCGACCCGTTTTCTTTTACCCACAACAACCAAGCCTATATTTTATTTGAAGAATATTGCCAAATCAGCAAACGAGGCAAAATAATGATCGCTAGTTTATGCGAAAATTCTCAAGGTAAAAAATTTTTAGCCAACAAAAAAGTTTTACTTGACAACCGCAAACACCTATCTTATCCGTTTATTTTTTGCCAAGAAAATAACATTTTTTTGCTGTGCGAATCTTATAAAACCAAAAACCTGATTTTATACAAGATAGATCCCATCAATTTACAAGCCAATTACATCAAAGAAATTTTTAGCCATCAAGAGGCAATAGACCCCACTTTATTTTTTTATAACGGCAACTATTGGCTATTTTACAGCAAAGCCGATCAAGCAAATTCTCATCTTTACTTGGCTTATAGCCCATCTTTGCACCAAGATTTTGTGTTACATCCGCAAAATCCAATTAAAGTGAGCCAAGTTTCAGCAAGAAGTGCTGGCAATATTTTTGTGGCTAACGGCAAAATTTATCGCCCTGCCCAAAATTGCCAAAAACATTATGGCGAAAGCATTGTAATTAACGAAATCACCCATCTCAACCCCCATTTTTTTAGCGAGCAACAGGTAGCAACCACCAGCACCAAGCATCTAGATTGCTATCGGCTTGGCATGCACACACTTTCTGTTGCCAGCATTAACGGCAAAAACTACACTTTGGTTGATGGTTGCAGAGAAATTTTTGTGATCTACAAGCCTTTTATTAGCCTACTTCGCAACATTTTAAGAAAAATTAGTTAGAACAACACAGAAAGAAACATCAAAGCAAGAGGGCGAACCCTCTTGCTAATTTTGTGAAGTCATTTTTGATAATAAAATCAAAAAAGCATTCTTATTACCAGCTTGACTATAAATTCCCCAATTTATTTGGTTTTTTTAAAGAAAAAAACATTTTGACACTGATAATTTTTAATTTTAAAATGTTTTTTTATTTATGCAACTACTTTTTTAATCAAAAAATGAAGAATTTTAAAAACTACCGACTCGGGCTAGATTTAGGCACCAACTCTATTGGCTTTGCTCTTCTTGAAATAAACAACGAAAATGTTCCTCAAAAAATTATCGATGCAGGAGTGCGTATTTTTTCGGATAGTCGCGATGGCAAAAGCCAAGAGCCACTAGCAGTTGCTAGAAGAATTGCTAGGGGAATGAGAAAAAGAAGAGACCGAACTTTATCAAGAAAAAAAACTTTACTAAACTTTTTAATAACCAACAATTTAATGCCCAGCAATCAAGTTGAGAGTAAAAAAATCGAATTACTCGAGCCTTATAGTTTAAGAGCCAAAGCCATTACCGAAGCAATTTCGCCTTTTGAATTAGGCAGGGCGATTTTTCATTTAGCTCAAAGAAGAGGTTTTAAAAGCAACCGCAAAGAAATTATTAACAATGCCTCGGCAACAGAAGAAGAAACAAAAAATAAAAAAGAAAAAGCTATCGATAAAATTTCTGATCAAGAAAAAAGAGATAATTTGTCAATCCTGAACCAGCAAAACTATTAACTTGTGCTTGGTTAGTTGATGTCGGCACGAAAGATTGCCCTATTTTTAATGCTAGAGCTATACCAGACAACACATTTGAGAGCAAGTGGAATAGAAACTTCTTCGCCATAATGTTTTATCATATCCCAAAAGTGATTAATAACAATTTCGGCTTGTTTGTTAAGGTTCAGTAGGGCAAGGACAGGCTGATTATAGCTTTTACCATTTCGTTATATCTTTTATTTTGTAACTTGCTACATGTCCTGATTTAATAACCACGGCCTCAAATTTCCAAACTGTTCCGCCTTCAAAATTGTTAATATTTGCTAAAGTGCTGTCTAGTAGCACATTGTCTTTGTCGTATAAATTTATCTCAACCTGAGCATAGCGAAAAGTTTTGTTAGTGTTGTTTCTTATTTTTCCAGTTACTTTTGTTATATAATCCTCTTTAGTCAATTTATGCTCTAATAATTCTAAGTCTTGCTCAGTTGTTGATGTTGATGAAGAACTCTCTGTCGAGACCCCTGTTTGATTGTATTTTGAACTACCGCCTTCTACTCCAACAACACCTAAAACAACTAGAACAATAACAACTGTTAATATTGGATGTTTTATAAACCAATTTCTCAAATCCCTTTTGCACTGTGGACAAACTTTTGCTTGTCTTTGTATCTCTGTTTGACAATATTTACAATTTTTCATTTTTTATATTTTGAATTTTAATAGCTTTGACCCAATTTTAATTAAAACATTGATAAAACCCCTACATTAAAGTGTATTTTAACATGAAGGAATTTATTAGTCAAGCTAGAGAGCAAACGAAAATTATGGCAACGGCGAAGCCGATTTTTTACCCTATTATGCCTCTGCCATTCCTACTTCGGTAGTTGAAGTTAAAACAAAATCTGCCTCACAAGAAGAGCAAAATTATGGCAAAATAGCCAATCCCACAGTGCATGTTGCTTTAAATCAAATTCGAAAAGTGGTAAATGATATTATTAAAAACCACGGCAAACCTGCCCAAATTTATGTGGAGCTAGCTCGAGAATTAAAGCAAACCAAACAACAAAAAAAACAAACCGAAAAACAACAAAAGGCAAACGAAGAAGAAAACAAAGAAGCCAAGCAAATTTTAGCCAAAAACAACACACCAGATAATTATGAAAATCGTTTAAGATATAAACTATGGAAAGAGCTTGATTTTAAAGATGTTAATAATCGTCAATGCCCGTATTCTGGTAAAAAAATCTCTATTGAAAAACTTTTGTCTGCCGATCGTCAATGCCCGTATTCTGGCAAAACAATTTCTATTGAAAAACTTTTTTCTGCCGAAGCCGAATTTGAAATTGAGCATATTTTGCCATTTTCACAAACTCTAGACGATTCCATTGCCAATAAAACCATCGCTTCCAAATCTGCCAATGCTTTTAAGGGCAACCGCTCGCCTTTTGAAGCTTTTACATCTTCTGCAAGCTACAATTATCCAGAAATTTTACAACGCACCAAAACAATGCCAAAGCATAAAAGATGGCGATTTGAACCTGAGGCAATGAAAAAATTTGCCGATCAAAACTCTTTTTTAGCCAGCCAACTTAATGATACTCGTTATATTTCTAGGGTTGCCAAGCAATATTTGCAACAAATCTGCCCAAAAGACAACATCAAAATTGGCAACGGCAAAGTTACTGCAATTTTACGCCATAATTGGGGGTTAAATTCTTTATTAAAAAATATAGATTTTGATCCAGAAACAGGCGAAGTTTTAAACAACCAACCTTCACAAAATCAAAATTCTGGCAAGCAAAATTCTGGCAAAAAAAATCGCCAAGATCATCGCCATCATGCTATTGATGCTGTTTGCATAGCCCTAACCGATCAAAAACTGCTGCAAAAAATTTCTCGAGATAATGCTAAAAATTTTGATATAAACAAGCTAGAAATACAACTACCCAACCACTGGAATTCATTTCGCGAAGATGTTAAAGAAATAATTGACAAAATAATCGTTTCACACAAAATCGATCACAACAAAAATGTAAAACTACACGACGAAACCAATTATGGTAAGCTAAATAAACCAGTTTTAGTTTATAACGACAAGAAAAAACCAGCGGAATGCAATTTAGTCATTAGAACAAAATTAACCGCTCTAAAAAAATCTGATGTTTATTATGTGAGAGATAATAAAATTAAAAATCTTTTACTTATTGAAGCAAGCAAGGCAAATTCAGATAAAGAATTTCAAGAAAAAATTCTGCCAGAATTTAGCAAAATAACAGGCATTAAAAGTGTAAGGCTTTATGATAATAATAAATCGGTTCTAGAAATTAGCCACCCAATTAAAACTCAAAAATTTACTAAAATCATCAAAACTAACGGCAACCATCATATTTCTTTATGGAAAATGCCAAATTCCGAATATATCACCGATGTTGTTTCAAATTTTAAAGCTAATTGCCCTTACCAAGTTTTAACCAGAGAAGATGGCTTTCAATACATAAATTATCACAAAAAATTTAGCCAAGAGCAAGAATTAGAAAAATTAAAACCTCACCCTGCGGCCAAGCTAATTATCAAGTTATTTAAAAACGATTTAGTTCGAATAGAAGAAGATGGCAAAATAAAAACAGTAGTTGTAAAAATTATCGGATCAACTTCTCAATGTTTTTATTCATTACACAACATTACACAAAGCAAAGAAGAAAATAATAATCAAGATAAAACAAAGGGTTCTTTTCCTTTAAATATCAAAACTTTAAAATCAAAAAAGTTAAGAAAGCTTTTTGTTTCACCATCTGGTAAAGTTTTTGACAACGGGCCAATTTTTAAAGAATAATAAAAATGGGAAGAGTAATAGAAATTGCCGACAGACAAGCTTTTATCTCGCTTCATCGAGGTTTTATGGAGGTGAAAATTGATAAAGTTCATAAGGCTCAAATTGCTTTATCTGATATTGATATTTTAATTTTAAACGGCACAGGAGCCACATTAAGCACTAATTTACTAAACGAACTACTCGAAAACGGCACAATAATTTTAGTTTTAGGCAAAAATTATGCTCCGTCTGGCATTTTTTACCCAACCAATCCGCATTATTTACACAAACAAAAAATTAATTTACAAATAGCCACCACCAAGCCTCTAAATAAAAGGCTTTGGCAAACTATTGTAAAAGCAAAAATCACCAATCAAGCCAAAATTTTGTCATTTTTTACAAAAGAACAAGAGCAACAATTGTTATTGTTAGCTAAAAAAGTAACTTCTGGCGACCCTCAAAACATCGAAGCCCAAGCGGCCAAAAAATATTGGCAAAAATTATTTGATAAAAACTTTCGCCGAGATTATTCTAATGTTGGCATCAATTCTTTGTTGAATTATGGTTATACCATTCTTCGCTCTAGCACAGCAAGGGCGGTTTTTTCTTGTGGCCTTACCCCTGCAATTGGCATTCATCATAGCAATATGGAAAATGCTTTTTGCTTGGTTGATGATTTAATGGAGCCTTATCGGCCAATTGTTGATTTTATGGTAAAAAAAATATCGCAACAAACACCGCAAATTAGCGAGCTAACCGCCGATCATAAAAAAATTTTAAGTGGGGTTTTGCAAATAGAAGTTACAACAGTAAACAACGAAAAAACTAGTCTTGCCAATTCATTAATTAGGCTTTGCCAATCTTTTGTTGATAGCCTTGGGCAAAAAAAAGATTTATTAGAATTGCCAATTTTACCATTAGAATTTGAGCTTGAAATTTAATCTGTCTTCTTTTAAAATATTTTGAAAGAAGACAGTAGATTTTAATAATTTATGTTTAACTCAATTTCATCTTATAAAATATTGTGGATTCAAGTATTATTTGATTTACCAGTAACCACCAAAAAACAACGACAATCAGCAACAAAATTTCGTAATTCGTTGCTTGATTTGGGTTTTGAAATGGCACAATTTTCGGTTTATCAAAAATTTTGCAACGGCACAGAGTTGGCCGAAAAATATATTAAATATGTTGAAAAACTAGTGCCAGAATTAGGAAAAGTGCATATTTTAAAATTCACCGACAAACAATACGAAAATATGATCACTTTTAACGGCAAAGCAAATAAAAAATCGCCAAAAAATCCAACACAATATGAACTTTTTTAGTAAAAAAACTTCATTTTTTTTAATTTAAAACATCTTGGGAGCCTTATTTTATAAGGCTCCCACCAGCTCCTATTTTAACATGGGGGAATTTATAGTCAAGCTGGAAC
>CANNFC010000016.1:0-21285 GCA_947503755.1 Rickettsiales bacterium | reverse complement strand
AAATAGTATTGCCTTTTCTTATTTATCTTGATAGTAAGCTATGCCATCTTTGATGTTGCTTTCTGCAAAGCCTTTTTGGCGTAAAAAACAAGAATCACAAGCTCCGCAAGCATAAATTTTATTTTCAACAACCACAGGGTCGTAGCAAGAGTGAGTGAGACTAAAATCTAAACCCAATTTATTGGCAAGCAAAACGATTTCTGCCTTGTTTAAATTTAATAAAGGGGCTTGGATTTGCAATTTTTTACCATACACCGCATTGTTGACTGTAGCCAAATTTGCCATATGTGAGAATGCCTCAATAAATTCTGGGCGACAATCGGGATAACCGCTATAATCAAGGGCATTTGCTCCAAAAAAAATATGTTGACAATCGATGCTTTCGGCATAGGCAAGGGCATAAGATAAAAAAATGGTATTGCGAGCGGGCACATAAGTTATGGGAACTTGTTTTGTGTTGTGGCTATTTTTTGGCACCTCAAGATCGCTGGTAAGGGCGGAGCCGCTAAAAATTCTGAGATCGGTTTGGGCGATTTTATGTTCAAAAACTTGATATTTTTGAGCGATTTTTTTTGCCGATTCTAACTCTTGAATATGTCTTTGCTGATAAGAAAAACTTAATGCATAAACAGTAAAATTTTGTTGCAATGCCAACAAACAAACCGTGGCAGAATCTAGACCGCCACTTAGCAAAACAACAGCACTTTTTTTTGTCATATATTGTTTATTAAAAATATCACGGTTTAATTACAAACTTTGCGGAGCATTTTGTTTTTGCTCTGTTACAAATTCGGTGCTGATGATTTGTGGTTGTAAATCTTCTTGCACTTGGCTTGCCAGCATATATTGATTATCTTGTAAAAATTTTTCGGTGAGTTGTCTTAATCTTTCTGGCCTGGTTAAATAAACCCATTCAACTTCTAATAATCTGATTTGATCTTGATATTCGACTATTTGATTTTTGCTCGATAAAATTTGTTCTTGTAAGAAGTCGAATTTAAATTGCATATAAAATGCCAAACAAACACTAAACAGCAAAGTAAAAACCAAGCCAAAATGAAATAAATGTAAGCGATATATTGGCTTGAGAGTGTTCATGTTTTGGCCCCCCAGCGCATTTTGGCAGATCTTGATTTTGGGTTGTTAAGAATTTCTGTTGTTGATGGAGCAATCGGCATTTTTTTTGGCACCAAAAATTGACAAATATTAGTTTCTTTTTCTAGCGGTTGATATCGTGAGGTGGCGATTTTTTTGCCACTATGTTGATTAAAAAAATCTTTAATAATTTTGTCTTCTAGCGAATGAAACGAAACCACCACCAATTTAGCATTTTGCTTTAAAATGTGTAGTGCACTACTTAATGCTAAACTTAGCTCTTCTAACTCTTTGTTAACTTCAATTCTGATGGCTTGAAAAGTTTTGGTAGCGGGATCGGTTTTGTAATTTTTAGCATAAAAAGATCGCACTAAATTTGCCAATTCAACACAGCTTTCAATTGGCTTGTTTATTCTGTGTGTGACAATTTTTTTGGCAATAGCATAGGCTTTTGGTTCGTCGCCAAAATTAGCAATTATTTCGGCTAGTTGTTTTTGAGAATAGTTATTAACAACATCGTAGGCAGAAAAAGATTGATCTTGATCCATTCTCATATCAAGTTTGGCAGAAGAATCAAACGAAAAACCCCTTTTATGACAACTGAGTTGCATAGAAGACACACCAATATCTAAAACCATGCCATCGACTTGCGAAATATTTAATTGGGCTAAGGCATTTTTTGCTTGCGAAAAAGCACTATTGATAAAATGAAAATTGTTGCCAAATTGTTGTTTTAAATTATTAGCAAAAACATTTACTGAAGCATCGCGGTCGAGGGCTATTACTTGACATTTTGCCGAATTTAATAGGGCAGAAGAGTAGCCACCGGCACCAAAAGTGCAATCGAGGTAAATTTTATGATCTTGGGGTTGTAAAACATCAAGCACTTCACAAAGCAAAACTGGCTGATGAAACTTGGTATTGTCAAGCATAATTTAGGTTAATTTTAATAAATTTCTGTTAATTTTTGCTTCGTTTTTAGCTTTTTCCATATGAAGAGCGAATTTTTCGGGTTGCCAAATTTCAAAAGTCGCCCCTTTGCCAACAAAAACTGCCGAATTGCCGAATTTAATTTCGGATTTTTCTAGCAATTGTTCTGGCAAAATTATTCTGCCATCGCCGTCAATAGAAAGCTGTATTGAACCGCCTAAAATAGAGGTGGCAAAAACATCTCGTTCTTCACAAAAAGGATCTAATTTATCAATGGCTGTTGAAATTTGTTGTATTCTGGCTAAATCACAGCCCTCTATGCAGTTGTTAACAAAAGATTCATAAACTACTATTACCGAAACATTTTCGCTTAGGGCAGAGCGAAAATAGGCAGGCAGAGATATTCGGCCTTTGCTATCTATTTTATTGGTAAAGTTGGAAATGAATAAAGCCACAAAAAATAATAATTAAGAAAAATAATATTTTGGAAAAAAATGGAATTTATTAGTAAATTTATGGAATTTTTCTTTAAAAGTCAAGATCTTTTTTAAAAAAAGAAAATTAAAAAAACACTTGCTTTATTTTTAAACCTTATTTTTATTGCTAAGAACGATGATAAAAAAAGACAACTCCTTAATAATACTGACTTGGTTATGGTTTTTTATCATACAAGCAATTGATTTTAACATTACAAAAGTTGTCAAGATAAATATTTAACAAGGTGAAAAATTTTTCTCTTTACTAGCAAAGAAAAATTGATGAAAATTTATTGTTTGAATTTAAATGAACTTTGAAAATATGATTACCAATATCGAATCAAAACAAGCTTTTGATGTGCTTGTAAGTAATAAGAATGCCTTTTTAATAGATGTGCGAACCCAAGAAGAATTTGACTGGGTTGGTAATGTTTGCGATAATTCTTTTTGCAATAAACAAATTTTGCTTACCTGGAAAAATGTGGCAAATCTTACTCAATCTTCGCAATTTAGCAATATTTTAACAGAAATTATTGTGAAAAAATCTAGCTCTCTATTTGCCATTCAAGCAGAGGCGATGCAACATTTGCAACTTTATTTTATTTGTCGCTCTGGTGGCAGATCTGGCTTGTCGGCAACTCATTTAGCAAATTTGGGTTGGCAACAATGCTTTAATATTGTCAATGGTTTTGAAGGCGATTTAAACAATCAACATCAAAGAGGCAAGCTTAATGGTTGGAAGGTAAATAATTTGCCATGGAGACAGTCATAGAAATGTTAACAGTCCAAGCAAAAGCACATTCTCATAACCAACAAGATCTCGATTTATTTTTACAACATTGTCAAAGTGTTATTTCTGTTGATTTATTTGAAAAATGGTTTTGCGATCTTGATTTGGTTTCGCACAATCAGCACGAAATAATTGTTGAAGCAAAATCAAAATTTATCAGAGATTGGCTTAATCGAGAGTTTTTTGTTAAAAATAGTTTTACTAAATCTTTACAGCAATTTTATCCGCAACTAAAAAAAATTACCGCTGTTTATTTGGCAAAAGAAGAAAATAAAAATGTTATTTTTGAAACTAACAAGGTTATCAATCTTTCTGTTCATAACAATGTTTTTGCCTACGGCACCGAATTAAATAACAAATTTATTTTTAGCAATTTTGTTGCCACCAAATATAATAAAATAGCTCTTTCTATGGCAAGAATTGTCGCTAAAATACAAGATGCTCCCGATTTTTTAGAAGACAAAATACCTCTTTTTATTCATGGTGGTGTTGGTCTTGGCAAAACCCACCTAGCTCAGGCTATTGCTTGGCAACTAAAAAACAGCAACAATCAGCAAAAAGTGGTCTATCTTTCGGCAGAAAGGTTTATGTTTCACTTTGTGCAATCGGTAAGAAATAACGATACTATGGCTTTCAAAGAAAAAATGCGGTCAATTGATGTTTTGATAGTTGATGATGTGCAATTTATTTCTGGTAAAGATGGCACCCAACAAGAGTTTATGAACTGCTTTAACACTTTGGTTGCAGAAAACAAGCAGGTGATTTTAGTTTGCGATCGTTGCCCTACTAACCTTGATAATATTGATGAAAAATTAAAATCAAGAATTTCGGGAGGTATGATTGTGCAATTGCAACAGCCCGATTTTTCTGATCGTCTTGAAATTATTAAACACAAACTACAACAATTCAGTTTAGAATTAAGTGCAGAAGTTGTTAATTTTATCGCTCATAATATTAAACAATCGGTGCGAGATTTAGAAGGGGCTTTAAAAAAAATTGTCAGCGAAAAGCTTTTTGGCAACAACGATTTATCGATGCTTAACATACAAAATTTGCTTGCCAGCTATATTGTTTGCAACACTACAACAGAGATATCTTGTCAAAAAATACAACAATTAGTTGCTGATTATTATCAAATTAAACAACAAGATTTAGTTTCAACCAGCAAATTAAAGCAGTTTGCCAAGCCTAGGCAAATTGCCATGTATCTTTGCAAACAATACACTAATTTAAGTTTGCAAAAAATTAGCCACGATTTTGCTAAAAAAAATCATGCCACGGTTTTGCATGCGGTAAAAACTATTGAACTATTGCAAAACTCTTGCTTAAAAACCAAAAACGAAATAATGTTTTTGCAAAGTAAAGTGCTATAATAGCAATTCGATCTATATTCCCCTTCTGCAAGAAGGGGAATATCCGAGTGCTGGTTGCCGACACTGCCACGGCACTCGATCTTATACCACTAGCGATTTACAGAAATAACTTTGCTTGACATTTTTAGGGCAGAAATTATTTCGTGTAGTTGTTGCAAGCTAATTACTGCGATGTTTAATAGAATTTCTAGGGTTTCGTGCTGGCGGTTGAGGGTTTTTAGGCTGATGATGTTGATTTTCTTTTTGGCAACGATGCTTGTAATTTCGGCAAGCCCGCCATTTTTGGCATCGATCACTAAAAAAATTTGGGCGGTGTAAGATTGCTGTTGATTTTGTTGATTTTTCCAGTGAATATCTAAAACTCTTTGTTGAGTAAGCACTAAATTTTTTAAATGCAGGCAAGATTGTCGATGTATTGTAACTCCAACTCCGGTGTTGATGATGCCGATAATGGGGTCGCCAAAAATTGGGTTGCAACAGCCGGCATATTTAATCGACATGCCGTCAACTAGCCCTTCAATTGGCAACTGGTATTGTGGGGTTTTTTTGGAGATTTTTTCGGGTTTTTTAATGATTTCTTGATGGTGAGGATGCGATACTTTAAAAACTTCTTGTCTAGTGATGCCACCTTCGGCAACCTTAAAATAAAGATCGGCAATGGTTTTTTTGCTAAAATAATGCAAAGCTTTTTCTAGATCTTTTTCTTGTAATTCTTGCTCTTTGCTAAGAAAAAATTTATGCAAAATTGCCTTGCCTAAAGTTACATATTCGCTAAATTTTTCGTTTTTAATAAAGTGCCTAATGGCCGATCTGGCTTTCGAGGTGAAGGCGAATTGTAGCCAATTTGACGATGGCTTGGCATTTTTAGAAGTGATGATTTCAACCTGATCGCCGTTTTCTAGCTTTTGCCGAAGTGGGGCGATGTTGCCATTTATTTTGCCAGAAATGCAAGCATTACCAACTTCTGAATGCACTGCATAGGCAAAATCAATAATGGTTGAGCCAAAAGGTAAGTTAAAAATATCGCCATTGGGAGTGAAGCAAAAAACTTCGTCTTTGTGCATGGCTAATTTATTGTGTTTTAGCACTTCGCTGGCGGTTTCAGAAGTTTCAAATAGGTGTATTAATTCACGAATCCAGCGATATTGATTGCTTTCTTGTTGTAAATTGGTGGCCGAAAATTTGCTTTTACCGTGCTGTTTGTAGTGCCAATGAGTCGCCAAGCCAATTTCGGCTATTTCGTGCATTTTTTGGCTACGAATTTGTATTTCAATTTTTTTATTAAAGGGTCCTAAAATAACCAAATGTAGCGATTGATAGCCATTTTCTTTGGGTGTGCTGATGTAATCTTTAAAAGTGCCCGGAATCATATTAAAATTTGAATTCACAATTCCTAAAGTTTGGTAGCAGTCGGCGACATTTTCTACTAAAATGCGAAAAGCCATAATATCGTGCAAACTATAAAAACCAATGTTTTTTTGTTGCATTTTTTGCCAAATAGAGTAGGGTTTTTTTTCTCGACCAGAAATATGACAAACAAAGTTTTCGTCAACAAAAAGATGTTGTAATTCAGAGAGTATTTTGTCGATTAAATCTTGATTTTTTTGCCTAATATCTTGTAATTTTTCGACAATTTGTTGATATTCTTGAGTGTGAATAATAGAAAAAGCCAACTCTTGCAATTCTTCTTTGATGTTGTTAAGCCCGATTCGGCCAGCAAGTGAAGCATATATTTCGAGGCTTTCTTTGGCTTTTTTGATTCTTTTTTCGGTAGAAGGCACAAAATGCAAGGTTCGCATATTGTGCAGGCGATCGGCAAGTTTGATAAGCAAAACCCGAATGTCTTGCGACATTGCCATAGTGAGTTTGCGAAAGTTTTCTGCCAATCGTTCGTTGGCAGGTAGAATTTCGATTTTACCTAATTTGGTGATGCCATCTACTAAACTGGCGATTTCGTCGTCGAAACTTTCTTTGATTTCAGCTAAACTAACTTCGGTATCTTCTACCACATCGTGCAAAAGAGCGGCGGCAATTGATTGATCGTCGAGTTTTAAAGAGATAATAATTTCGGCAACGGCAACAGGATGAGCAAAATATGGGTCGCCAGAGTGTCTTTTTTGATTGCCGTGAGAATCTTTGGCTAAAATGTAGGCTTTTTGAATGATGTTGCGATCGCTATTTGGATTGTAAGCCTTGATTTTATTAAATAATTCTACAAAAGAAAGCATAATTTTTATTCGAAAATTCCTTTAAAGTTTGGTCTTTTATAGTGTGGCGGTGGCTCGAGTGGCGATTTTCTGCCACAGCTTACCAACAACAATAAAATGAGAAAAATTTTTGCTAACATTTGAGATTTTGTAAGTATTGTTCTGCTAATTGTATTTGCTGTTGCACACTGGTGGTGGCTGTTCCGCCGTAGCTGTTTTTAGAATTTACCGAATGATGCACTTGCAAGCAAGTAAAAATATTTTCGTTGATTTGCGGGCAAATTGTTTGCATTTGTTGCAGACTCAATAAATGTAGGGGCAAATTTTGTTGTTCTGCCATTTTCACTATGGCACCTGTAATATGATGACTTTTGCGAAAAGGAAGTTGCAGATTTTTGACTAACCAATCGGCCAAATCGGTGGCACAAGAATAGTCTGCCGAGGCCATATTTAGCATATTTTGTGCATGAACCGACATATCAACAAGCATTGCCGACATTGTTTTGATGATGAGTTTGGTTTGATAGCAAGCATCAAAAACTGGCTCTTTATCTTCTTGCATATCTTTAGAATAGGTGAGGGGCAGTGCTTTTAGAGTGGTAAGCAAAGAAAATAAAGCAGAAGTGATTCGCCCATTTTTGCCTCGAATTAGCTCGGCTGAGTCGGGGTTTTTCTTTTGAGGCATAATCGAGCTACCAGAAGTGAATTTATCGGATAAGCTAATAAATTTAAAACCTTTACTCATCCAAATAACAATTTCTTCGGCAAATCGAGAAAGATGGTTGGCGATTAGGCTTAAACAAAATAAAAATTCACAAGCAAAATCGCGATCAGAAACACTATCCATTGAGTTGTTGGTTGGCGAATCAAAGCCAAGTTGGCTTGCCACGAAATGACGATCGATAGGAAAAGAGGTGCCCGCCAAAGCGCAAGAGCCAAGAGGGCATTGATTTAGCCTGTTTTTAAGATCGCTAAGCCTAGAAATGTCGCGTTTAAACATTTCAAAATAAGCCAAAAGATGATGCGAAAAAAGCACAGGCTGGGCGAGTTGCAAGTGGGTAAAGCCGGGCATGATTACTGCGAGGTTTTTGTTGGCTTGATTGAGTAGATTTTCTTGTAAAATTATTAACAGTTGCTTGATTTCGTCAAGATTATCGCGAACAAATAGCCGCAAATCAAGGGCGACCTGATCGTTGCGAGATCGTGCGGTATGAAGTTTGCCTGCCACATCGCCAATAATTTCGATTAATCTACTTTCGATGTTCATGTGAATATCTTCGAGGGCGATTTTAAATTCGAATTTATTTTCTGTTATTTCTTGCTTGATTTGCAAAAGCCCGGCAATAATTTTTTCGGCTTCTTCTTGGCTTATGATGTTGGTTTTTGCCAGCATTTGGCAATGAGCGATGGAGCCAGCAATATCTTGATTATAGAGCAGTTTATCAAAGCTAATGGATTGATTGATTTCTTGCATTAAACTGTCGGGAGCTTGGCTGAATCTGCCCCCCCACATTGGATTGGTGGTCATATTTATATTTTAAGATTTTTTGCAATTTCTTCGGCAATTTTTTTGGCATCGCCTAAAACCATAAAAGTATTTGCTTGAAAAAATAATTCGTTATCAACCCCAGCATAGCCAGAAGATAGCGATCTTTTTATAAAAAACACCGTTTTTGCTTGGCTTACTTCTAAAATTGGCATACCGTAAATTGGGCTTTGTTTATCATATTTGGCTGCAGGGTTGGTGACATCGTTGGCACCAATTACCAAAACAACATCGGTAGTTTTAAATTCGGAATTAATTTCTTCGAGCTCAAAAACTTTTTCGTAATCAATGTTGGCTTCTGCTAACAAAACATTCATATGCCCAGGCATTCTTCCTGCAACAGGATGGATGGCAAATTTCACACTCACACCTGCTTCGATAAGCAAATGAGTGATTTCGGCAACTGCATGTTGGGCGGTGGCAACTGCCATGCCATAGCCAGGAACAATAACAAGAGAAGAGCTGTTTTTCATAATGAAGGCAACATCTTCTGGGCCGGCATAATTGATGAGTTTATTTTTTTGATTTTGAGGGGTGCTACTAATATTTTGTGGCGAAAATCCTGCAAAAATCACATTAAAAATGGAGCGATTCATAGCCTTACACATAATGTAGCTTAAAATAGCACCGCTTGCCCCAACTAAAGCCCCAGTAATTACTAATACAGGGTTGTTAAGAGTAAAGCCAATGCCACTGGTGGCGAAACCAGAATAAGAGTTTAGCATTGAAACCACCACAGGCATATCGGCACCGCCAATTGGTGCGATTAGACCAATACCAATAAAAATAGAGGCAAAAGCAATAAAAAGAAAAGAGATTTTGGCATAACCAAACAGTAAAAAGGTGAAAATGGCTAAAATGCACAATAAATAAAAACAATAAAGAGCGGTTTTATGTTTTTTATTTTGAAAAATAACGATACTTTTAGTGAGATTGCCGTTGAGTTTTAAGAAAGCAACAATTGAGCCACTAAATGTTATGCCACCAATTATTACACCGAGCAACATTTCTATTTTACTGCCGATTTTTAGAGTGATGTTTTCTGTTCCTAAAAGATTAATGCCAAATTCAACAGGCAAATAAAGGGCAGAAATTGCGATTAAAAACGCCGCCAAACCAACTAACGAGTGAAAGCCCGCCACTAATTGAGGCATCGCGGTCATTTTAACTTTTTTTGTGATGATATAGCCAATACCACCGCCTATTGCTATTGCTATGAGAATTAATATTTTATTGTGCTGAATATTTGGTAAAAATAAACTATTTACAATGGCGATAATCATGGCGGAAATGCCAAAAATGTTGCCGATTCTTGCGGTTTTTTGCGAAGACAAGCCGTAGAGAGATAAAATAAACAAGCTAGAAGCAACAATATAGAAAAATATAGAGACAGAAGGCATAATTTTCGAAATACTTTGTTAAAAAATTGGCTATTATAACTAATTTTAAATTTTCTATTTCATAAAATCAATAACTAGTTGACTTTATTATTTTAACAAATTAAAATTTTGGCAATTGTTGTTTTTGTAGACGTGTTTTTGTGTTATAAGTTAATTTTTACATGTTTATGAAACTTTTGCTATATGTCATTTCTGTTTTGTTTGCCTTTAATTTTTCGATAGATGCAAATTTTGCAAATGCTAACGAAAATTTTGAGGCAAAAAACTATTTTAGCAATTCGATATCAAGAGATCGTTTGCAAATCACCGGTTCTTCTACTGTTTATCCTTTTATCGCCACTGTGGCTGAAACTTTTGGCAGAGAAACTGGTTTTAAAACACCTGTGGTTGAAGCGGTTGGCACTGGCGGTGGTTTTAAAATTTTTTGCGAAGGAGTTGGTTATAACTTTCCTGATTTTACCAATTCTTCTAGAGTTATTTCTGCTAGCGAAATAGAAAGATGTCAAAAAAATCATATCAATTTTGCTGAAATTAAGCTTGGCTACGATGGCATTGTGGTTGCCAATACTGTAAAATCCCCTGTTTTTTCGTTGTCTAAGCAAGATATATTTTTGGCTCTAGCTAGCAAGGTGGCAAGTGCTGATGGCTTAAAAATTATTGCTAATCCCTATAAAAATTGGCAACAAATTAATAAAAATTTACCAAATTTGCCAATCGTTATTTATGGTCCGCCATCTACTTCGGGCACTCGTGATTCTTTTGTTGAACTGGTTTTAGAAGATGTTTGTTTAAATCATGAATTATTTATTCAAAACTATCCAGATCGCAAAATTCGTCAAAAAAAATGTAGCCAAATAAGGGCAGATGGTGTTTTTATTGAAGCAGGTGAAAACGATAATTTGATTGTGCAAAAATTATTAAACAATCAAAATGCTTTTGGTATTTTTGGTTTTAGTTTTTTAGAAGAAAACAAGCATTTACTGCAATCTGTAAATATCAATCAAATAAAACCAACTTTTGAGAGCATTGCCAACAAGGCTTACGAAATTTCTAGACCTTTGTTTATTTATGCTAAAATCAATCAAATGCATTCTATGCCAAGTATTGTCGATTTTATCAAAGAAATTATTAGTCAACACACCATTGGTCAAGATGGTTATTTGTTGCAAAAAGGTCTTGTTCCCTTGTCTCACGATGAACTCGTTGAGGTGAGGGTCAAGATAGCAAAAATAATAGGTAATACCATTTAAAATTTTAAAATTGAAATGGTATCTAATATTTTTGCAAAAATCATTTATGTAGTTTTTCTATATAAATGAAGCAATTTGAGGTTTTCACTTGGTTGATTATTTATTTAATCAATTATTTTGATAAGCTTCTCGTCTAATAACTATAAATATTGTATATATGGTCTTTATTCCATTTATCGCTCTTGTTACAATATCAGTGGTTAACTCTTTATTGTAAAAAGATGAGACAGTTTATCTAAGTGATAACTTCTCTATAAAGCATGCCCTGTTATTAGTCGTTTGATTAATAACAGGGTTTTTTTATTTGTGTAAATGGTATCATTTAATTAAAACCACACTTCGATCTAAATTCCCCTTTTGTAGAAGGGGTGGATTTTTTCATAAGCGATAGCTTATGAAAAAAGACCAAGGTAGTGTTGGGAGACGATCGCCGATGTGTTTTTTTGAAGAGATCCTACCGTGGCTTGCAAACACTACCCCGTCGACCTTCGGTCGCCACCCCTTCTACAAAAAGGGCAATTTTGCCCCCCAGTTTTGGTTGCAAAAACTACTCCGCCCTTAAGATGCTATAATTTTTTTGGCAATCTCTTCGCTTATTTCTTGTATTTCGGTTAGTTTTTTGCCTTCAACCATAATTCTAATGAGGTTTTCGGTGCCAGATTTTCGCACCAATATTCTGCCTTTATTGCCGAGTTTTTGTTGTTTTAAATGAATAAAATTCTGCACATCTTCTTGCAAAAGCGGGTTTTGTTTGCTAGTTAACGAAATGTTTTTTAATACTTGCGGATTTGGTGTAAAAATATTAGCGAGTTGATGCGATTTTTGTTTGCTACTAACGAGGGCAGAAAGCATCTGCAAGCTTGCCAAAAGACCATCGCCAGTAGTTGAGTAGTCTGATAAAATTAAATGCCCAGATTGTTCGCCGCCAAAATTATAGCCATATTTTTGCATCGCTTCTAACACATATCGATCGCCGATGTTGGTGCGAACTGTGTTGATGCCGATATAGTTTAGATAATCTTCAAGTGCCAAATTTGACATTTGAGTGATAGCAACAGTATCTTGTTTTAGCCTACCTTCGTTATGAAGTTTTTCGGCAATGATGGCAATAAGTTTGTCGCCATCAATTATGTTGCCACAATCGTCAACAATGAGTAGCCGATCGGCATCGCCATCAAGGGCAATACCAATATCTGCCTGCTCTGCCAACACTTTTTCTTGCAAGGCTTGCGGTTTGGTTGAACCACAGTTGTGATTGATGTTAAAACCATCGGGTTGAGTGCCGATTTCAAGCACTGTTGCCCCCAATTCTCTTAACACGGTTGGGGCTATATTATAAGAGGCTCCGTTGGCACAATCGATAATGATTTTTAAGCCAGATAAACTTTGCTGTCGAGGAAAAGAATTTTTGACAAATTCTATGTATCTGCCTTTGGCATCGTCTATTCTTTTTACCTTGCCTAAAGAACAGGGTGGGGCGAGATAATTGTTGAGATCTTGTAAAATTAGTTGTTCGATTTCTTGCTCGGTTTGATCGTTTAATTTGTTGCCGTTGTGATGAAAAATTTTGATGCCATTATCTTGATAAGGGTTATGAGAGGCAGAAATCATAATGCCAGCATTGGCTCTTAATGATTTGGTAAGCATTGCCACTGCAGGTGTGGGCACTGGCCCTACCAAAAAAACATCTAAACCAGTGGCAACCAAACCAGAAGTGAGAGCTTGTTCTATCATATAGCCAGATAAGCGAGTGTCTTTGCCAATTACAACTCTTGATTTTTGCTGATCGCAGGCAAATTTAATGCCAACCGCCATACCAATTTTTAAAACAATATCAGGAGTTATAGGAAATGTGTTGGCGACTCCTCGAATGCCATCGGTGCCGAAAAATTTTTTTGTCATATTTTTAGTTGAGGTTTTCAAGGTAGCGATTGTTATTTAGTAGGTGCTTTTTTTCTTCTAAAGAAAGATCGTGGTCGATGCTTGGATTTGCTGGATGTATCATAATTTCGATGTTTTGAAATTTGCTTGTTGTTAAGAATTTATTAATCAATTTGGCAGAAATTTTGCCAGTATAAAGAATGCTAAAAAAATAAACTTGCCCAAATTTTTTGGTGTCGTTAAATAAATTTAAAAATTGCAAGATAAGCCATTTAACGAAACCGCCGTCTAGTAAGAAAGATTTTGGATAAGATAATTTTGCGGTATGAAAAATACTTTCGTTGACAATGCGAAGGTGGCTAATTTTATGCTTTACAACCTGCTGTTGCACTAAACTAAAAATGGCAGGAATGCACTGAATATGACGATGCCCATCGATATGATTTAACTTTATATAATGTTGTTGACAAAGATTGATTTGGGCTTGTAATTCGAGAAAAACTTCTTGTTGAAGTTGTTTTTTTTGCAAAATACTTAGCAACAGTAATTTTAAAAAACCATTTTTAAAGCGATTATTTTTATCGACCAATAGTGATTTTGGCCGATGTTTTGCCGAAGCAAAGCCAGTGGTTAAATTAAAGTGCAAACCTATTTTTAAATTAGGATTTTCTTGAGCAATTTTGACTGCTGAGGCAAAATATTGGCAACCGCAAATTAAACTGGCAGAATGTAATTTTTGTTGTAAAAACATTTGCAAAACAGCATAATTAACCCCCGGACTTAGGCCAAAATCGTCGGCATTGATTCTAACTTGCATTTTTTTTACTAGAAATTATTTTGGCAAAATATAGTGGCCTGCCTTTTGATTCGATATGTATTCTGCCAATATATTCGCCAATGATGGCTAAAATCATAAATTGCAAGCTTGATAAAAAAACAATCAAACAAATAGTGGTGGCATAACCGCTAGCACTTTTGTTGTAAGTGAAGTGTTCGTAAATGGTGTAAAAGCCAAATAAAGCCGAAAAAATTGCACAAATAATGCTGAAAATAATTGAGATTCTTAGTGGTTTAATAGAAAATTGTAAAATAGCATTTATTGCCAAAGAAAAAGATTTTGATAAATTGTAGTGAGTTTCTCCGCTAAATCTTTTTGGGGCTTCAAAAGTTATTTCGGCATAGTTATTGATGCCCAGCCAATTTAGCATACCTCGAAACATTCTAGAATCTTCTCTCATGGCTTTTAAGGCTTCGACATATTTTTTGTTGATTAGGCGAAAATCTGGAGTAGAAGCAGGAATATGGGTGTCGGATAAAAAATTGATGATTTTGTAAAAACATTTTACAACAAAAGAACGAAACCAGCTTTTTTCTTGATTGTTGCTGATTTTGGTAAGCACCACACTGTGGCCCGCTAGCCATTTTTCAATAATTTGAGGCACAATTTCTGGCGGATGTTGCAAATCGGCATCCATAAACAAAACTGCATCGCCTTTGGCATAGTCCATACCGGCGGTCATAGCAATTTCATGGCCAAAATTTCTGGTTAAATTGACTATGGTTACTTTTTCGTCGCTGTTGGCAATGTCGATAAGAATTGGTAGAGTGTTGTCGGAGCTGCCGTCGTTGATAAAGATAAGTTCATAAGCAACTTGTGGACATTTTTTAAGATTTAATAATAATCTTTGATATAATTCAACAATATTTCCTTGTTCGTTGTAGGCAGAAATAACGATGCTGACCATTTTTTGAGTGGGATCGTTAGATATTTCTTGTAATAATAAGCTATGTTTCATTGTGTTGATGAAATTTTAATGTTGCAACATTAATGTTTTTTATATACAAAATTTTTGTGTAAAAAGTAAGTTATAATGGTTAAAATCACAATACATAATAATTGAGCCAAAAATTTATTGCAATGAAAAATATCAACCAAAAGCCACAAAAGCCAAAAATTATTGGCTAGATAAAATAAATAAACCAAGTTCGCTTTGCAGTATTCAAAAAGCCAATTATTTTTGGTTTTAAAGACGAAAATTTTAAAACTTAAAAAAGAATTAATTACCGAAAGAAAATGGCTAGTAGTTAAGATTATTAAATAATGCAAGCGATCTTGCAAGCCAATTTGCAACAAGCAAAATAATAAATAGCCAAAAACAGTGTTATAACCGCCAACAACAAGAAAAAGAAGTTTTTGCTGTTGATTTACCGATAGTTTTTGCCAAAAATTATGAAGAAAATGAAATTTAGATTGAAATAATCTCATATAAACACTTATCTTTTTTTGTTACACATTCGATTTTATTTAGCACTTTTTGCTGATTTAAATTTAGTTTTTCATAATTTCCGCTGTCTATGATTAAAAATTTCAAAGTAAGATCGGTTTGAGAGGAGATAGATAAAATATCTTCTGCTTGTATAGTTTTGATTTTATCTTTGGTGAACCAATAAAGACCAAAAATTTTTTTGGTGTTGTTTAATAACAGGTAGACACGATAATTTTGTTCTCTAGTAATAATAGAAATTGGTTTGGCAAGAAACATTTCGTGATTAATTTTTTTAATTAAAAAATCTGGCTTGATATAAAAAGCAAAAATTAAAATAAGATGAATTGCTAAAGTAAGATAAGCGATATTTAGTGCAGATTTGATTAATTTTTTTTCTGCTATAATAATGCTTATCATAATACAAAATGGCACAAGTGCATAAATTACATAAGTGCCAATCATATTTCGCATAAAAGTGAGAATAAACATGGGGGCTAAAAAAGAAATTAACAAAAAGTTATATTCTTTTTTGAGAAAATTTTTTGCAAAACCAAGGTGCCTTGCCACAACTGGCCAAACTGGCAAGGTGGTGATGATTAAAAAAGCCCAAATTGCTCCAAAAAAAACTTTGTGAGCATGCCCGTAGCGATCGCCTTGCCAACCTGGATTGATAAATCGTTGAAAATTTTCTCCTAAAATAAAATATTCTAAAAAACCTGGATATGCTTTTTCTGCTAAAATAAACCATGGCAAAGATAAGCCAATAAAGATAGTTGCACCAACGATTATCGGAAATTTTTGAAAAAATTCTCTCCATCTTTTGCTAATTAAAAGATAAATAAAAATCGCAAAACCAGGAAAAGCAATGCCAACAAAGCCTTTGGTTAACATTGCGATTGCAGAGCCAATAAAAAAACAATAGCCATAAAAATTTTTAATTTTATCGCTGTTGATTTGCAACCAAAAAGAGCAAGAAATCATGGTCATACCAAGCAATAAAAAACTTTCGGTCATGACACTGGGCAAGATATAGCAAATAAGAGTGGCAGAAATGGTTAAGACACTAAACGTTGCCACTTCTTGATTGTAAATGGTTTTGGTTGCTTGAAAAACAAAAAGCAAGGTAAGAATTAGTGCCAAAAGATGAGGTAATCTGCCAGCAAATTCGCTAAAATTAAAAAGCTCAAAAGAAACAGCAGAAACCCAGAAAGACAAGGGCGGTTTGCCAAAAAATGGCTCATCTGGCGAAAAAAACGGCATTAAATAGTTGTTGGTAAGTGCCATTCTCATAGCAATTGAAGCATATCGAGCTTCGGAGATCCAATAAAAATTGTAGCAGGCAATTAAAATAAATTTGCTGATAAAAACAAAGAATAATAGCTTAATTATTTTTTCCTGATCGCTGCCCTGTAATTTATATTTTTCAAACATAACTAATTTACATTATAATTAATGCTATGTAGAGCCAGTAAATAGCCAAACTCTTGACACCCAGCAATGCTGGTGTTAACCACCGGACTTACAAAAGAATTATGGCGAAAACTTTCTCTTTGATAAATATTTGATAAATGCACTTCAACTTTATAGCCAGTAAAAATTTCTAAAGCATCGGCAATGGCAACCGAAGTGTGAGTGTAACCTGCGGGGTTAATGATGATTGCCTGTGCCTTGGCATCGATGGCTTTGTGTATTTGGTTGATTATTTCGCCTTCGTGGTTAGATTGAAAAAAGTCGAGATCGATATTGAGTTGCTTGGCTAGATCTAAACATTTTTGCTTTATTTTGTCTAGGCTATTTTCGCCATAAATTTTGGTGTTTCGCAAGTGTAATAAATTGAGATTAGGACCGTTGATAACAAAAGTTTTTATCATAATTTTGGATGGTTTTTATTGATGTTGATGAAAAAAAAGGTGGTAATAAAAATAGAAAAAAAATAAGTGATGCCAATAATTGCCAAAGTAAGCCAAGGCTTGATGATAAGGCCAATAATGATTGAGCCAATAATTAACAAAGTGAGTGGAATATTTTTGTTTTTAATAGGAATTTTTTTAATAGAAATGGTTGGCACTTTACTTGCCATAAGGCCAGCAATTAAAATAACATAGCAAATTACTAAAATTTGATTGCAATAAAAACCTTCGCCAAATTCAAATAATAAAACCATCGGCAATGTTGATAAAGCTGCTCCGACAGGCGCAGGAATGCCTTTAAAAAAATATTTTTCTAAAATAGGATTTGGTGCTTCTTTAGAATTGTCGACATTAAATCGAGCCAGCCTGATGGCGGTGCAAACGGCAAAAAATAGCACCATCGCCCAATCTAGGCCATAGATTTCGCCATAAGAATTAAGCCAAAAATAAATAATAAAACTAGGAACAATGCCAAAATTAACAAAATCGGCTAGCGAATCGAGCTGGGCACCGAAATCAGAAGTTGAATTGAAAAATCGGGCCAATCTTCCATCAACACCATCAAGCACCCCTGCAACAATAAGAAGGCTTACCGCGATTAAATATTGTTGAGCAAAAGAAAAGCGAATGGCGGTAAGTGCCAAGCAAAGAGCGGTAAGAGTAACGATGTTTGGCAAAAGACGAAATAGCGGAGAAAAGCTTTTTTTTGTGGTATTTTTGCTTTTTTTCATATCATTTAAAACTTTACTTTCAAAAAAAATATTGATATTCTTTACCTAGGCTATGTTAAGTTGGCTTGTTATGTGAAGTTTTTTTAATGCAAAAAACCTATCATAAAGCCATAGCACTACAATGCTAACTATTAACAAATTATATTGCAATTAAAATTTAACTTTATATTTCATGTCTTATCAAAAACTTGCTAATTGTCTTCGTTTTTTAGCTATCGATGCCGTTGAAAAAGCCAATTCTGGGCATCCGGGTATGCCTATGGGTATGGCAGATGTTGCCACCGTTTTGTTTGCCGATGTCTTGAAATTTTATCCTAACCAGCCGAAATGGCCAAACCGCGATCGCTTTGTGCTTTCGGCAGGTCATGGCTCGATGTTGCTTTATGCTTTGCTTTATTTGTGCGGTTATTCTGATGTTGCTTTGTCGGATTTGCAAAATTTTCGACAACTTCATAGCAAATGTGCAGGTCACCCCGAGTTTGGCGAACTTGCAGGCATCGAAACCACCACAGGGCCTTTGGGGCAGGGCATTGCCACCGCGGTTGGTATGGCGATTGCTCAAAAAATATTGCAAAATAGATTTGGCGATGTCTTTTCTCACAAAATTTATGCTGTGGTGGGCGACGGCTGTTTGATGGAGGGTGTGGCTTTAGAGGCTCTTTCGTTGGCAGGGCATTTGGGGCTCAATAATTTGGTGGTGCTGTGGGACAACAACTCTATTTCTATCGATGGCAAAACCAGCTTGGCGGTTTCTGAAAATATTCATCTCAAAATGCAGGCGATGGGCTTTTTAACTCACAGTACTAATGGTCATGATTTTGCCGAAATCAAGCAGGCTTTTGCCAAAACTTCGGCAAGCACTTTGCCAGTTTTTTTAGATTTTAAAACCACCATCGGTTATGGTGCCAACCAAAAAGCGGGCACACAACATGCTCACGGCTCGCCTCTTGGGGCTGTTGAAATAGCTAATGCTCGAAAAAATCTAGATTGGCAGTTTGAACCTTTTGAAATTCCTGCCGATTTGCAACAACAATGGCAAAAAATTGGGCAAAAAAATGCTGATGATTATCAAAAATGGCAAGAACAATATCAACAATTGCCAGAACAAACCAAGCAAGAAATTGATTTTTTACTTCACAAAAAATTTCCTAGCGATTTTTGGCAAAAATTTGCCAATTACCAGCAACAAACCAAGCAAACAGAGCCACAAGCTACTCGCAAATCTTCTTGGCAAGTGCTCGAATTTTTAACCGCTAATTTACCTAATTTGCTGGCGGGTTCTGCCGATTTAACCGAGTCGGTGCTTACCAAAACCGCAGTTAGCAAATCGATTAAACCTACAGATTTTTCTGGCAACTATTTGCACTACGGGGTTAGAGAACATGCCATGGTGGCTATTATGAACGGCTTGGCTTTGCACTCAAATTTTATTCCTTATGCTGGCACTTTTTTGGTTTTTGCCGACTATTGCAAGCCTGCCATTCGGCTTTCTGCTCTCATGAAACAGCAGGTTTTTTATATTTTAACCCACGATTCTATTGGTTTGGGCGAAGATGGCCCAACACATCAGCCAATTGAGCAGTTGGCAATGTTGCGATCTATCCCAAATTTATTGGTGTTTCGCCCTTGCGATTTGGCAGAAACCATTGCCAGCTATGAACTTGCTTTAAAAGCCACCAAAAATCCTTCTGCTTTTATTTTATCTCGACAAAATTTGCCTGCCATTGCTAAAGCTAATCAAAACTACCAGCAAGGTGCTTATGTGGTTGCAGAAAATGCCGAAAATATTACAAACTCTCAAAGTAAGCGGGTGTTGATTTTTGCTTCTGGCTCAGAAGTGCAAATTGCTATGGCGGTTTTTGAAGCTTTAACCAAGCAAAACATAGCCTGCAAAGTGGTTTCGGTGCTGTGTTTTGAGTTGTTTAAACAGCAAAACGAAAACTATCAACAAGAAATTTTATTAAGCAAGCAACCACAAGTGCTTCGGGTGGCAATTGAAGCGTGTAGTTCTTTTGGTTGGCATCAATTTATTGGTATCGACGGCATTTTTGTTGGCATCGATAGTTTTGGAGCCTCGGCAAAAGCTTCTGATTTATTTAAACACTTCAAAATTACAGCCGAACATACTTTACAACAAATTTTGGCAAAATTATAATTTATGAAAATTGTTCATTTAATCAACAAAATCGGCTCTTATACTATCGGCAATGTTGCTAAACTAGGAGAGATCATAATTTTTGCAGGCAAGGCTTTGTGGCATTGCTTTAAACCGCCCTTTTATCCTGGTTTAATTGCCAAGCAAATTTTGCAAATCGGCTATTTTTCGTTGCCTGTGGTGGGGCTTACCGCAATTTTTTCGGGAGCGGTGCTTGCCTTGCAAAGCTATTCGGGCTTTTCAAGGTTTAATGCCGAAAGCACTATCGCTACTGTGGTGGTGCTTTCTATCACTCGAGAGCTAGGGCCAGTGCTGGCGGGGCTGATGGTGGCAGGTAGAGTGTCGGCATCTATTGCGGCTGAAATTGGCACCATGAAAGTAACCGAGCAAATTGATGCCTTAAAAACACTTTCTACCAACCCTTTTAACTATTTAATTGCCCCTAGAGTTTTGGCTGCGGTAATTATGATGCCTTTTTTGGTGCTGGTTGCCGATATTATTGGGGTGATGGGCGGTTATTTAGTAAGTGTGCATAAATTACATTTTTCGCCTAATGCTTATTTGGCAAACACTTTTAAATATCTCGAGCCGATTGATGTGGTTTCGGGCTTGGTAAAAGCGGGGTTTTTTGGCTTTATTATTGCCATTATGGGCTGTTTTTTTGGCTACAACTCTGGTCGAGGAGCCGAAGGTGTAGGCTTTGCCACCACTAATGCTGTGGTTTCGGCCTCTATTTTTATTTTGTTGTTTAATTACATCATTACTGGCTGGTTTTTTGCCTAATTTTTATTTTTTTAACTTATGCTAAAAAAAATTGTTCTTCATAACTTTCGTTGTTTTAAAAAATTTCAGATAAGCGGCTTAAAGCAGTTAAATATTATTGTAGGCGACAATAACTCAGGTAAAACTGCTTTTTTAGAGGCAGTTTCTATTGCTTGCAAACCAACATTAAAGCATTTGTTTTGGCTGGTGCAACAGCGAATCGAAAACCCCGATTCTATCACCAGTATACAAGAAGAGCTTGATTTTTTATTTAACACTGTTAACGAAAAAGCGAAAATAGAAGTTGAAAATGAAGCTGGCGAATTTTTTATTGATGTTGCAAAAAATATCGAAGTTGATTCGCAAAAATCTTTCTCTCTATATGCATCTAAAAAAGAATGTTTCGCTGTCGATATACATTCTGGAGTGCAATTTGTAGAAAAAGAGATATGTGAAGAAAGGCAATTTATTTACAATGAAAAATTATCAAGCAAAGGTTTTTCTCAATTAAA
>CANNFC010000015.1:0-21421 GCA_947503755.1 Rickettsiales bacterium | reverse complement strand
ATAATATTTCGTTGCCTTTGGCACGACTGAATATAATATTTCGTTATAATGTGATTTTAATTAGTGTAAATGGTATCTTATGATCTTAAAAAATCTTGTTAAGTTGTTCTATATTTTGCTTTCTGTGGCAATTTTGCCCTTGCTTTTTTTGCTGGTAATTTATCGTTTGTTGCAAAAAAAAGAACTGCCAAAAAGATGGCAAGAAAAGTTTGCCTTTGCGAATGTTAAACCAACTTTTTATCAAAAAGCACAAAATCATCATTTAATTTGGCTTCATGCAGTGAGTGTTGGTGAGGTTAACTCGGCTTTTTGGTTGATAGAACAAATCTTACAGCAAAAGCCAAATTGCTATATTTTATTTACCTCAACCACCGTTACTTCTACTAAAATTATTGTTGATAAAATTCAGCAAAATCCAGTTTTTTTTGATAAAATATGGCATCAATTTTTGCCTGTTGATAGTTATTTTGTCATAAAAAAATTTTTGTATTTTTGGCAACCAAAAATGGCGATTTTTATCGAATCCGAACTGTGGCCAAACATTTTATGGCAATTAAAAGCTAAAGAAGTGCCAACTTTTTTAGTAAATGCCAAAATATCGCCAAAAACCTATAATTTTTGGCATTTTTATAGCAAAATTGGTATAAATATTTTTAGCAATTTTACTGCTATTTTTGCTCAAAGTAAAAATTCTTATGCACTTTTGCAAAATTTATTTGCCCAACAAAAACTTTATTATTACGGAAATTTAAAATGCTTGGTTTTTCCTGCTTTTTTTGCCAAGCAAGATCTGTTATTTTTACAGCAAAATATTGGCAACCGTAATTTTTTTATCGCTTCCAACACTCACAAGCCAGAAGAGAAAATGGTTATCGAAATTCATCAAAATTTACTGCCAAATTTTGCCGATTTACTCACTATAATTATTGTGCGACATCCGCAACGAAAACAAGAAGTGCTTGATTTGATAGGCAATAATCATATTGTAGCAATTCGGTCTTTGCACCAAAAAATTCAAGAACACACCCAATTTTACTTAGTCGATACCATTGGTGAAGTGCAGTTATTTTATCATCATTTTGCCAATCATTTTATATTTATGGGCGGTTCTTTTGCTTTGGTAGGAGGGCACAACCCGTGCGAAGCCATTTTGCATAACTGTGCGGTGATTAGTGGTAAAAATGTGGCAAATAATCAACAAATTTACACCGAATTAATGCAAAACGATGCTTGTTTTTTAGTTGAGAGTCAAGATGAACTACAGCAACAAGTGTGCAATTTGTTGCAAAATAAAGATGTTTGCAAACAAACCGCTATCAAGGCAAAACAATGGTTATTGGCACAAAACCAACAACAAAAAATTATTTCTACTATTTTAAACGATTACTAAACATTAATTTTAGCAAAAAAACAGCTTGCAAATTAGATGAATTGTCATAGAATTTTTGTCAAAAATTATTTTGTCCCATTTTTTTTATTAAATACTATGCGTTATCTTGCTCTTACCAATTCCGATCGCCAAGCAATGTTGCAAGAAATCGGTGTTGATTCTGTTAATCAACTTTATTGCGATGTTGATGATAAATTTTTGCTAAAACAACCAATTGCTGGCTTGCCCCATCATCAAGGCGAACAGCAAGTTGATGCTTTTATCACTGCTCTTTCTAAAAAAAATCGTTCCGCCAACGAAGGCAATTTTTTCTTAGGAGTTGGTTGTTATAATCATCACATTCCTTCTGCGGTCGATCATCTCATTCAGCGATCCGAATTTTTAACCTCCTACACTCCTTATCAGCCCGAAATATCGCAAGGAACATTGACAACAATTTTTCAATTCCAAAGCATTATTTCTTTGCTTACAGGCATGCAAGTTGCCAATGCCTCGATGTATGATGGGGCGACTTCTTTAGCCGAAAGTTTGTTGATGGCTCTTCGCTTAAAACCGGGCAAAAAAAAGTTTGCTCTTGCCAACAGCATTCATCCCGATTATTTAGAGGTTTGTCAAACTTATCTTAACCTAAACGAAGCTAGTTTTGTCAACGAAATTTCTGCCGATTGCGCAGGTGTGGTGGTGCAATACCCAGATTTTTATGGCAATATCGCCAATTTAAATGCCATTAAAGAGCAGTGCCAACAAGCGGGAGCTTTGTTAATTGTGGTGGTCAACGAAGTTTTGGCTTTGGGTTTATTGCCAGCTCCAGAAGTTGCCGATATTGTGGTGGGCGAGGCTTCTTCTTTGGGTGTTGGGCTAAATTTTGGCGGGCCTTTATTGGGCTTTTTTGCTTGTAAAAAAGAATTTGTTCGTCAAATGCCGGGGCGAATTTGTGGCTCCACCACCGATGTCGATGGCAAACAAGGCTTTGTGCTTACTTTAAATGCCCGAGAACAACACATTCGTCGAGAAAAAGCCACCTCAAATATTTGTTCAAATCAAGGTTTGTGTGCCACAGCTTTCACTATTCATGTTTCGTTGCTTGGTGAAATTGGCTTTAAAAAACTCGCTTTACTTAATCATCAAAAAGCCTGCTTTGCTTTTGATGAACTTAGCAAGGTTTTGGGTTTAAAAATTCTTAACGACAACTTTTTTAACGAATTTACGGTTGAGTTTTTGCAAAGTGCCGATAAAGTCAACGAAAAACTTTTAGCTAAACACATCATCGGCGGTTATGCCGAAGGCAACAAAATGATTCTTGCTTTCACCGAATTAACTTCTGATAACGATATTAAAAATTTAGCAAAAGAATTAAAAGAAATTTTACAATAAATTAAGTTTTTTTAAATATTTTTTGGCAAAATATGGGTAAAATCATTACTTTTTTTAATCATAAAGGCGGGGTTGGTAAAACAACTTTGGTGCATAACCTAGGGTTTATTTTCGCCGATAAAGGTTGTAGGGTTTTGCTTATCGATGCTGATCCACAAATGAATTTAACCTCGGCAATTTATGGTTTGTCAACTTCGGTTGAATATTCTACCGACGAGCAATCAAAATGGAGTCAAAATATTGAAAAATACATTTCTCTTGCCGAATATATCGATATTGAGCTAAAAGGCTTAAAATGCGCTAAAAAAATATATCAAACCCAATCAAAAATTAACTCAAAAGGTTGTGTCGAATTAATTTCTGGCTCCATAAATTTAGCAAATATCGAAGCCGATTTATTTAGTATTGTCAAAAATAAAAACGAATTTACCAACGATATTCCGCACCGCTTTGAAAAATCAATTACCAAGCAAAAAACTCATTACGATTTTATTTTAATCGACACCTCTCCAAGTGCAAGCAGTGTAATTAATGCAATGATTATGATGCTTAGTGATTATTTTATCGCTCCTGTTTCGCCAACTTTTTTTTCGTTGCAAGCAATAGATAATTTAAGCTCGATTTTTCAAAATTGGGTTAAGTTGCTTGGTGATTATCAAACAACACAAAGCTTTCGGGGCTTGAGTTTTCAGCCAAAATTTTTAGGTTTGGTGGTGCAAATGGCAAAAAGATTTAACGGCGGAAGTGTTAAAGAGGGCACTTCATTTTCTAAATCGGCAGAAAAATGGATAGACGATGTCAATAGTAGTGTAAAAAAATTTCAGCAATTTGCAATGGCTCGAAATATGGCAGTTTCGCAAGAAGAATTTCTAAAAATATTTAGCAATTCAATGCCTTTTATTATTGAAAAATGTTGCGATTTTACCACTCAACTTCGCTCTATCGCCGAAAAAGCAGGGGTTCCTGTGGTGCATTTAAACCAAGAGCTCTGCAACAAATATAAAGATTCTAAAAGTGCGGTTGATGTTACCAAAGAAAACGGGCAATATGCCATTTCGCTTAACAGCATCAAAGATTCTTACAGCAACATCGCCAATAACTTAATGAGGTTGGCTTGATGATTAATACAAAAGACAAGATTAAAAAAATTGAATCGATTATTCAGTATTTCAAAAAACAAACACTACCAAATCAACTTCTTTTTTTGAAAGATTATCGGATTGAGATTATTTGTTTCCAAGATGTGATCGATGAGATGAGTGAGAAGAATGCAGATTATTACCATAATGCAGATTATTACCATATTGAAAAATCTCTTTATGAAGCATCAGAGTATTCTATAGATAATTTATATGATTATATTTTTCCCCAAAAAAGTATATTTGATTTTTTCGAAGATAAAGATGAATGTTTAGAAGTATTTAACAAAGAAAATTTTTCTGATCTAAAAATTTTGCTCGATGAATGTTTTAATTGTACTCAAGCAGGCAATAATTTTGCAACTGTAATTATGATTAGATCTTGTGTAGAAATATGGTTAAAAGAAATGAAAATTACAGGTAAACAAAACGAAAGAATAGACGATTTTATAAAAAAAATAGAAACAGATTCGCAATATGAAGTATTGCGACCTAAAGCATCAAATATTAAAGAAATTTTGCTTCTTTACATAGACAATGGTAATCATGTTGCTCATACTAGAATTAAACAAGCTCAAGAATATATTGAAAATCATTGTCTTGAAGCATCTTTAAATTTATTATGTAAGTTCATTGAAATAACCATTTTAAAAGAAGATATAATTAAAATAAAAAATAAAAATCAAGAAGAAAAAATTAAAAACATCGATTTCAACACTAAAAAAATAAGCATCATCAAGAAGAAAAAATTAAAAACATCGATTTCAACACTAAAAAAATAAGCATCGAACAAAATAATAAAAATTTTGTTGATAATGCTGATGATGAAATACCTTTTTAAATATGAAACAAGTTCTCGTTGATGAAAATCCTATAGTTAAAACTATTAAACAAAAGCCTACTTCGGTAGATCTTTTGGTTAAAAACCCCGATCTTTTAGGTGATTCAAAATGGCAATTTATTTATAATAAAAACATTGAAGCAAAAATTGAAGATGAATTATTTTTAGAAAAGGTTAGAAACAGGCAAATTGTTATTTTGGCTGGAGATAAAATAAATTGTGAGCTAGAGATCGAATACGATTTAACTGAAAGGCTAGAAATAATCCCAAAAAGCGAAAAGTATAATATCAAAAAAATTAATGGCGAAATTATCAAGCCAGAAGAAGATAATCAAAAAAGTTTATTTGAATAATCTATGCACAAACAGCAATTTAAAAACTTTATTATCAAAAACCATATTTTAGTTTGGGGTAACGATTTAGATCTTGCTCCAGAGTTTCTTTATGATTTACTTTTAAATTCTTAATAATTAATATTGTAAATATTTAAAATAGAACCATTAAAATAATACTATGAATCCAAGAATTATAAAAGTAACAGCACTAGACAACTATCAATTAGAGCTTGTTTTTAACAACAGCGAAATAAAAATTTTTGATACTAGTTTATATCTTAATAAAGGTATTTTTACAGAATTAAAAAACTACGAAACTTTTAAAAAAGTTCGGGTTTTTATGGGCTCGATTGCTTGGCCTGGTGGGCAAGATTTCTGTCCCGATACTCTTTACCAAGAATCAACAAAAATTAACTAAAAAAATTTATAAACCAAAATAAAAATATTATGCAAAATTTTATTCCCACTCAAACTGGCTTAAATCACGAAACAACCCTTTTAATCACTCAATCGCACACTGGTGCATGCGGTGTTGATTTGCCAGAAGTGCCCGATTTCGCAATCAAAACTGGCAAAAAAACAAGAGAATCAATTGGTTTGCCACAAGTAACCGAACCACAAGTTATTCGACATTTTGTGAGGCTTTCGAATCAAAATTATTCGATCGATTCTGGTTTTTATCCTCTCGGTTCTTGCACCATGAAACACAATCCTCGCCTCAACGAAAAAATGGCTAGACTACCAGGTTTTGCCAACATTCACCCGCTACAAAATCAGCAAACCGTGCAAGGTGCTTTAGAATTGATGTATAATTTACAACACTGGTTAGGCACTCTCACTGGTTTAGAAGGTGTTTCACTTGCCCCTGCGGCAGGTGCTCAAGGTGAGTTGGCGGGCATGTTGGTTATCAAAAAAGCTCACGAAGTAAAAGGGCAATCTCACCGAAAAGTGGTGTTGATTCCAGATTCTGCTCACGGCACCAATCCTGCAAGTGCGGCCATTTGTGGTTTTGATATTAAGGTTATTCCTTCTGATGAAGAAGGTTTGGTAAATTTGGCAGTGTTTAAAGAGCTGGTGGCAACTCATGCTAGCGAGCTTGCTGGCATTATGATAACCAACCCAAATACTTGTGGTAAATTTGAAAAAAATATTGTAGAAATTGCCGATTTAGTTCACAAAGCTGGCGGTTATTTTTATTGCGACGGTGCTAACTATAATGCTATTGTTGGCAAAGTTCGCCCAGCCGATATTGGGGTTGATGTGATGCATTTTAACTTGCATAAAACTTTTTCAACTCCGCACGGCGGTGGCGGCCCTGGTTCTGGCCCAATTGCGGTACGTAAAGAGTTGGCAGAGTTTTTACCTTCACCTCATGTTGAAAAAAATAATAATACTTTTTATTTTGCTAAACCAAAACATTCTTGTGGCAAAGTAAAAGGTTTTAACGGTCAGTTTGGTATGCATGTACGTGCCCTTACTTATATGCTTTCGCACGGGGCAGATGCTTTGCAAAAAGTGGCAGAAGATGCTGTTATTTCTGCAAACTATATTTTAACTAAATTAAAAGAGCACTTTCATGTGCCGTTTAATGGCTATTGTATGCACGAATGTTTGCTTACCGATAAGCTACAAAAAGCCCAAGGTGTGAGCACTCTTGACATTGCTAAAGCTTTGATTGAGTTTGGCATTCATCCTATGACAGTATTTTTTCCGCTAGTAGTGCAGGGGGCGATGCTAATTGAGCCAACCGAAACCGAAAACAAACAAACCATTGATAATTTTGTTAGCACCATGATTTATATTGCAAACGAAATTAAAAATGGCAACGGCGATAAGTTTCATCAATATCCGCTTCACACTCCAAGAAGAAGGCTAAACGAAGTTCAGGCAGCCAAAACTCCTATTCTTACTTGGGTAGAACTTATTAAGGACAGTCCCTTTAATCAAAACTAAAAATATGTCAGAAATTCCTATCATAACTAATAATAATCAACTTAGAATAGCGGTTGACGAAATTTCTCATTTGCAAACCGTTGCAATTGGTGTGTTTGTTAAAACTGGTAGCAGAAACGAAAATTTGGCTATTAACGGCATTTCACATTTTTTGGAGCATATGGCTTTTAAAGGCACCAAAACTAGAACTGCCAAACAAATCGCCGAAGAATTTGAAAGTATTGGAGGTTATATCAATGCCTATACTTCTCGAGAGAAAACTGTTTATTATGTGAAAGTTTTAAAACAGCATACCGAGTTTGCCATTCAGTTTTTAGCCGATATCTTGCAAAATTCTACTTTTGATAGTCAAGAAGTTGAAAAAGAAAGAGGGGTTATTTTGCAAGAAGTTGCCATGACATCCGACACTCCTGACGACATTATTTTTGATTATTTTCAAGAGCAGGCTTTTCCTAAACAGCCAATTGGTCGATCTATTTTAGGTAAAATCAATAACATCAAAACCTTTAATTCGCAACATTTTCAAAACTATATTAGCAGTCAATACAACTATCAAAATATGGCTTTGGTGGCTTCTGGCAGTGTAAAAACACAAGAAGTGGTCAATTGGGTTAATAAATATTTTAATCAACTAAATAGCAACATTATTGAAAAACCAAAAAAACCAAAATATGTTGGCGGTTTAACAAAAAAAGTAAAAAAACTCGAGCAGGTGCATTTGGTTTTGGGTTTTGAAGGTTTATCTTATCACAGTCCGCAATTTTATACACAACAAATCTTGGCGATGATTTTGGGCTCTGGTATGTCTTCGCGGTTGTTTTATCAGATCAGAGAAAATTTGGGTTTAGCATATTCGGTTTATGCTTTTAATAGTTGCTACTCTGATGCTGGTTTGTTTGGCATTTATGGGGGCACCTCAATTGAAAAACTCGATTTATTTTTGCAAGCAACCAAGCAAGAATTACAAAAAATTTGCCAAAACATCACCGATGCCGAAATACAGAAGGTGCAAACCCAGTTTTTAGCTGGTTTGGCGATGGCAAAAGAAAGTACTAATTCTAGAATGCAAAGAATTGGTAGTGACATTTTAGACTACAACAAAATCTATAGCGATCAAGAACTTATCAACGAATTCAACAACAATACTAAGCTTGATGTTATTAACTTGGCAAGTCAAATTTTTGCTAGCCAACCAACTTTAGCAGTTTTAGGTGAGGTAAAAAATTTTAATCTCGATCTTGATTCTTATAATTTAAAATCATGAACAACGATTATGCGGTAATTGTTATAGGCGGGGGGCATGCAGGCATCGAATCGGCCTGTGCTTCGGTGCGGATGCGGGTAAAAACCTTGTTAATCACCAAGCAAGAAAGCAATATCGGCGAAATGTCTTGCAACCCCGCTATTGGCGGTGTTGCCAAAGGTGCAATTGTTAGAGAAATAGATGCTTTAGATGGTATTATGGCTAGGGCAATAGATAAGGCGGGCATCAATTTTCGCATTCTTAATAGTTCAAAAGGTCCTGCCGTTCATTCACCAAGGGCTCAAGCCGATCGCAAGCTTTATAAACAGGCAGTTAATGAAATTTTGCAACAAGAATATCAAAATCTCGACATAATTTTTGCTACCGCCCAAGATCTTATTGTTGAAAATCAACAAATTAAAGGAGTTGTTCTTGATAATAAACAGCAAATCACTTGCAAAGCTTTAATTATTACTACCGGCACTTTTTTAAGAGGAGTGATGCATATTGGTGCAAAACAAACCGTTGGGGGTAGAAAAAATGAAACTTCTTCTGTTGATTTAGCCATATCTTTGCAACAATGCGGTTTTGCTTTTGGTCGGCTAAAAACTGGCACTCCCGCTCGAATTTTGGCTTCTTCTATTAACTTTACTAATCTAGAAGCTCAAGAAAGCGATGCTGTTCCAAGCCCTTTTTCTTACCTTAATTATCAAATCACTACTCCACAAATACCTTGCTACATAACCTATACCAACGAAAAAACTCATCAAATTATTGCTAACAATCTTCATCAATCTGCAATGTATGGTGGCAACATTACAGGCAACGGCCCACGATATTGCCCATCTATTGAAGATAAAATTCATCGCTTTGCCAACAAAGAAAGGCACCAAATTTTTTTAGAGCCCGAAGGTCTTGACAGCGATTTGGTTTATCCAAATGGCATCTCAACTTCTCTGCCACAAGAAGTGCAGGAGCAGTTTATCAAAACTATTCCTGGTCTAGAAAATTGTATCATTACTCAACCAGGTTATGCTATCGAATACGATTTTGTTGACCCACGAGAATTACTGCCAACATTGGCAACTAAAAAAATTGCCAATTTATTTTTAGCAGGTCAAATCAACGGCACCACAGGCTACGAAGAGGCCGCAGGGCAGGGCTTGGTGGCAGGCATAAATGCTTCATTATTAAGTTTAACAAATAAACAAGAATTTATCTTAGATCGCACCAGCAGTTATATTGGGGTAATGATAGACGATCTTACTAGCTTGGGAGTGACTGAGCCTTATCGTATGCTTACTTCACGATCAGAATATCGGTTGAGTTTAAGAGCAGATAATGCCGATGCTCGTCTTACTGAAATGGGTATAAAAATAGGTTGTGTTGGTAATGATCGGCAAAAAGTTTTTACTGCTAAACAGCAACAATTGCAACAAGCCTTAACAACACTAGAAAACTTAACTATTTCTCCCATAAAATTGCAAAAATATAATCTTCATATTAGGCAAGATGGGGTTTTACGAAATGCTTTTCAGTTATTATCTTTTCCAAATATTAATTTTGAAGATTTGGCAACTATTTGGCCACAAGAATTATCTCAAATTGATACAAATATTAAAAAACAAATTAGCATTGAAGCCTTGTATTTTCATTATCTAAAAAGACAAGAACGAGATATTTTATTATTTCAACAAGAAGAAAATACTAAAATTCCTCTTGACATAAATTATAATCTAATTCAAAGTTTATCAAATGAAGTGAGGGAAAAATTATCTAAATATCGCCCTGCAACTATTAATCAAGCCAGTAAAATTCAAGGTATCACCCCTGCTTCTTTAATGGCTATTTTAATTTATTTAAAACACAAAAATCATTAATTTATGTTAGCTTTATTGCGATTGGTTATTTTGGTTTTTAGCATTGTTTTTTTTCAAATAAATTTTGCTTTGGCAGAAAATATTTTTGATAATAATAGTGTTGCTAAAGATGTCGAAAAAAGCTTGTTGTTTGATAAGCAAGCAAAAGAGCAATTCGATTTTTATTCGCAAGAGGCTCCGCTTAGCAAAGAAACTATCAAGTCGGTTATTATTGGTATCAAAGAAAAACCAGAAAATACTAAAAAAAATAAAAAAGATAAAGAAAAAGAAAAAGATGGTTCATCAGAGCTTGATATTGCAGTTACAGATAAAACTAAAATTAATTACAAACTAAAAGAAAAAGAAAAGTTCGCTTATAATGCGGTTTTGGCAGGTCAATATGAAATTGCTATCGAGCTTTATAAATCTATTTTAGCTAAAGATCCAAAAAATAATTATGCAAAATATGCTTTGGCAACTGTATATCAAAAGCTCGGTCAATATCGTCAATCAAAAACTTTATATCAAGATTTATTAAAACAAGAACCAGAAAATAAACAAGAAATCATTAATAATATCATCAACATTATGATCGAAGAAACGCCAAGAGAAGCATCTTATTTATTAGCCAGATTGTCGCAACAAAACCCAGATTCTGCTTTTATTTGTGTTAATGCTGCTTTGGCAAACGAAAAAATTGGCAACTATAATAAAGCAATTGAATATTATCAAAAAGCCGTTAATATTGATCCAGACAATGCTAGTTATTATTATAATCTGGCAATTTTACACGACAGAACCAAACAATATTTACAAGCTATTGATTATTATAATTTAACTGTTAAAAATTATAATAACGATCCTGCTATTTCTATTTCTGAAGTGCAAAATCGCATCTCCAATTTAAAAATCCTAATTTAGATGCAACAAATATTGAATTTTGCTAGAACAAAACACTGCTCTGATATTCATATTTCAGCTAATTACAAGATAATTCTTCGTTTTAATGGCGAAATAATTGATTACCCAGAAAACACAAATAATCTTACTAGTCAAGAGGTTTATGATTTTATTTTTTCTTTAACTTCACAAGAACAAAAAGAACTTTATTTAACCAAAAAAGAACACGATTTTTCTTTTATCGACAGCAACAATTTAAGATATCGTATTAATGCTTATCACACCATACTTGGCCCTGCTTTTGTTATTCGAATTATACCAAATCAAATAAAATCTTTAGCAATAATCAATGCTCCTTATGTTGTGCAAAGTTTGTTAAACTATAAAAAGGGCTTAGTTTTGATAGTTGGCCCAACTGGCAGCGGCAAATCAACAACTTTGGCAGCAATGGTCGATCACATTAATCAAAATCATAGCAAACACATCATTACCATAGAAGATCCGGTTGAATATATTTTTACCAGTCAAAAATCATTAATTAATCAACGCGAATTTAGAACCGACAGCCATTCTTTTAATAATGCCCTAAAAAGTACATTAAGACAAGATCCTGATGTTATTATGATTGGTGAAATGAGAGATCTTGAAACTGTGCAAATAGCGCTCACCGCGGCCGAAACTGGTCATTTGGTTTTAGCAACTCTACATACCAATTCTGCTTCTCAAACAATTGATAGAATTATCGATTCTTTTCCTGCCGATCAAAAATCGACCATTCGCTCTATTCTTTCTAATTCTTTAAGGGCGGTTGTTTCGCAAAGATTGGTAAAAAAACCAGATGGCAATCGTTGTGCCGCTTTTGAAGTTATGATTGCTAATTCGTCTATTCGTAATTTAATTCGAGAAGATAAAATTGCTCAGATCAATTCTATTATTGAACTTGGTAAAAAAACAGGTATGATTTTATTAAAAGACTATCTAAAAGAAATGGCAAATAATGGCACCATTTCTTTAGAAACGGCCGAAGAAGAAATGAGATCGCAAGAAAATTAAATCTATAAAAATAATAAAAAATAATAAAAAATAATAAAAAATAACATATGAAATCTTTATTCAGAACAAAATCATTAGAATCAATAATGGAAAGTGCTAAAAACAGTCAACTAAAAAAATCATTAGGCATTTTTGATCTTATTTTTATTGGCATTGGCTCTATTATTGGCACTGGTATTTTTGTTTTAACTGGGCAGGCCGCAGCTAATTATGCTGGCCCTGCAATTTCTATTTCTTTTTTCTTGGCGGCTTTGGTTTGTATTTTTGCTGGCTTGGCATATGCCGAACTTGCTTCTATGATACCCATTTCTGGCAGTGCCTATACTTACACCTACGGCATTATGGGTGAGTTTATTGCTTGGTTGGTTGCTTGTGGTTTAATTTTAGAATATACCGTGGCTTCTTCTACTGTTTCTGCTGGTTGGTCGGGTTATTTGGTAGGAATTTTGCAACAATCTGGGGTTATTGTTCCAGAATATCTAACCAAAGCTCCATCGCAAATATGTTCTGATCAAACTTATTGTGGCATCATTAATTTACCTGCTGTCTTTATTTCTTCTTTTATTGGTTTATTATTATTTATTGGCACCAAAGAAAGTGTGATGATCAATCGTATTTTGGTTTCGATAAAATTAATTGTGATTTTTATCTTTTTAATTGTTGCTACTCCAATTATTAATACTCAAAACTATGCAAATTTTATGCCTTTTGGTTGGAATGGCATTTTTACTGGAGCGGCGGCTATATTTTTTGCTTATCTTGGTTTTGATGCAGTGGCAACAACTGCCGAAGAATGTAAAGATCCTAAAAAAGATTTACCAATCGGCATTATTGGCTCTTTGTTAATTTGTGCAGTAATCTATATTTTAGTTTCGTTGGCTCTTACTGGCATAGCCCATTATTCTACTCTTAACAATCCGCAACCTCTTGCCTTTGCTTTACGAGAAAACGGCAAAAATATTGGTTCGGCTCTTGTTGGAACTGGTGCCATTGCCGGAATGGTAACTGTTTTATTGGTGATGATGTATGGTCAATCTAGAGTTTTCTTTGCTATTTCGCGCGATGGTTTATTGCCAAAATTCTTCACTAAAACCCATTCTAAATATCAAACACCCTACATTAGTGTTGCAATCACCACTGTTTCTGTGGCCTTGATTTCTGGGTTTACCCCAATTAAAACAATGGGTGATATGAGTAGTATAGGCACTTTATTTGCCTTTTTAATTGTGTCAATTGGGGTGGTAATTTTAAGAATCACCAATCCGCAAATAAAAAGATCTTTTAAATGCCCTGCGGTGTTTTTGGTTTCTACTCTTTCGGTTTTGGGTTGTGGTTTTTTAATTTATAAATTATTAATTGATCATTATTTACCATTTGTGATTTGGTTTGTTATTGGCATTATTTTTTATGCAATTTATGGTTATAAAAATAGCAAATTAAATCAGCAATAATGTTGCAAAAAAAAAATAAATCTAGCAGAAAAAATAATAAAAAATAATAAAAAATAACATATGAAATCTTTATTCAGAACAAAATCATTAGAATCAATAATGGAAAGTGCTAAAAACAGTCAACTAAAAAAATCATTAGGCATTTTTGATCTTATTTTTATTGGCATTGGCTCTATTATTGGCACTGGTATTTTTGTTTTAACTGGGCAGGCCGCAGCTAATTATGCTGGCCCTGCAATTTCTATTTCTTTTTTCTTGGCGGCTTTGGTTTGTATTTTTGCTGGCTTGGCATATGCCGAACTTGCTTCTATGATACCCATTTCTGGCAGTGCCTATACTTACACCTACGGCATTATGGGTGAGTTTATTGCTTGGTTGGTTGCTTGTGGTTTAATTTTAGAATATACCGTGGCTTCTTCTACTGTTTCTGCTGGTTGGTCGGGTTATTTGGTAGGAATTTTGCAACAATCTGGGGTTATTGTTCCAGAATATCTAACCAAAGCTCCATCGCAAATATGTTCTGATCAAACTTATTGTGGCATCATTAATTTACCTGCTGTCTTTATTTCTTCTTTTATTGGTTTATTATTATTTATTGGCACCAAAGAAAGTGTGATGATCAATCGTATTTTGGTTTCGATAAAATTAATTGTGATTTTTATCTTTTTAATTGTTGCTACTCCAATTATTAATACTCAAAACTATGCAAATTTTATGCCTTTTGGTTGGAATGGCATTTTTACTGGAGCGGCGGCTATATTTTTTGCTTATCTTGGTTTTGATGCAGTGGCAACAACTGCCGAAGAATGTAAAGATCCTAAAAAAGATTTACCAATCGGCATTATTGGCTCTTTGTTAATTTGTGCAGTAATCTATATTTTAGTTTCGTTGGCTCTTACTGGCATAGCCCATTATTCTACTCTTAACAATCCGCAACCTCTTGCCTTTGCTTTACGAGAAAACGGCAAAAATATTGGTTCGGCTCTTGTTGGAACTGGTGCCATTGCCGGAATGGTAACTGTTTTATTGGTGATGATGTATGGTCAATCTAGAGTTTTCTTTGCTATTTCGCGCGATGGTTTATTGCCAAAATTCTTCACTAAAACCCATTCTAAATATCAAACACCCTACATTAGTGTTGCAATCACCACTGTTTCTGTGGCCTTGATTTCTGGGTTTACCCCAATTAAAACAATGGGTGATATGAGTAGTATAGGCACTTTATTTGCCTTTTTAATTGTGTCAATTGGGGTGGTAATTTTAAGAATCACCAATCCGCAAATAAAAAGATCTTTTAAATGCCCTGCGGTGTTTTTGGTTTCTACTCTTTCGGTTTTGGGTTGTGGTTTTTTAATTTATAAATTATTAATTGATCATTATTTACCATTTGTGATTTGGTTTGTTATTGGCATTATTTTTTATGCAATTTATGGTTATAAAAATAGCAAATTAAATCAGCAATAATGTTGCAAACAAAAAATAAACCTAGCAGAATAGTTTTTGGTCTTGGCTCAAATTTGGGCAACAAACAACAAAATATTTGCTCTGCTATTAATTGGTTACAAATTAATCTGCAATTAAAAAACACCAAAACTTCTTTTTTTTTGATTAATTCCCCTCTTTTGCCCGCTAATCATTCTAAAGAATGGGAGCTTGATTTTTTAAATGTGGCATTTTCAGGTGATATCGATTTGTTGTTGTTTCCGATGTTAAGTGTTTTGCATATTTGTCAAAGTATTGAACAACAAATCGGCAGAAATCAGCAAAATTCTTCTTATCAACAACAAAAAAAATGGGCTCCAAGAGAAATTGATATTGATATTTTGCTGTTAGATAATTTGCATATCAATTATCAAAATATTTTACAAATTCCCCATTATCAACTGCAAAATCGCTCTTTTTTTTTAGAAACAACCAAAGATATCGAATCGGAATTATTAGAAAAAAATCTACATTCTCTATCTGATTAATTCCCTGCACTAAATGAAGGGATGGTAAAGCAGTTCTCGGTCAGAATTCCCATTTTTGTAGGAGAAAAAAAGGGGTGGCGACAGAAGGTAGACGGGGTAGTGTCGGCAATACAACCGGTAAGATCTCTTCGAAACATCATCGGCTATCGTCTCCAACACTACCTTGGTCTTTTTTTGCTATCGCAAAAAATCCACTCCTTCTACAAAAAGGGGAATTTAGATCGAAACCGCTAACTTTGGCAGTATTCTAGGCAATTTTGATAGTTAAATAAAACCATTAGTTGTTGATAAATTTGCCACATTTCATGCTGATTATTTGCTAAAATTTGCCTAGCTTGATGGTGACAAAGTTCTAGTAAATCATAATCAACATCAAGATTGGCAATTTTAAATTCAGGAAACCCACTTTGCTTGGTGCCAATAATTTCGCCACTTCCTCTTAATTTTAAATCTTGCTCGGCAATAAAAAATCCGTCATCTGATTGTTTTAAAATTTGCAATCTTTGTTTTGGTTGTTGTTGATTATAAAGTAAAATACAAAACGAAGGCAGATCAGATCTGCCAACTCTGCCTCTTAATTGATGCAATTGAGCTAGGCCAAAATTTTCAGCATTTTCAATAATAATTGCGGTAGCAGAAGAAACATCGATGCCAACTTCAATTACCGTGGTGGCAATCAATACTTTTTTCTCACTATGAATATCGGCAAATTCTAACATTATCGAATCTTTTTCTTGATCTTTCAGCTTGCCGTGCAATATCGATAAATGCTTGGCAGGAATTATTTTGCTTAATTCTGCATATCTAGTTTCTACCGAAGTTAAAATAGTGTTGGTTGTTTTTTCTGAGTCTTCTTCGGTTTTAATGGCTGGGCAAATCCAATAAACTTTCTCTTGTTTATCAAGAAAGCCAAGCAAGGATTGACTTAATTCTGAAATTTTTTTATTTGATATAAGAAGAGTGGTGATTTTTTTTCTGTGCATCGGCTTTTGTTTGATAGAGCTAATCGCGGTATCGCCATAAATTGCCATCATCAAACTTCTTGGAATTGGAGTGGCACTCATTAACAACAAATCGATATTGTTGCCTTTTTGAGCCAAAGTGAGTCTTTGCAACACTCCAAAGCGATGCTGCTCGTCTATCACCGCAAGACCCAAATTGCAAAATAGCACCTCTGGCTCAAGTAAAGCATGAGTGCCGATGATTAAATCTAGCTCGTGGTTTTTTAGTTGTTGTAAAAGTTTTTGTTTAGCGGTTTTTTTGCTATCAGAAATTATTAGACCAATTCTAATATTGCAATTTTTAAGCAGTTGTGAAAAATATTTAAAATGCTGTAAAGCTAAAATGGTGGTAGGCACCAGTACCGCCACTTGTTTTTGACAAGCAATAGCTTGCAAACAAGAAATGATTGCCACCACCGTTTTGCCACTACCGACATCGCCTTGCAATAGTCGAAACATCGGTTTATTTGCTAAAATATCGGCAGAAATCTCTTTACTTGCTTGTTGTTGAAAAGTAGTAAGCTCAAATGGCAATTGAGCAATAAAATTATCTACCAAATTATTGTTGCTGATAGTTATTTCTTTACTTGCTACTACTAATTTTTGTTGAGTAAGCAAGGTGGCGAGTTGCCAAGCCAAAAGTTCGTCAAAAGCAAGCCTTCTTCTGGCTGGCCAATAAGAATTTTCTATTTGAGTTTGAGCGATTGGTTGATGTAAAGATTTAATTGAAGCATAAAAACCTTGCCAATTATTTTTTTGCTTGATTTCTGGCAAAATCCATTCGAGTTGATCGAGTGGCAATTTGCTTAATATTTGCTGAATTTTATTTATTATTAATTGATTAGCAATGCCAGCACTTAACGGGTAGGTAAGGTGAGTTTTTGGCAAAAGCGGCATTTGTTTTATTGGCACAACTTTGATTGGATGTAAAATTTCTAGCGAACCAGTGTTTTTGCTAACATAACCAAGAACCGCAATTTCTTGCCCAATTTGCATCGTTTTTAATTGGCTAGGAAAAACTTTGAAAAAAACTAAATTAAAATAATGATTCTTACCATAACAGACAATTTTATGAGGTTGCCTGCTATTTTGCGGTAAATAATGAGTTTGCACCACCCCGCTTAACACTGCCAACTGCTTTTCTTGTTGATAAAAATCGACAGAATAGTTGATTTGTTCAACTTTATTTGGCAAATGCAGGCATAAATCAAAAAACCTATTGCTATGCAGTAGGTTTTTTAAATATTTTGCTAAACTTTCGCCAATTCCAGGCAAAATGTTGAGAGGCTGTTGTAGATAGTTGAAGTAATTATAATGCATAGCGGTGATTGCTTTGATATTAATTAAAAAGTTAAAATTCGATCTAAATTCCCCTTCCCTTGGAGGGGAATTTAGATCGAACGCTTCGTGTCACCCCGCACCAAAAGAAGGGGGAATTTAGATCGAAAAAAATAATACTAATCAACAACAAAAAAATTAACCAAAACATCTTGTGTGTTAATTTTATTGTGTGTAGTAAAAACCCATTCTTGTAATTTTTCTAGCAATAAAGCATTTAATTGTAAATTTTTAGAAGGTGAGGTTAGGGTTATTTTTATTGGCTTGCCGTTTTCGTCAATAACGAAAGTTGCAATAATTTTTTCATTTAGCAATTCATATCGCAGATCTTGTGGAATTTTTGGGAGTGGTTGATGTAGAATTTTTCTTTCTTTATTGTTGATTTTTTCATCATTTGTTTGTATTAATTGTTGATTTTGATTTGCTGGTTGATTATGAAGATTTTTGGCAATATTTTTAACAATTTTTTTTGCAGGGGCATTATTTTGCGACGAATCAATGTTGCTAAGGTTGATGTTAACAAAATCACTTGTTGATTGAAAAGTGAAGTTTGGTTGATGATTATTGAAATGAAAATTAAGAATGAACCATAGCAACAAAAAATAACTAAATATTGCTAAAAAAAAACTAATTTTGGGATGAAGCATGATCTATCGCCATTGAAACTTGTTTAAATTGTAATTTATTTATTGCCAACATTGCTTGTAAAACTATGCCTTGATAGGCTTTTTCGTCGGCAAAAATAATGACCGAAGTATTTTGAGAATTAGCAATTGATTTTAATTCTTCTTGGATATTGTTAATTTTTATTGGTTTTTGATTGATAAAAACTTGGTTGTTAGCATCGATAACAACATTTAAAACATCATTTGTAGCAATATTTTGTGCAGAACCGCTTGTTAAATTAATTGGTAAAGATTGATGTTTTTCTAAAGAGATGGTTGTGATAAGCAAAGTGGCGAGCAAGAAAAACATAATATCAACCATAGGAATAATTTCTATTCTTGGTTTGTGATTAATTCTTGCTCTTGTGATTTTCATACAAAAAGGTATTTAAAACCTAATTTATTAGCACTAATAAATGTTGACCATTTTCAATTTGGGCAAAACCAGATTGCACTGAAATTGTTTTGATAATATTGTTTTCTGAATCATAAACAATAATTTCTCCTGATTGTAAGGTTGAAACAAAAGCAGAATGATTTTGCATAATACCGCTACAACCAGAAACTAGGGGCAAAACCGCCATATAACAAGAATCGTTATATAGAGTTTCGTTGGGAGAAACAATTTCAAGATGCAATTTAGACATAAAATTATAATTAAGAAGCTAATAATTTTTCGCCTTTAGCAATAGCTTCTTTAATGTCGCCAACCATATAAAAAGCAGCTTCTGGCAAATAATCGAATGTTCCTTCGCAAATGGCTTTAAAACCAAAAATGGTATCTTGCAAAGAAACCAATTTACCTGGAGAGCCAGTAAAAACTTCTGCAACATGGAAAGGTTGCGACAAGAATCGTTGAATTTTTCTTGCTCTAGCCACTGTGAGTTTATCTTCTTCTGAAAGTTCATCCATACCTAAAATCGCAATAATATCTTGTAAAGATTTATAGGCTTGCAAGATTTTTTGCACTTCTCTAGCTACCTGATAATGCTCGCTGCCAACTATTCTTGGGTCAAGAATTCTAGAGGTAGAATCAAGAGGATCGACCGCAGGGTAAATGCCCATTTCAGCTATTTGTCTTGATAAAACTGTGGTAGCATCAAGGTGAGAAAACGAGGTTGCTGGAGCGGGATCGGTTAGATCGTCGGCTGGCACATAAATTGCTTGCACCGAAGTGATGGAGCCACTTTTGGTTGAAGTGATTCTTTCTTGCATTGCACCCATTTCGGTAGCAAGTGTTGGTTGATAACCAACCGCAGAAGGAATTCGGCCAAGAAGAGCAGAAACTTCGGAGCCCGCTTGAGTGAATCGAAAAATATTGTCGACAAAAAATAACACATCACGATTTTCTTGGTCGCGAAAATATTCGGCTTGAGTAAGGCCAGTGAGAGCAACTCTTGCTCTTGCTCCTGGCGGTTCGTTCATTTGGCCGTAAACCAAGGCAACTTTTGAGTTGGCTAGATTTTTAATATCAATAACTCCAGAATCGATCATTTCGTGGTAGAGATCGTTGCCTTCACGTGTTCTTTCGCCAACACCAGCGAACACAGAATAACCGCTATGAGCTTTTGCCACATTGTTGATAAGCTCCATAATAAGAACGGTTTTGCCAACACCAGCACCACCAAACAAACCGATTTTGCCACCTTTAGAATAAGGAGCCAATAGATCGATAACTTTAATACCAGTTACCAAAATTTCGGTTTCAGTAGCTTGATTGCTAAAATCGGGGGCAGGGCGATGAATAGGAAAATGATATTGAGCATTAATTTCGCCTTTTTCGTCGATAGGCTCGCCAATAACATTCATTATTCTGCCTAAAGTTGCAGAACCAACTGGCACAGAAATTGGCTTGCCAGTATCAATTACCTGATCGCCTCTTGCCAAGCCATCGGTAGAATCCATGGCGATTGTTCTTACTGTGTGATTGCCTAAATGAATCGCGACTTCTAAAGTTACATTTTTGCCGTTATTGTTGCATTGCAAGGCTGTGTTGATTGGTGGTAGTTGATTTTCGAAATAAACATCGACTACAGCAGAAACTATTTTAGTTATTTTGCCAACATTAGACATGTTTTAAAAAAAATTAAATTTAAAAAAATATTTACCATAATTTTAACTGCAAAAAAATTAAAAACAACAAAAATTTTGTAAATTTATTGACGATTCAATAAGTTAATACCAATCATCAAAAATTGATTAAATATTTCTTGGCTCTTGTTTAATAATAATTTTCCCTACCGCCTTAAAGCCATATAAAATGGCTATTCTTTCCAAAATTAAATTGGTATTATGTTCTAAAAAAAAAGCCATTGCCGAATTATAGGCAACAATAGTTAATTTTATTTCTTTTTGCTCTAAATTTAGTTTTATCGACTTGGGTTGGCAATATTTTTGATATTCTTTGCCAACAATTTGTTGCCAATTTTTACTTAACTGATGAATGATAAAAAATTCTTGCTTGTGATGATTGATGTTGTTTTTTAACAAAAAATTTAAAGAATGCTCGAGTTTTTTCATATTTTTTATATTGGTTTAAAAACCATTAAATAAAAAATAATGATCATTGCGATAAAAGCTAAACAGCCTAATATTATCCAAAAAAAATTTAATTGCCAATATTTTTTAGGTAAATCACTATTGTTTTTTATGATATTTTTTAGCAATATTTTTCATTTTAATTTGTATCCAAAAAGCAGTAAGCCAACAAAAAATAACAAAAATATATATATTATTGCCAAAAAAAGCCAACCCTCTGTAATCAGATAAACATCAATTTACCAATCTTAATATTATTTGCAATGGAAAAATGCAAATTAAATTCGATAATTTTTTTAAAATTTCCCTTTTTTCTTTCATATTTTAAAAATTTTAATTCCAAAGCAAGGTAGAAATATTACAACTATTAT
>CANNFC010000014.1:0-22272 GCA_947503755.1 Rickettsiales bacterium | reverse complement strand
GCACGACTGAATATAATATTTCGTTGCCTTTGGCACGACTGAATATAATATTTCGTTATAATGTGATTTTAATTAGTGTAAATGGTATAAGCCTTCTTTATGAGTTTTAATCTTTCTTTGCTGTTTTTGCATAAAACTAAATTTCTTTATGCTAGTTTTGTGCTTTTTGCCACTGCTTTTGGCATGAATTTGGTGATTTTTCCAGGGTTATTGCAGGCTAGTCACATCAAGGCCTCAACCATTTCTTATACTTTTTTGGCAGAAACTGCTGGCATTATTCTTGCTTCTCTTTGTTTTTCTTATTTAGCCAGCAAGCTTAAGCCTTGGCGAATGTTTTTTTTGGCAATAATTTTTTATGCGATATTGGTTTTGCTGATTTATTTTATGACCAGCAATTTGTTTGTGTGGTTTTGTTTTACTTTAATTTTAGGTTTTTTTTGGTTAATTATTGTGGTAAGTCGCTTTGCTTGGCTTAATATTTTTTTAGAAAAACATAACAGAGGCCTAGGAATTGCCTTTTTTAGCACTGCTATTTCTTTTGGCTTGGCTTTAGGACCTGTTTTGGTAAAAATATTTGGGGCAACCAACTATTTTTCTTTTGCAGTGTCTGGTGGCTTGGTTTTTTTAGCAATGCTAGTGCTTTTACCAATTGTTGGCGATATCAAGCGGGTGGCAATTGACAATTCTATAACCAACAAAATTAGTTTAAAAAATTTTTGGCAAAAAAATAAACAGTGTTTCTTAGCTCGATTTTTTTTAGATTTTCAAACCTACACTTTAATGACCTGCACCGTTCTTTTTGGAGTTAATATCGGTTTTTCTACTGAAAATGCTGGATTGCTAATTACCGCCTATATGTCGAGCACTGTTTTTGATATTGTAGCGGGCTTTTTATTAAAAAAATATCAAGAAAAAACCTTGATAAATATTGGTTTTGTTATTTGCTGTTGTTGTTTTATAATTATTTTTCTGCTGGTGTTTTTTAAGCAAAATTCTTATTTTTTGTTACTTTGGCTTTATTTTTTTTATGGCAGTGGCATTGCTTTTTTGTTTGTTTCAGTTTTTTCGATGATGAGCAATGATTATCAGCAACAAGAAATGCAAGCAGGAGCGACATTTCAGCTAATTGGCACTTTGGGGGCTTTTTTTGGTATTTTGCTTACTAGTTTTTTGATGATGTGGCATATTAGTTTTGGTTTTGTGTTAAGCATTATTTCGGCTGGTGTTTTTTATTTTTGTTTTGCAAATAAAAATATTTTTTTTTATTTGCAAAACAAAAATAAAATGCTATGATTTTATTGTTAGCTCAAAATATCACCAAAATAATTTATGTTAAAAAACCTTAAATTACTTAATTACTGCACACAATTTTTAACAATTCTTGTAATTTTTGTTGTATTTTCTTGCAATAAAAATCAATCATCGCAACTTCGTTTTGTTAATCTTGCTGGTAAATCTAAGCCAATTAAGTTTCGTGTTCCAGAAGAAAATGCTCAAATTTTAGGTAATGCTAAGCAAAATACTTTGCAAAGCAATAAAAATGATGCTACCTTAGATAAATCTTTAAATCAAAATTTAGCTCAAAATTCGGTGCAAAATATTTCTCCAACCAATCAAGTTTTGGTCGAAAATGCCAACCCCGCCCTTAAACCCCAAAATATACCACAAAATACACTAGATTCTAACCAATCTTCATCTGCCAACACCAATGTGCAATACAGCAATAATCAGCAACAATCGGTCAAAAATATTGCCGACCAAAAATATGATTTTGCCGAAAATGTTGCAAATTCGTTGTCGCCCAAGCCCGCCTCGGTCAATAATCAAGTGCCAGAAGAAGAAATGATTATTAAAGGTAATTATACCAATGAAACCAAAAATATTAAAGAAAAAGAGAAAATTTCTGATAAATCCAAGAAAAATCTGCAAAAATCGCAAGAAAAACAGCCTTTAGCAATAAAAAATTACAATGAAAAGAAATTTTATTTACAAATTGCCTCTTTTAGCAACCAAGAAAATGCCGTTGATTTTAGCCAAAAATCAAAACATAAAAATATCGAAGTAATCGAGGCAAATTTAGGTGGCAAAACAGTTTTTAGGGCTGTTGTGGGGCCATATCAAACTCGTTTAATGGCATCAAAAGAAATGCAAAAAATTAAAAAATCTGGGCAAGAAGCTGTTATTATTAAACACTAATCTATGTTAAAAAAAATCACTTCTTTTTGTTGGTTACTTTTACTTTTTTTTTCTTCTTGTTATTACGAAAATCAAGCTCTAAAAGGCAATAAAAATTTTAAAAAAAAATTTGCCAAAGAAATTAAATCAATCAACAAAGATCGAATTTCTCAAAACAAATCCGATACAATGGCAACTAGTTTCGAAACTCCCTATTCTCAATTTTATTTTCCGCAAGACGAAAACGAGCTTACTTTTGACTACTACATTGGTTCTGTTTATTTTGGCCAGCCTTTCCCTCAACGATCTTTTCCTTATTACGAAAACTATCAATTTCAACAAGGTTTAGCTAGCGATCCTAACCGAATTTTTGAAATATCTTACAATTCTACCGGCTCAAAACCTTTTCATCGCATTGGGCTAGAATTTGATTCTATCAATGTTCCTGTTGCCGATAAATATGGTGTGCCAATTGATGATAATAATAAAAATTATTTGTTTTCTCAAAATTCTACCTTGCAAGAAAACATCTCAAACCTCAAAAAACAACAAAATACCGCTCAAAATGTTATCAGTCAAAAGTTAATAGAAGAAAAAAGAGAACTATTATATCAAAATCAAATTAAAGAATATCTCAAAAAAGATCAATTGCTCGAAGAAAATCTTTTTTATGCCATCGACAAGCAAGCTATTAATGCTAATCGCTATAAAAAATCTAAATATTTTAACAATACCACATCAAAAGAAGAAGCATCAACAGAAGCAAAAAAATCACAATCAGATGCAACAAAAACTCAATCAACCACAACTGAAAATCAAAATAATTAGCTATGATTAATTTTGATTTATTGAAAAAATTATCATTTCATTTTTTAGCTTTCATTTGTTGTGCTTTGTGTCTAAAAAAACCTGTGTTTGCCAATGTTGTGCTTGAAAAATATCCGCATCTCGATCAGGCTCAATACTACTTTTTGATTGATGCTGACAGTAAAGAAGTTTTGTTGTCTAAAAATTCTAACACCTCTCTCGCTCCTTCTTCTATGACTAAGCTGATGACTGCTTATGTGGTTTTTGATTTAATAAAAAAAGGCTCTATCAATCTTAGTAGTCAATGCCTTATTGGCAAAGATGCCTGGAAAAAAAGCGGTTCTTCTATGTTTTTAAACTATGGCGATATTGTTTCGATCGAAGATTTGGTAAAAGGCTTGCTGGCTGTTTCGGGCAATGATGCGGCCATTGCTTTGGCTGAATCAACCGCCGGCGGATACGATAAGTTTATTGAACTGATGAATAAAAAAGCCAAAGAGCTTGGTATGTATAGCTCAAGCTTTAAAAATCCTCATGGTCTAAACCAGCAAGGCCATTATATGACTTTAAAAGATATTGCCACTCTTACTGCTCGGCTTTATTCTGATTTTCCTGAGTATAAAAGTTTTTTGCATATCGAAGAATTTACTTATCGCAATATCACTCAACGAAATCGCAATCCACTAATTAGCAAGCATTACGACGGCATTTTAGGGGGTAAAACTGGTTATACTGGCGATGGCGGTTATGGTCTTACTGCTATTGTGAAACGTCAAAATCGCAAATTGGTGGCGGTGGTCAATAAAGCTCCTAAACCAAAAATTCGTGAACAAATTATTACCGATTTATTTGATTATGGTTTTAATGAATATAAAAAAATTTCTATTTTTCAAAAAGGGCAAATCTTAGCCAAAGTTGATGTTTGGCTTGGAGAAAAAGCCAAAGTAAGGGCGGTTTTAGGGCAAAATATTGCTTTTACCATACCAAAAGATCAAGATCTTAATTCTATTGAAGCTTTTGTCAAAATTAACAATCCTGCGGTGGCTCCTGTGAAAAAAAACCAAAAAATCGGTGAATTGATTTTAAAATTAAAAGATGGTCAAAAATATCAATTTGATCTTTTTTCGCACGAAAACATAGAAAAAGTTGGTTTTATAAGGAAAATTAAATTTTTATTACAATATAAAATTAACAATTTTTTGACCAATAATGTTTTTAGATAAAGTTATAATCACATTTCCACTAATTAAAACCGCACTTCGATCTAAATTCTCCTATCCCGTGGAGAGTAAATTTAGATTGCATGATAACATAGAGGATGAAGTTAATTCTGATAATTCTGCTACAGATAAGGTTGAAGAAATTTATAAATCTTTTTAAAGTTATATTTTTACTAGCCTTAGAAGAGGCTCACATTACAATGCTATTCAAAGACTCGAGAGTGACAAAAATTATTTATATGCAGGTAAGTTTGAAGAGCAAAAATTGCAGTTGATAAAAGACTGTCTTGCAGAAGTTGTGCTTGAATTAGAAGATGGAAAAGGCTCGATATCACATTTTGTGCAAGAAATAAATTCTTCTCCAGGAGTTTCGCCTACAAATCTAGAAATTCGATTTCACTTTCCGCGAAGTCAAAGCGACACAGAATATTCTAGCATGAGTTCTAGTTCTAGTTCTGCTTTAAGCATGTGACACTGCAGTGATTTTATGGTTTTATAAATTTTTTTTGCCTTAATAATCTATGGCTACTGATAGCAAATCTGTGGGCTTCGTCACGAATTTTTTGTAAAAAATAAAGAACGGGAGAATTATTTTCGAGTTTTAATTCTGTTTGATTAGGCAAATGAAAAGTTTCTTGACCAGCATTTCTATTTTCACCTTTGGCAATGCCAATGATAGCAATATCTAATTCAAGTTCTTGTAAAATAATTTTTACTGCCTGCACCTGCGGTTTGCCGCCATCAATTAGCAATAAATCTGGTATTATTGCCTGAGTTTTATTATTTTTATGGGCAAATCGACGATACAGCATTTCTTTTAACATAGCGGTGTCGTCTTTGTGATTGTTGGTAAGATTGGTTAATTCTTGAGTTGTGTTTTGTTGTAAATAAAATTTACGATAACCGCTTTTAATAAAACCATCAACCCCAACTGCAATCATAGCGCCTACTGCATTGGTAAAATTGGTGTGGCTGTTGTCGTAGACTTCTATTCTTTGTGGCAATTTGGCTAGTGAAAATATTTTTTTAATTTCCAACAAAATTTGTTTAGTGCTAAGATGATGAGAAACTTTTTGTTCCAACAATTGCCACCCCAGATGATATTGTTCTTGCAATAAATTAAACTTTATTCCTTTTTGTGGATTTTCAATGACAATTTTTTTATGAGCTAAATTAGTGAGAAAACTTTCTAATAATGTATGCTGGTGAGGCATTATGTTGCAAATAAGAGCTGTGGGCGGTTGCTGATCTAAATAAAATTGTCCGATAAAATCTGACAAAAAAATAGATAAATCAAAATCTTCTTCATATTCGAAAAAATATGGCTTCGCTCCATAATTTTGACCAGCTCGATAAAAAGATATATAAATGCAAATCTTGCTTTGTAAAACCATTAAATTTAACAAATCAAAATCGCCAGTAAAAAAAGTATTGATGCTTTGTTTTTGCGAAATAACCTCGATTGCTTTGATTTGATCTCTTGTTTCTATGGCCTTTTCATATTGTAAATTTTGGCTATATTGTTGCATTTTTTTCTCTAAATCGCTTTTTACTTGTGCTGTTTTGCCTGCTAAAACTTCGATGGCACTGGCAACATTTTTGTTATAATCTGCTTGTTCTATCAGGTTCACACAAGGGGCAGAGCATTTTTTAATTTGATAATCAAGGCAAGGTTTTTTTCTGTTATTAAATTCGGCATCGCTGCACCCTCTTAGTAAAAAAGTTTTTCTGATTAAATCGATAGTTTTTTTTACTGCAAAAGCATCGGCAAACGGGCCGAATATTTTTTGATTTTCTGTGGTTTTTTTGCCTCGATATTTATTAATTTGTGGAAAAACATGTTTAGAAATAACGATTTGTGGAAAAGTTTTGCCATCTTTTAGCAAAATATTAAAAGGCGGAAGTAGTTTTTTGATGAGATTATGCTCAAGCAATAAAGCTTCAAGCTCGGTGTTGGTGATGTTAATTTCTATACTTTTTGCCAAAGTAACCATTCTTTTAATGCGAAGAGAAAGGCCTGAAAAATTGGTGTAATTATTAACTCTTTTGGCGAGATTTTTGGCTTTACCAACATATAATATTTGCTTATCTCTATCGAAAAATTGATAGACACCGCTTTGAGTGGGAATTTGTGATAAAAATGGCTTGATATCTTCAACCGACATTTATTTTGTATAACGATTTTGTATTTTATATTTGTAAAAAAGCCAAGAAGAGAATATTATTAACAAAATTAAGGCAATAAATTTGATGTTTTTTAATAAATATTGATCATGAATTCCGAAATAATAACCAAAAATTACCAAAGTTGTTGTCCAAATGCTAGAACCAAGAACGGTATAGAGCAAAAATTTTGACATATTCATTTTGGCAATGCCAGCTGGTATTGAAATGAAGTGTCGAAAACCCGGTAATAATCTGCCTATAAACACCGAGACATCACCATATTTTGCAAAAAATAACTCTATTTTGTCGATAGTTTTGGGTTTTATCCAAAAAAATCGCCCAATTTTTAGCAAGACGGGGCGACCAAGCCACAAAGCCAAATAATAACTAAATACCGCCCCCAAGCAATTGCCTAAAATACCAAAAAAAATTACTAAAAAAAAGTTCAATTGATGCTTTGCCACAGCCATTCCTGCTGGTATCATGACAACTTCGCTAGGAATTGGCACCAAAGTGCTTTCTAAAAACATACCTAAAAAAATGCCGAAATAACCAAGATCAACTATAATTTCGACTAGCCAAGAGTTGATTTGATGAATAAATTCTATCATTTTTATAAAAATTGATTGATTAAATTAGCAATATCTTGTCTATTTTGCCTTGCCACTCTTTTTGCTTCAATAATTGATTTTATTTTTTGATAAGAACTATTTAAATCGTCGTTGATGATAATAAAATCGTATTCTTGATAATGACTAATTTCGTTTTTTGCTTCTTGCATTCTTTTATCAACGATTTGCAAAGAATCTTGGGCTCTAGCTTTTAATCTTCTTTCAAGTTCTTGTAAAGAAGGTGGTAAAATAAAAATTGACACTACTACATCTTGTTGATATTTTTGTTTGATTTGTCTGGCTCCTTGCCAGTCTATATCAAACAGAACGCAATGATTATTGGCAAGATGATGGTCGACTTTTTGTTTTGGTGTGGCATATTGATTGTCAAAAACCGTGGCATATTCTAAAAGCTGATTGTTGTTTTTCATATCTTCAAATTGTGTTGTAGAGACAAAAAAATAATCAAGCCCCTCTTGTTCTTGTGGTCTTTTTTCTCTGGTGGTGGCAGAAATTGAAAGTTTAATTAAGGGATCGTTTTGCACAATCATTTTGCAAAGAGTTGTTTTGCCTGCGCCAGAAGGAGAAGAAATGATAATAACAAACGGATGATGATTAATAAACATAAAGCTATATCTTTTTTGCTTGATTAATTAATAAAAAATCGACCAAAATTGTTGCCAACATTGCCTCTGCAACTGGCACTGCTCTAATGCCAACACACGGGTCGTGCCTGCCTTTGGTGATGATTTGACAATTGTTGCCAGCGATATCAACCGTATTTCTTGGCACTAAAATTGAACTAGTTGGTTTAACTGCAAATCGCACTATTAGATCTTGCCCAGAAGAAATGCCCCCAAGCACACCGCCCGAATGATTGCTGGCAAACTCAATTTGACCGTTGCGATTAAACATTTCGTCGGCAAGTTCTGAGCCTTGTTTTAGACCAGCCTCAAAGCCAATGCCAATTTCAACCGATTTTACAGCATTAATTGACATAATTCCGCTGGCAATTTTGGCATCGAGTTTATTGTAAATAGGCTCTCCAAGCCCAATTGGCATATTTTTTACCACTAATTCAATTATGGCACCAACAGAGTCGCCGTTTTTACGAATTTGTAATAAATGATTGCTAAATTTTTCTACAGCCCGACTATCTGGGCAAAAAAAATCGTTATTATTGATTTCGGCAAAAGAAAAATTGCTGTAATCGATGCTAATTTCGCCAATTTGTTTTATGTAGCCAAAAATCTCAATATTGTGTTTTTTTAAAATTTGACAAGCAACCGCTCCCGCCATAACTCTGCTCGCTGTTTCGCGTGCAGAAGATCGACCGCCACCACGATAATCGCGTATGCCGTATTTTTTAAAATAAGTATAATCGGCATGAGATGGGCGAAATTTATTGGCAATGTCGCCATAATCGTGCGATTTTTGATCTTGGTTATAAATAATTAAACTAATTGGAGTTCCTGTGGTTTGACCTTCAAAAACCCCAGATAAAATATGCACTTTATCTTCTTCTTGTCTTTGAGTGGTAAATTTTGATTGCCCCGGCTTTCTTTTGTTTAGATAAGGTTGAATAATTTCTTCGTTTAAAGAAACTAATGACGGACAACCGTCAACAATGCAGCCTATGGCAGGACCATGGCTCTCGCCCCAAGTTGTAAAAGTAAAAATTTCACCAAATCTATTCATAGTTATATTGATTAATAATTAAAATTGGATTATCACTAAACACAAGATAATTGCCCGAATCTTGTATTGTTAATTTTCCGGCGGTAATGTCGCCAATTTCTGCTTCGGCAGAAACTTGTTTTAAAATTGTTTCGGCATCTTTTTTATAGAAAGCCTCTTGTGCTTTAATTGACATAATTTTATTAGTATCATAAGCAAATTTTAAACTAGGATTTAACATTGTTTTTTTGGCATATAGAGAATTTTGATTTGATTTTCTGACAATGTGTATTTTATTGTTGTTAAGAGAAAACTGTACAACATAAAAAAGCAAAGCAAAAACAATAAAAATATAACAAAAAAACACAAGAAAAGCTTGTATTTTTTGATAATTTTTAATTTCTGTTACTATTTTTTGCCAATCTCTTTCTTCCATAATTAATTTTTAATTCTATAACCATTTTTTAACATTTGTAGCAATATTACAAACAAAATTATATTAAGAATAGCCAGATAAATAATGGCAAAAAGCAAATTACCATCGTTATGACCTGTAATGCCATAACGAAAGCCATCGATTATATAAAAAAATGGATTTAATTTGGCAATTATTTGCCAAAAACTAGGTAAAGAGTTTATTGAATAAAAAGTGCCAGACAAAAAAGTGAGAGGGGTAATTAGATAACTAGTGAGTGCAGACATTTGGTCGAAAGTGTCAGATAAAATACCGCATAAAATGCCTAACAATCCTAAAAAACAACATCCTAAGAATAAAAATAACAACATAGAAAAAAAATGAGTTATTGATAATGAAGCAAAAAGAAATATAACAAGAAAACTAGCCAATGCCACCAAAATGCCCCGAACAATAGCGCCAATTAAAAAAGCAGATAAAAGTTCTAAAGCAGAAATTGGTGGAATTAAATAATCAACGATATGCCCCATAACCTTACTCATTACTAAAGAAGAAGACGAATTAGCAAAAGCATTTTGCATTGCGCTCATAATAATTAAACCACTTGCTACAAAAACAGTAAAATCAACTCCTTCTATTTGTTTAATATTTTCGCCAACAGAAATTGAAAAAACTAATAAGAATAAAATTATATTGACCACAGGTGAAAATATGGTTTGATGATAGACTTTCAAAAAGCGATATATTTCTTTTTTAATTAGTGTAAAAGTTCCTAGATAATTCATTGTTTTAAATATTTTGTTTTAATTTTTTTGCTACCAAAATTGCTTCGTCGGTTATTGTGTCGCCAGAAAGCATTCTTGCTACTTCTGTAATGCTTTCAACATAATCTAATGGGGTTATTAAAGTTTGCATTTTATTGTGTTGTTTGATTTTACTGATTTTAATATGATGGTCTGCTTTAGAAGCGATTTGTGGATGATGAGTTACGACTAAAACCTGCATATTGGCAGATAAGGTTTTGAGTCTTTTGCCTACTACATCTGCCGTTGCGCCACTAATGCCAGAATCTATTTCGTCAAAAATAACAGTTGGCACAGATTTTGTATCTATTAAACAAACTTTTAATGCCAACATAAATCGAGAAAGCTCGCCACCAGAGGCTATTTTGGCGATTTCATCAAAAAAATCTGTATTAATTGCAGATAAAAACTTAATTTTATCTGCACCATCTAGTTTATAATTATTAATATCATAGTCTACCATTATTTTAAATTTAGCTCCTGGCATTTTTAAATATTGCAACTCCTCTTCAACTTTTTTTGCTAATGAAATGGCTTTTTCTTTTCTTATATAACTAAGACTTTCTGTTAATTTTACATATTCTTGCCAAATTACATCTCTTTTTTGTATTGCATTTTGACAATTATCTTGACTAGTAACTATTTTTGATAATTTATTTTGAGCATCTTGAGCGATTTGTGTTAAATCATCGCTAATTACATTATATTTTCTTGATAAATTACGTATTAAAAACAATCTCTCTTCAAGATGATCTTTGTCTATATCAAAATTCAGGCTTTGTTTAATATTTTGTAACTTTAATAATAATCTATCAATATCGCTTGTATTAGAATCGATGCAAGTAAAAATTTCTTCGAAACAATTGCTATGTTCGTTAAGATATTTTTCGATTATAACATTATTTCTGTTAATTATTTTTTGGCTTTGCATTAAAAAAGAAGATGATTCTTCAAGATTTTTTGCAAGATCATTTAAAAAAATATCTATTTTTTCATTGGCAAACAACAGATCTTTTTGCATTTTTAAAGAATCTTCTTCGCCAATTTGAATATTTGCTTCAAGTAATTCTTTAATAACATATTCTAGATATTCTTTTTCGCGTAAAATTTTATCTTGTTCATTTTGAAAATTATCTATTTCATCATCTATTAATTTTAATTCTTGATATTTTTGTTTTAATTTTGCTAGTAAATTATCATTTTTTGCATATTCATCGAGTATTTTTAAATGATTAGTTGCAGACAGGAGGTTTTGTTGATTATGCTGACCATTTATTTCAACTAAAGTTTCTCCAATTTTTGCCAATAAACCAACACTAATAGATATATCGTTGATAAAAACTTTATTGTTTCCATTGTTTGCAATAATTCTTCTAATTTTTATTGTATCTGGATTTTCAACATCTTGCAATTGATATTCAGTGATTAATGTTTTGCAAATAAAATTGCTCGATATATCAAATTCTGCATAAACACTAGCAAAATCTGCATTTTGACCAATTAATTTATTGGCAGAGCGATATCCAATAACTATTCCTAGAGCATCAAGCAATATCGATTTACCAGACCCAGTTTCGCCACTTAAAATGCATAAATTATTGACAAATTGTATATCTGCCTTTTCTATTAAAACAATATTGTTGATAGTTAAAAATTTTAACACAAAATATTACCAATTTATTAATAAATATTAAAACCTTAAAATATGTTTAGCCTTAATGCCAAATTAGAACAAGATAGCATTTTTATTTGCGATCTAACGATATCTCAATTAAGATTAATGAATGATAGTAATTATCTTTGGCTTTTACTGATTCCAAAGCAAGAATCTTTGACAGAAATAATTGACTTAACATTCGCTCAACAAATAATTTTGTTAAAAGAAATTAATCTTATATCTAATATTATCAAACAAAATTTTAGATGCAAGAAACTTAATATTGCCAATCTTGGAAATATTGTGTCGCAACTTCATATTCATATTATTGCAAGAAACGAAAACGACCCCTCATTTCCCAAGCCAATTTGGGGAAATTTAGAAGCGACACCATATACAAACAAGCAAATTGCAGATACTTGTCAAAAAATAAAAGAATACTTACAAAATTTTTATCTTGAATTAGATAAAAAAATAATCTATCGCTCTTTACATAGAGGATGCAAAGAGACGGATTTTTTGCTTGGCAATTTTTTTCAGCAAAATTATATTGATTCCCTTAGTCTTCAAGAAAAAGAAATATGCTTAGAGTTTTTAAATGAAGATGATTTATTAATTTATGATTGGATCTTAAATAAAATCGCAATACCAAAAATTTATCAACCTCTTGTTTTAAAAATACAAGAATTTCATAATATTAATTAGATTTATTGTTTTTAAGATAAAACATCATATTTTCTAACTTGCGAAAATCATCAAATTTAACACTCATGCTACCAGAACCAGTTTGAGGATTGATAAAAATTTGTGCAGACATTTTTGTATGTCTAAAAAAATCTTTCTCAAATTCATGCCAATATTCAGAATTGAGTATTTCTTTGTTTTGTTTAAGGTTATTATAATTAACATTCTTTTGATCTTTGACAAGATCTTCTGCATGGCGAACTGTAAGATTATTGGCAACAATCATTTCTGCTAATTTTTCTGGATCTTGAGAATTAATTATTGCTCTTGCATGACCCATGGATAAATTCTTGTTATTTAAATGTTTTAATACAGAGTCTGGTAAATTTAACAATCTTATAATATTTGCAATATGGCTTCTGCTTTTGCCAACTTTTTTTGCAACTTCTTCTTGTGTGTAAGAAAATTCTTCCATTAATCTTTTGTAGCCAATTGCTTCTTCAGTAATTGATAAATCTTCTCTTTGCACATTTTCAATTAATGCCATTTCGAGAGCCGAATGATTATTTACTTTTTTTATAATTGCTGGAATAGAAGTTAATCCTGCTATTTTTACCGCTCTAAATCTTCTCTCCCCAGCAATAATTTCATATTTATCATCCATTGCTTTTCTTAATATAATTGGCTGTAGAATTCCATTTGCTTTAATAGAATCTGAAAGTTCTTTAATATTTTCTAGATCAAAATTTTGTCTAGGTTGATAAACTCCTGCAATTATTTTTTCAATTTCAATATTTTCTATTATGGATTCTAAGTTAGAAACTTCTGGTGTTGATTTTTTGTCTCCTAATAGAGCAGACAAGCCTCTGCCCAATTTTTTTTCTGGTTGTTTCATATGGAACATTCGTTTTATTAATTAAAATATCAATATTTTAGGTAAAAATTTTTGGTTGTAAAGCATTTTTATATTGATTTATTTGTATTGATTATTTATAATTTTATCTACAATAATCATAATATAAATAAATAGATAAAATGCAAGACGATAATATTATAACAAAAATTTTTTCAGTTGTAAATCAAAAAGGAGGTGTTGGAAAAACAACTACGGCAATAAATTTATCTGCATGTTTTGCAATTAAAGGTAAGAGAGTTTTGTTAATAGACCTTGATCCTCAAGGAAATGCAAGCACAGGAATGGGAATAGAAGTTTCGCAAAGACAAAATACTATCTATGAAGTATTAATTGGAGAAATAAAATTATCAACAGCTATAATGCCAACAGCTATAAAAAATTTAAAATTAGTTACTTCAACCGTTGATCTTTCTGTTTTAGATATAGAAATTGCATCTTTCGAGAATAGAGAATATATTTTGCAAAAAGAATTAGAATTGATCAAAAAAGAATATGATATAATTATTATTGATTGCCCTCCATCGTTGGGATTGATTACTATAAATGCTATGGTTGCTTCTAATGGAATAATAATACCGATGCAATGCGAATTTTTTTCTTTGGAAGGGTTAAGTCATTTGCTAAATACTACAGATTTAATAAAACAAAATTTTAATGATAATTTAAATATTAGCGGAATTATTTTAACAATGCACGATAAAAGAAATAAGCTTACCGAACAAGTTGAAAAAGATGTTAGAGATTTTTTGGGGGATAAAGTTTATAAATCATGTATAGCAAGAAACATTAAGCTATCAGAAGCTCCTTCGCATGGAATGCCAGGGATAATTTATGATCCAAAATCATTGGGAGCAAGATGTTATCAAGAATTAGCGGATGAGATTTTAAATAAAGAATTTTCTTGTTAAGAATGGATAGTAAAATTATAAATTGGGGAAAATATAAAATTTACTATCCATCCACACCAAGTTGGGTTTTTTAGTGATGATTCAAAAACCTTTATGGTGTGCAAATATTGTAAAATTTAATTTTATTATTGTCAACAACTTTTTTTAAAAAAATCAAATTTTTTTTAAAAAAATAAAAAACATAAATCAAGCCTTTAAAATCAAAGATCCAGCATATTATTAATGATGTTTTTTTAATCAAAAATTACTTGCTACAATTTTTTTTTTATTTACAATCAGCAAAATTAATATAAATTTCTACGATTATTTAAATGAAAAATTCAAAACTTACCATAATCATCACAACTTTTGATAGTTCCAGTGTAATTATATCTTGTTTAGAAAAAATTGATTTTCAAAAATATAAGGTAGTGGTTGTTGACAATAACAGTAAAGATAAGACCGTTCTTTTGATTCGGCAAAATTTTCCATTGGTAGAAATTATTGTTAATAAAAAAAATATTGGTTATGGCAGAGCAAATAATATTGCATTAAGAAACATTAATACCGATTATGCTCTCATTTTAAATCCAGATGCTTTTATCTTTCCTGTCGATATTGAAAAAATAATCAATAATATGGGGCAAAAGCAAGAAATAGCAATGGCTGGCCCGCTTTTGTTAAATCATTATCCATATCAAGAGCAAGATGCTCAAAAAGAACTAGCGGTTGTAAAAAATAATACAATTGAAATCAATGTTGATTTTATTAGTGTAAAATATATCATTGGCGCTATTATGTTTTTAAAAATGTCGATTTTTCATAAGATAGGCTTTTTTGATGAAAAAATCTTTCTTTATTATGAAGATGACGAAATATCTCATAGAGCAATCAAATCTGGTTACAAAATCGCCATTTTTCCAGAAATACTTGGTTATCATATTGGGAGTGCATCAAGTGGCAAAAATTTGAGATCTCTTTATAAAAGATTTTGGCATAGAGCTTTATCTAAATTTTATTGGAAAGAGAAGCAAAAAGGAAGAGATCAAGCTTTAATATCTGCCCTAAAAATGAGCTTTTCTTTTTTTATTAGAATGTTTTTTTATGCAATGATTGCTAATAAAACAAAATCAATTGAAAATCTTGCATCATTTGTAGGCACTTTAGCATATATTGCGAAGTTCACAGCATTTGATAAAAATGATAATCCAAGAGGCTAAAATGCAAGACTTAACAATTATTATTCTCACTTATAACAGTTCGCAAATAATTAAACAATGTCTCGATAGTTTTAACAATAATAATTATCAAGTTATCGTTGTAGATAATGCTAGTTCTGACGAAACTTTACAAATAATCAAAGCAAATTTTCCGCTAGTAAAAATCATTAGAAATGATAAAAACATTGGTTTTGGCAGGGCAAACAATTTGGCTATTAATCAAGTAAAAACAAATTTTTCTTTAATACTTAATCCAGATACCATAATTAAAGATGCCGCAATTGCTAATTGTCTAAAAATACTATCAAATCATCAAGAAATAGCTTTGGCAAGCCCGGTAATTTTAAATCAAGAGCCGCAAAATTTTATTAATGAGTCTTTAAAACAATTCTCTTATATTCACTTTGTTGTTGGTGGTGTTTTATTTATTAATATGGCAAATATGCAAAAAATAGGTTTTTTTGATGAGCAGTTTTTTATGTTTGCCGAAGATTCTGATTTGTCAGACAGAAGTATTTCACTAGAATATAAAAATGCTATCATTAATGATTGTTATGCAGTGCATTTTGGCGGTAAATCTTCGCAAAAATCATTGCATACAACCTACCGTAGATTTTGGCATTTAGGTTGGTCAAAAACAAAATATAAACAAAAAAGAAAAAATTTGTTTCATTTTATCAGATCTTCTTTACGTTTAATGTATTTAATAATTTTTAACAAAGAAAAATCAGTCGAAAATTTCGCTTTTTCTTTTGGTTGTTTTGCTTGTTTAATTGGCTTAAAAGCCTTTGATTGCAACGATAATCCAAGAGGCGAAGTATTTTTCCCTTTAAATAAATTAAAATAAAAAATGACGAAAATTTTAGTTTTTGGCGAAACTGGTCAGTTATCTCAAGCCTTGTTAAAAATATTAAAACAAGATAAACAGTATCAAATCACTTCTTATTCTAGGGCCGATATTGATTTTAACAATATCAAAAATTTGGTGAAATTTCTTAACAATCTTGCCTATTTTCCTCAATTTATTTTTAACTGCATTGCTTATACCAATGTTGATAAAGCAGAAGAAGAGCAAGAAATTTGCAATAATATCAATCATTTAGCGGTGGCGGTTTTGGCAGAATTCTGTCAAAAAAATCAGATAAAGCTAATTCATTACTCTACAGACTATGTTTTTGACGGCAGTGGCAATTTACCTTTTTTAGAAAATAATACAAACAACTTGCAACCCCTCAATTTTTATGGCAAAACCAAATTATGGGCAGAAGAAAAGATTGTTAAATCAGGCTGTTCTTATTTAATTTTCAGGGTTTCTTGGCTTTATAATTATAATCCAAATAGCAAAAATTTTGTCAATACCATAACCAAATTAGCCCAACAAAAATCAACAATTAGTGTGGTGGGCGATCAAATCGGAAGCCCCACCGATGTAGATTTTGTCGCCAAAAACAGTATAAAATCTTTGTCAATTCCAAGCGGAATATATCATCTAAACAACGGCATCTATATGTCGTGGCATCTTTTTGCTTGTCAAATACTAGAAAAATTAAAATCTATAGATCAAAACATAGTTTTAAAAGATATTGTGGCAATAGATAGTTCGCAATATCCAACCAAAGCAATGAGGCCCAAAAATTCTAGATTAGACAATAGTAAAATAAAAACATTTATTTTACTAGACTAATACCATTTTAATTTTTAAAACTTCATTAAAACATTTTTATTGCAGATTTAATTAGCCCCATCACTAATAAAATAATAATAAAAGCAACCAAACCATATCTTATAAATAAATCTCTTATCGCCATTTTGCTCATCTGGCTTTTGTTATAACGGGAAGCCATATAGTTGGAATTTTTTTTCGCTTCAAGCAATTCTTCTTTTTCAGCAATTTCTTCGTCACTTAAATCTTGATAATCTTCGTTTTCTTCTCTTTTTTTCTTGGCAGAAAATTTACTTTGTGTTTTTGAATTATCTAGTGTATTCTTATTATTTTGGTTTTGCATAAAATTATGCAAGGCATTTTTGTTGTTTGTGCTATTATTTTTCATAAAGTTTATGTTAATTGCTATTTTATTGAAACCATTTTTAGCTTTATTGCTTTTAAGCCTAGTTACCTCACTGTTTGGTCCGGTAGTTTTGTGGCAAAAACTTACCTATTTTAGCGATGCTATGGCTCATTCACTAATTTTAGGATTAGTTTTAGCAAACTTTTTGCCCAATCAACAAAACTTGATTTTATTATTGTTTGTGCTGTTTTTTATTATAATAATTAATTTTTTAATATACAAAAATTTTTTTCAACACACCACAATCATTATGGTTGTTGCCTATTTTTGTATTTCTTTGGCTTTTTTAATTAACGATATTAGTATGCAAAAATTTAATTTTAACACACTGCTGATGGGCGATGTGCTGGCTATTAATTCTCAAGATATCTTTATTTTGCTGATAATTGCTTTATTTTCTTTGGGTTATTTGTATTATTTTTTTAACGATATTTTGTTTATTGTTATTAACGAAGATTTGGCAAAAACACAGCACATTGCAGTGGCGAAAATCAAATTTTGCACCACCGTCGTTTTGGGTTTGTTGATTGCATTTGCTTTAAAAATTGTTGGAGTGTTTTTGGTTTCTGCTTTATTGATTTTACCTGCTTGTATTGCCAAAATTTTCGCCAAATCGCCAAAGCAAATGTTGTTTTTTAGCCTATTATTTTCGTTATCTTTAACTTTTGTTGGCATTGCAATTGCCAGTCAATATAATTTAAGCATTGCCCCTACTTTAACTTTGACAATGATTGGTTGTTTTTTTTGTTGCAACTTTTTTGTTAAAAAATCATAATTAAAATAAATTTTGGATGCAGCAGTGCCTTAAAATAAAAAACCACAATTATCACCATGTCAGAAAATAATGCTTTAAAATATATTGTTACACAAATATTGCTAAAACTATTAGGTGTTTGTTTGATTTTGCTTGCTGTTTCTTATGCTTTAATTTTGTTTAGTTTTGATGGCAACGATCCTGCTTTTTCTAATTCAATTACCATTGCTACCGACGATGTGCGAAATTTTTTTGGTATTTTAGGGGCAAAAATTGCCGATTTATCTCTGCAAATATTTGGCTTGGCGAGCTGGTTTTTTGTGTTGCTGTTGTGGTTTGTTGGTATGAAAATTTTTAACAAACAAATTATTAAGCATTTTGCCTTAAAACTCATCGCCTTACCCTTTATTTTATTAAATTTTTGTTTATTTCTAGCTTTTTTGCCTAATTTTAACTGGTGGGATTTTGTTTCTTTTGGCGGGGCGGTTGGTTTTTTCTTGCTAAAACTTTGTCATCAAAATTATTTTGTTTATTTGTTTATTGGCTCTTTGTTGTTGCTTTTGTTTTCTTTTTCTTTTGTTTTCGATGTTTCGTGGCAAGATTGGCGATATGTTTTTCGTTATTCTATGGCAATTTTTCGTTTTTTTAGCGAATATTTTTATCAAAAAATTTGTTCTTTATTAACCAAAAAAAATCTCGAAACATCTGCAAAAAAATCAAAATTACCAATGCCAAAAATAGAGCCAAAAGAAGAGCGGATCTCTACTAAACATAACAACATTACCACTCAAAAACAGCTGTTAAAAAACCTAAAAACCAAACAAAATGGCCCAGATTATCAACTTCCTACTGTCAATTTGTTGCAACCAATTGCCGAAAATAATCATAAAAGAATAAACAAAGAAACCCTTGATCATCAAGCAAAAATGCTCCTTAAAGTGTTAGAAGATTTTGGAGTCTACGGCAATTCTCTTGGTGCCAAAGTGGGGCCTGTGGTAACTTTACACGAATTTGAACCGTCGGCAGGCACCAAGGCGGCTCGGGTTATTTCTTTGGCCGACGATATCGCGCGATCGATGAGTACCATTTCGGCTCGAATGGCGGTGATACCAGGTAAAACCTCTATCGGCATTGAGTTGCCTAATTTAAAAAGAGAAGCTATCTTTTTAAGAGAGTTGTTAGAATCTGAGCAATATCAAGATTCTTTTCACAATTTGCCCATTATTTTAGGCAAAAACATTGCAGGCGAACCACTTATCGCCGATTTAGCCAAAATGCCTCATTTGTTGATTGCAGGCACCACGGGCTCGGGCAAATCGGTGGGCTTAAATGTGATGATTTTATCTATTTTGTTTAAATTAAGGCCCGATGAGTGCCGTTTTATTATGATTGATCCAAAAATGCTAGAGCTTTCAATTTATGACGGCATCCCGCACCTGCTTTCGCCTGTGGTAACCGAGCCTGGCAAGGCGGTGATTGCTTTAAAATGGGTGGTGGCAGAAATGGAAGAAAGATATCGTTTAATGTCGAGTTTTTCGGTGCGAAACATTGCTGGCTATAACGAAAAAGCCGAAAAAGCCTTGGTGAGTGGCGAAAAATTACTCAAAAAAGTGCAAACAGGCTATGAGCCCACAAACGGCAAGCCGATTTTTGAAGAAATAGAATTTGAGCCAAAAAAATTACCTTTTATCATCGTGATTGTCGACGAAATGGCCGATTTAATGTTGGTGGCAGGTAAAGACATTGAGGGTTCGGTGCAAAGGTTGGCACAAATGGCAAGGGCGGCGGGCATTCATCTGATTATGGCTACACAACGACCTTCGGTTGATGTGATTACTGGGGTGATTAAAGCCAACTTTCCTACTCGAATTTCTTTTCAGGTTACTTCACGTATTGATAGTCGCACTATTTTGGGGGTGCAAGGGGCAGAGCAACTTTTGGGGCAAGGCGATATGATTTATATGTCGGGTGGTAGTAAAATGACTCGAATTCATGCTCCATTTTGTTCGGATAGCGAAATCGAAGGTATCGTGCATTTTATTAAACAACAAGATTTTATGCACCTGCAAAATCAAGCAGAAAACATCGATTTTGAAAATTTTAAACAACCCGAAGGCAAGCAAAATGGCTCTAATTCTTTTTTACCCGATGAAAGTGGGCAAGGTAGCGACCAAGATCTCTATCGACAAGCTTTGGCGATTGTGAAAAGAGACAAAAAACCATCAATTAGTTATGTGCAAAGGCAACTTCGCATTGGCTATAATCGGGCGGCAATTTTAATTGAAAGAATGGAGGCAGAAGGTGTTATTTCTGCCCCCAATATTTCTGGTAAACGTGAACTTTTGGAGGAATAACCCTATGACTAAAACTTCTTTTTCTATGCTAAATCTTATCTTGCAGGCAGATTTTGTGGTGCAGTTAGTGATTATTATTTTGGTTGGAGCATCAATCTTTTCGTGGGCGACGGTTTGTGATAAATTTTTTAAATTTCGTCTGCTGAAAAAAAGAAGCGACGAATTCGAAGATTTGTTTGAACAGCATCTAAATATAGATCAAATCTATGACTTTGCCACTAAAAATAACAATCATCCGCTGGCAAGAATTTTTCTTTCTTGTTTGCACGAATGGAAAAACAATGATGTTCACATTGTTGTTAGCAAGGGTGTTGAAAAAATCGATTCTTTTAAAACTAGGCTAAATAATGCAATGCAAATTGCTTGCAATAAATCGTTGCAAAAAATTGAGCACGGCCTAAATGTGTTGGCAATTATTGGCTCGATCACCCCTTTTGTTGGTTTATTTGGCACGGTTTGGGGTATTATGAACTCTTTTCAAAGCATTGCTCTTAGCAAAAACACTAGTCTTGCGGTGGTTGCCCCTGGCATTGCCGAAAGTTTGCTGGCCACGGCAATTGGCTTGTTTGCGGCAATTCCTGCAGTGTTTTTTTATAATGTGTTTAGTGCCAAAATTAATCACTTTCAAGAACGAGCCAACAATTTTTGCCTCACTCTTTTTAACCTACTTTCACAAGAACTCGATAAATAATAATTTCCCTTCTTTTTACAAAAGGGGGAATTTTGCCCCGCATTCGATTTAATTCCCCTTCTGTAGAAGGGGTGGCGGGCAAAGCCCGACGGGGTGTGGCGGGCAAAGCCCGACGGGGTGTGGCGGGCAAAGCCCGACGGGGTGTGGCGGGCAAAGCCCGACGGGGTATTGTCGGTCTAGCAGTTCTCGGTGTAAAATTCCCCCTGTTTAAACTAGCAAAGAATTTAGTTTTTGTTTGCAAGCTTGCCAATTAGGCAAATATTGAGTCATATAATTTTTAAACCTTTGGTTGTGTTTTCTTTCAAACAAATGCACCATTTCGTGCACCACCACATATTCGAGGCAGTACAGCGGTTTTTTGGCTAGCTCTAAATTGATGATGATTTTTTTCTTGCCAATGTTGCAACTGCCCCATCTGGTTTTCATTTGGCGAATTTGCAACTCGGCAATTTGTAAATTCATAGTTTTTTCCCATTTGGCAATGAGTTGCCACACGATTTCTGTAAGTTGTTTACGATACCAATTTTGCAATAAATGTTTTTTTTCTGCTTCACCAAAATGATTTTTGATGTTTAAAATAATATGCCCATCAATAACCTCTGCACTAGCTTTTTTGCTGGTTTGCACTACTTCTAGCAAATATTTTTCACCTAAAAAATAATGCTCTTCGTTGTTTGCATAAGCTTTTTTTGTTTCTCTTTCTTTGCTTAACATTTTGGCTTGATGTTTTTTTATCCAGCTAAGCTTGGTTAGGGCAAACATTTTGATATTTTCTAGTTTCATTCTTTTTGGGGCAGAAATTCGCACTTTACCAAGTGGCGGCAAAATGGTAAGATGCAAATTTTTGATGTTTTTTAAAATAACCTCAATGTTGATTTCGTCTAAATTTATTTGGTGCATTTTAATATTCTGGCTTTTTAATATTCTAGTTTTGGCTTTGATAATGGCAAAATTCTAACAACCTCATCATCATTTTGCAAGTTCTCAAAAACCATCCAATAAAAATTAGTAAAAATATAATTCTATTTCATTTTTAGATATTGCATTTTAGATGAATTTTGCTATAATTATCTATGAAAATAGCAAATTTTAAAGCAAAAAAATAATTTTATGTTTTTAACACCAACAAAACAATTGAATTTATTAAACAAACAGCCTGCCAAAGT
>CANNFC010000013.1:0-23122 GCA_947503755.1 Rickettsiales bacterium | reverse complement strand
CATAAGCGATAGCTTGTGCAAAAAGACGGGGTAGTGTTGGGAGGCACGGAAAAATGCCAATTCGAGTCACATCTTTTTCGAGTTCTGGTTGCCGACACTACCCCGTCCGCTATCGCGGCCACCCCTTTCTACAGAAGGGGAATATCCGAGTGCTGGTTGCTGACACTACCCCGGCACTTCGTGCCACCCCTTCTACAGAAGGGGAATTCAGATCGAGATCGGCTACCGACACTGCCTCAAAGAATTTAGCTATGTTGTTTCATAAAAATTGGCGATTTTGTTGGCAAATTGCTGTTGCAGTAGGCGGTTGTTTAGTTTATAAGATGGGGTGATTTGCCCTTTTTCAATTGAAAGTGGCTCGGCGATGATGCAAAACTTTTTGATTTGTTGCCAGCTATCAAGTTGTTGATTGACAATGTCAATTTGCTGTTTTACCCAGTTGTTTAGCTCTGGCCAATTGTCTAATTTTGATGATTGCCAAAAATTTTCTCCGACATAACCTATTTGTTTGTGTAGTTGCGGTAGGCTTTCGGGCTCAAAAAATAACAGCACCGCCACAAATGGCTTGCCTTCGGCAATAATTACACTGCCTAATAAGCCGGTTATTTGCTGTTGTAGCATTTGTTGTAAATGGTTGGCAACCACATATTTGCCGTTGCTGGTTTTGAGTAGTTCTTTTTTTCGACCAATAATTTTTACAAAACCATCGTTAATTTCGGCCAAATCTCCGGTATAAAGCCAGCCATCGTTTAGTGTTTGCTTGGTTTCTGCCTCTTGGCAAAAATAACCCAGCATAATGTTTTTGCCATAGGCAAGCAACTCACCATCGTGGGCAATTTGCAAACTAACCGAAGGAAAGTTGGCACCAACAGTGCCTAGCTTGTAGTTGGCAGGGCAGTTGGTTGCCAAAACTGGCGAACTTTCGGTGAGCCCGTAGCCACAAAAAACTGCAAGACCAATGCTGTGTAAAAATTTTTCAATTTCGCTTGGCAAAGAGGCTCCGCCACAAATGATGGTTTGCACTTGACCGCCAAAAATCGCTCTGAGTTTTTTATATAACAATAAATAAAGCAGAGAATTTAGCAAGCTTGCTTTGTTGCTTGGATGAAAATTTTTTGCTCTGTTAAAAGCGAGTTTCAGCAAGATTTTGCTAAGCAAGTTACCTGTTTGTGCTTGTTGCTTAATTTTGTTAAAAACTTTTTCAAGCAATCTAGGGACGGTGGTAAATAAATTGGGTTGCACTTGTTTTAGATATTGAGGTATTTTGGCAATATCATCAACAAAATAAATGCTAACTCCTTGGGTGAGATAAAAAAGCATCACCATTCTTTCAAAAATATGTGCTAAAGGTAAATAAGAAAGAGCTTTTTGTTGGGGCGAAAGCGGAAAAAACACCGAACAATCGATGATTTGGCTAATTAAATTGCCATGGCTTAACATGACTCCTTTGGGTTTATTGGTGGTGCCAGAGGTGAAAACTATGGTGGCAAGATTGTCGCTTGGGCTTTTGGGTAGTTGCTGATAACCTTGGTTTTTGGTTTTGCCTAGTTGGCTTAACTCGCTAAAACTAAGGCAACCTTGACAAGCAAATCCAACGGTGATGATGGTGTATTGTTGGCAATATTGTTGGGCAAAATCGGACTTGTCGGTGATGATAACTTTGGTTTGGGTGAGTTCTAGTTGATATTGCAGGTTTGGTTGGCTGATGTTGTGAAAAATCGGCACACTCACAAGACTTGCCGAAACAATTGCCAAATCGCAAACCAACCATTGCCAGCCTTGATAGCAATAAATGGCAACCATATTATTTTGCTGTGTGGATGGCAGTTGTTTAAGCCCCCAGGCAATATTGTTGACTTCTTGACAAAACTCTTGACTTGACACAACCTTGCCACTACCTAGGCAGTTTAACAATGTTTTGTTGTTAAAATGTTCTTGATGATAGGTTATGATATCGTTTAAGCAGGTGAAATCTTGTAAATTCATAGTTTTTTTGTTTAATTTTATAAATTCCCCTTCCTGTGGAAGGGGTGGATTTTTTTTGCCTTGGCAAAAAAAAGACCAAGGTAGTGTTGGGAGCCGATCGCCGATGTTTTTTTCAAAAGATCTTGCCGTGTGTTGCCGACACTACCCCGTCGACCTTCAGTCGCCACCCCCCTTCCTACAAGAAGGGGAATTCAGATCGAGATCTGTGGCTCCCAACACTACCCCTTCCGCTATCGCGGCCACCCTTTCTGCGAGAAGGGGAATATCCGAACACTATCCCACCCCTTTTGCAAGAAGTATAATTTACTCGATATTAACAACCAAAGGAACTTTTAAGTTAAAGGTGGTTTGCATTGTTTCAACAAGAAGAATCTTGATTTGCTCTAACTCTTCTTTGGCAACTTCAAGCACCAGCTCATCGTGTATTTGCAACACGATTTTGCTTGTCATTTTATGTTGAATGATTTTTTCTTGCATTAAAATTGTGGCTTTTTTAATAATATCGGCCGCACTGCCCTGAATTGGAGCATTAATCGCTTGTCGTTTTGCCTGATTTTGCTTGATTTTATCGGGGATGTTGATGTCAGAAATAAAGCATTTTCTGCCCGAAATGGTTTTGACAAAGCCATTTTTGCTAGCATCGGCAACAGTGTTGGCAATATATTGTTCAATACCTTGATAGGTTTGAAAATAGCTGGCAATATATTTGCTCGCTTCGTGCCTGCCAATGTTTAGCTGTTTTGCCAGCCCAAAAGAACTGATGCCATAAATAATGCCAAAGTTAATGGCTTTCGCCTTGTTTCGTTGTTCTTCACTTACTTGCGATGGTGGAAGATGAAAAATCTGACTGGCGGTTACCCGATGAATGTCGAGGTTTTGCTTGAAAGCATCAATTAGGCTGTCAATGTTGGCAAGGTGAGCTAAAACTCGCAACTCAATTTGTGAATAATCGGCGGTAAGCAAAATGCAGTCTTGTTTGGCAATAAAGCAGTTGTAGATTTTTTTGCCCTCTGCGGTTTTATTGGGAATATTTTGCAAGTTAGGATTGCTAGAAGCTAGCCTGCCTGTGAGGGTGTTGGTGCTGCAAAAAGTGCTGTGAATTCGCCTTGTTTGTGGATTGACAAGGGTTGGCAACACATCGGTGTAGGTGTTTTTTAGTTTACTGATTTTGCGAAATTCTAACACATATTTGGCAATTGAGTGGTCTATTTCTTCTAGCACTTCGGCAGAAGTAGAATTATTGTGTTTGAGATGTTCGCCTAGCTTTAGTTTGTGATATAAAATTTCTGCCAATTGTTGCGGAGAAGCGATGTTGAATTCGCTTTGAGCGAGATCATAAATTTTTAGCGATAAATCGGCGATTTGTTTTTTAAACTCTGCCGAAAGCTGGTGTAAAGCGAGGTGGTCGATTTTGATGCCGTTATTTTCGATTGAAGCAAGCACAGAAAGCAGGGGAAGTTCGTAGTTAAAATAGGTGTTGTTGAGTTGGTTTGCCATAATTTGCGGTTGCAACACAGCATAAAGTTGGCAAATCGCCACCATAGTTGTTTTGATAAATTCTTGACCGCTGTTTTGGGTGGTTAAGATTTTAAAATCGATGCCGTTGATGTTGTTGGTGAGATAGGTTTCGGCTAGGGCTGGAAATAGTTTTTCTTGGTTGCTTGGGTTAATTTTGTGTAAAGCAGGGTTGAGCAGGTGATAAATCAGCGAAATGTCATCAAAAACAAGTGGGCAGGTGAAGTTTTTTTGCCAAAAATGTAAAAATTCTTTGCTGGTAAAAAAAACTTTTCTAATACTTTTGGTGTTTAACAATTCGTGCAGTTGCTGGTTTTGCAATATGTCGCTTAAATTGTAGCTAAAAATAGTTAAAACATTGGGATGATTTAAATTATTAACATTAAAAGGCAACAAAAACACCTGCTCGTGTTGTTGATATAGGGCAAGCAAGCTGTGTTTGTGGGCTAGGTCAAGCAAATTTTCGTGGTTAGAAGCAAAATTTAGCTCGATATCTTGGCTATTTTTTTGAGTGTAAGAAAACTGCTGTTGCACTTGTTTAATTAAAGAGCGAAAGTTGTGTTGAGTGAGAAAATCTAGCAACTTGCTGGCATCAATTTTTTGTAAAGCAAAATCGTTGAGGCAATAATCGATTTCTACTTGACTATCTAGGCTGGCGAGTTGTTTTGAAAGCACTGCTTGTTCTTTGCCTGCACACACCAGCTGTTGTTTACGAAGAGACGAGATTTGCGAAGTGTTTTGGAGCATATTTTCGAGGCTACCAAATTGTGTTAAAAGCTCTATGGCGGTTTTGGGGCCAATGCCCTTGATGCCTGGAATGTTATCGGCAGTATCGCCTGTGATGGCTAAAATATCAAGCACCATATGCGGTTTTAAACCGAATTTTTCTTCGACTTCGGCAATGCCAATTAGTTTGTTTTTCATAGCATCATACATCTGCACTTTTTCGTTCACCAACTGCATTAAATCTTTGTCAGAAGAAATAATCAGCACTTCATAATCTTCTTGGCAGGCTTGCTTGCTTAAAGTGGCAATAATATCGTCGGCTTCATAGCCCTTTTTTTCGATACTTACCAAGCTTAAAGCCTCAACCGCTTGGCGAATTAACGGGAACTGCGGAATTAAATCGGCAGGGCAGGGCGGGCGATTAGCTTTGTATTTCTCAAACAATTGATGGCGAAAGTTTTTGCCCCCAGCATCAAAAACCACCGCGACATGGCTCACTTCAAGGGCGGAAAGCAGTTTGATGAGCATATTGACAAAGCCATAAACGGCACCCACAGGCACATTTTGTAAATTCAGCAAACCCGGCAACGAGTGATAGGCCCGAAACACAAAAGAATAACCATCAACCAAAGCAATTTTTTTCATAATATTTTATTTTTTTAAGGAGAGTTTAAGCTATTATAGAAATGTTTTGATGTATTCCACAACTTCATAAATGCGGGAAGATGGATTGTTGTTTGGTGTTTGATTTTGTTGGTTATGCTGGTTTTGTTGTTTGCAGTTTAATATGGCTTGTTTTAAATATTTTACTTTATATAAATCTTGAAATGAATTTTTAAAAAAATCACGATCACTTTTGTCATATTTTAATGTTGTAGCTGTTTTTAACTCTTCAATAGCTGTTTTTAACTCTTCAATCAACTCCTCTTCAGAAGAAAAACTTTTACCGCAATTTTTAAAATGAGTTAATAGCCAATATTCGTAGCTTGGCACAGAGTTTATAAGATAAATTTTTCGTTTTTCCAAGGTTTCTTTTTGTCGAATAATGTTTTTATATTGACGATGATTATCTTTATGCTTATTTTCAAAAACATAATCAAAAACACAATAAATTTTAGTAAAATATTTTTTTTGACTAATTGCTCTAGCTGTATCTAATATAGTTTTAGGGCTTGATCCTGGATGAAATATGGTTATTCTTAATTGTTTATTATCTTGCAGATTTGTGATAATGTAAAATCGTGGCTTATGCTTTGGTTTAAATTTGGGCAGATTTTTTTTTATTATTTTATGCGGTTCGAGTTCTTTTTTTTGTTCTTGCACTTTGAACTGACCAAAAAAATAATGCAAATACAATAAAAAAGATGTCGAATCTTCACTTAAAATAATTATTTCTGTGGTTTTTATTTCTGCAGTTTTTTTTGGTTTTTTGCTGGCGATCTTCATAAAATTTATCTAGAAATATAAGGCCTTGCACCATATTGGTGATTGCGATAACTAGCAGTAATATTTTTGGTTTTTTCAAATTGTTGTAGGCAATATAATTGGCTAGATTGATCGGCATCATCTTTGCTTACAAACCAAACTTGATGATTATCAAATAAATTATATTCTTTATCTAACAAAATATCGTTATGAGCGGTAAAAATTAATTGAGCATTTTTTGTGTTATATTGCGGATTATGAAACATTTTTATTAATTCTACTAATATATCTGGATGAATTGAGCGATCTAGCTCGTCAAAAAATAAAATTCCGCCCTTGGTGAAAATTTGTAATAATTGGGGCACGATTGTGATTAAATTTAAAGTTCCTTCGGAGATTTGTTTTGTTTTAAATTTTATCTCTTTACCTTCTGTGGTTTTATGAACAAAAAATGGAATAATTCTTTTTCTTAATTTATTTTTAATTTCTTGAGGTATGTTTTGATCTTCTTTGATATGCAATGGTAAATCAAATTCTGTTTCAATAATATCGATGTCGGTAATTGCTAAATCAAATTTCTTAATGATTTCGAGCAATTTTTTTTTATTTTCTGTTTCTTTGAGCCATAAAAAAGAATCTAGATCATGATCATCGTGCTCAAACATTGCTTCGGCATAGTTTTTAAACCAATCATAAACAGGGTTAAGTGGGCTATAGCCCCTATTAACACTTAAATTTAAAAACAAATTATTTTTGGTGTTTTTGAAAGCCTCGATATTGGCTTCAATATTGATAGAATAAAGAATACCTGATTGTTTTGTAGAGAAGTCGCAATAAAATTCTTCTTTGTTAAAGCCAATTTGATAAATTAATTGTTTAATAGAGTTTTTTTCATTTTTATAAGATTCTAGCTTTTCGTAGTGAATTTGCTTTTCATCAAAACCAAAGCTATAAACATAGCGAACATTATTAGAAGCAATAAAATCAATCTCGTATTCTGTGGGTTGTGAATTGTTTTTATCATCAAGTAAAAAAGGATCAAAAAATTTTATTTTATCGCCTCTTTGTCTTGATTTATCAAGAATCATTATAGCACAACGATAAAAACCTTTAATTAAATTAGATTTTCCAGAGGCATTAGCACCATATAAAACTGCAGATTTTAAGAGTTTTGGAATTTGTTTATTTTTAGTTTTAAAAATGTTGTTGCTATGAGCTTTTTTAAGTTGAGATTCTAAAGTTAAATCGATTGTTTGCTTGCCTTTAAAAGAGCGAAAATTAGCAATTGAAAACGAAATAAGCATTGATTTTTTTTATTGTTTTTGCAAAATTCTTGCAAAGATTTTAATTTTTTCTTTTTAAACATCAACAATTTTTTTTGATATTTGCTTCTAAAAAAATTATTAATATATTTTTTTGAGTAATTTCCATAAAACCGAGAGTTTGCGATATAGTTCTTGATGTTGTAGCAAAAAATCATAGACTAAAATATTTAAGTCTGCCCAATAAAAAAGTGAATTAAAAGTTGCAACAACACTGCATAAAATAAGTAAGTTTCCTAAGTGAGTGGTGGCAGAAACGATAATGTTTTCGTCGCTACTTTTGATGTTGTTGAGTTTTTTCATACTTTTTGCCACACCGTAATAGCTATTGTCAAAAATGGTGCTGGTTTTTGGCAAAAAAGACAAGGCCAAAACCATATTGTTGCCACCAAAAGCTAAACTCGCCTGTTTATAACAACGATTTTCGCTAAATTTTAAACAAAAATGTTGTAAAAACATATAAACAAACAACACAGTTTGCTCAAAAAACAAGCTTAATTTTAGTAAAAAATTATGACAAAAAAATGCGATATTAATCACTTTTGTTGATTTGCCACAAGCAAAATAAAGAATTTTTGCCACAATCATCAGTAAAAAGCGATAAATTTTGGTAATTTTTTTGATAAAACTTTTGTTGGCATAAACCAGCATTAGCACAAAAAAATCGCGATTAGCTAAAAAACTGGTTTCTTTGGCAAGTAGACTTCGTAAAGTGCTTAAAAACATTTTGGCATCGTGACAAGATAAAATATAGTTATCAATCAGGCCTTTATTGATGATGATGGTTTTTTGAGTGAGACTAGCAAAACTATGAATGCTCGCCACCTGAGAATTGCTAATAAAAAGTTGTAAATTTGGTTGGTTAAATTTTTCTTTAGTTTGTTGCAAAATGGTGGTAAAAAAATCGTAATCTTTGATTTTTTTATAGTTTTGGCATTTTTTTAATACTTTTTTTAGACTCAAGCCAAAAAAATAATCGCAAGCAAAATATAAATTTAACAACGAAAAAAATACCAATAAAAAAATTGGCAAAATTGTTTTAATTGCTGGTAAAAAATTGGCAAAACCGCCAACCAGCAAGGATCCTAGATACAAAAAAGGGCAAGTAAAAACCAGCAAATTAAGGCTAGTAAAAATTAGAAGAATAAAAAAAGAAAAAGGTTTGGCAAACATTTTAAAAAAATAATTTGAAATATTAGAGATGATATTGTAAATTCTTAAAATAAGTTTTTCAATTTTATTTTTTCATTCAATGCTAAATAATCAAAATAATCACACCAACATTAAAATTGGCAATTTTTCTATGGGCAATTTTTCTATGGGCAACAACTTGCCTTTTGTGTTAATTGCGGGGCCGTGCCAAACAGAAAGCCTAGATCATTCGTTGTTGATGGCTACCAGCATTGCCGATATTTGTAAAAGTCTCAATATTAATTTTATTTACAAATCTTCTTTTGATAAAGCGAATCGCTCTAGCATTAACGGCAAGAGGGGTTTGGGGCTAGAAAAAACCTTGTCGATTTTTGCCAAAGTAAAAGAAAAAATTAACTGCCCAATTTTAACCGACATTCACAACGAAGAGCAATGCAAATTTTTGGCAACCCGCCCAGAAGTTGATATTTTGCAAATTCCTGCTTTTTTGTGTCGACAAACCGATTTGTTGGCCGCGGCCGCTCAAACTGGTAAAATTATCAATGTAAAAAAAGGGCAGTTTTTGGCTCCGCAAGATACTTACAACATTGTTGAAAAATTTTTGCATTTTAATCACACCAAGCTAATTCTTACCGAAAGGGGGGTGAGTTTTGGTTATAACAATTTGGTTGCCGATTTTCGTAGCCTGCCAATTATGGCAAAAACTGGTTGCCCTGTGGTTTTTGATGCCACTCACTCGGTGCAACAACCAGGCGGGCTTGGCAATGCTAGTGGCGGGCAACGAGAGTTTGTCGAAGTGCTGGCAAAAGCGGCGGTAGCTGTTGGGGTGGCGGGTTTGTTTATAGAAACACATCAAGATCCAGATAATGCACCTTCTGACGGCCCTTGTATGTTAAAACTTAATAATTTATTTGCTTTGTTAGAAAAATTACAGAAAATTGATAATATTGTCAAAAATAATTCTTGATTCTTATGTCAAAAAAAATTTTAGTCATCGACGATGACACCCGTCTACGAACCTTGCTTGGCAAGTTTTTAAGCGAAAATAATTTTGTGGTGCACTTGGCAAAAGATGCCCAAGAAGCCAAACTTATTTTAGCCAGCGAAAGCTTTGATTTGCTGATTGTTGATGTGATGTTGCCCCAACAAACTGGCTTTGAATTTACTTGTGAAATCAGAAAAACTCTACAAACTCCAATCATCATTTTAACCGCAAGGCAAGACCAAGAAGATCGTATAACCGGGCTAGAAGCGGGGGCAGACGACTATTTGCCAAAACCATTTGAACCAAAAGAATTATTGTTAAGAATCAACAATATTTTTAAACGATTTTTTTCTACAAAACCAATACAAGATCAGCAAAATATCGTGCAGTTTGGCGAATTTAGCTTTGATTTACAGCAACTAAGGCTCAAAAAACAAGATCAGTTTTTGCATCTCACCGAAATTGAAGCAAAAACTTTAAAAATTTTTAGTGAAAATATAGGCAAACCAATTGGCAGAGAGGTTATTTCGCAACAGCTTGGCATCGATCAAAAAAGTATCGATGTTAACATTACTAGGCTGAGAAAAAAAATCGAACAACAGCCAAAAAAACCATGCCATCTGCAAACCGTGCGAAATTTTGGTTATATTCTTTACACATGAGTAAAAATTTATATCTTAATCCTCAAAAACAAGAACAAGACAAGCCAGAAATCAGCATTAGGCCTTGTTATTTAAAAGATTTTTTGGGGCAAGAAAAATTAAAAGAAAATCTCTCAATTTTTTTGCAATCGGCAAAAAATCGTCAAGATGTTTTGGATCACACCTTGTTTTATGGGCCACCTGGTTTAGGCAAAACAACTCTCGCTCAAATTGTTGCCACCGAAATGGGGGTTGGTTTTAAAAGCACTTCGGGGCCAGTTTTGGCAAAATGCGGCGATTTGGCGGCGATTTTGACTAATTTGCAATTTGCCGATGTGCTTTTTATCGACGAAATTCATAGGCTCAACAAGGTAGTTGAAGAGGTTTTATATTCTGCTATGGAAGATTTTAAGCTCGACATTATGATTGGCGAAGGCCCATCGGCTCGGGCTATCAAAATTGATTTGCCAAAATTCACTTTGGTGGGGGCGACTACCCGAATTGGGGCAATCGCTAAACCGCTCAAAGATCGCTTCGGCATACCGCTGAGAATAAATTTTTATAGTTCAGAAGAATTAAAAGAAATTGTGCTAAAAGATGCCGATTTACTTAATATTAGGCTCAATGCTGATGCAGGTTTTGAAATTGCCAAACGATCTCGCGGCACACCGCGAATTGCCATTCGCTTGCTAAAAAGAGTGCGAGATTTTGCTAGCCATCAACAGCAAGAAACTATAGATTTAAAAACCGCTCAATATGCTTTGCATCGCCTCGAAATCGATGCTTATGGCCTTGATGCTTCAGACAAAAGATATCTTAATTTTATTGCCAAAAATTATGCAGGCGGGCCAGTTGGGCTTGAAACCATCGCCTCTGCATTAAGTGAAGAAAAAGAAAGTGTTGAAGACAGTATTGAGCCATATTTGATTCAGCAAGGTTTTATCGAAAAAACTCCGAGGGGCAGGCTTTTAACAAAGCAGGCTTGGCAAATTTTAGAATAAAAATTGTCAAAAAAATTAAAAAAAATGATTGCAAGTTTAAATGAGCTGTTTAGAATTTTAGCTTGCATTGAGGTGTAAAATTTATGGCTGGGTAGCAAAGTGGTAATGCAGGAGCCTGCAAAGCTTCTATACGCCGGTTCGATTCCGGCTCCGGCCTCCATTTTTTGCCACAAACTAGCATAAATACTGGTTTGTGTTTAGCTTACGATTATTAAAAATTAGCAAACCAGCTGAGTTTTATGGCTAATGGTGAGCCTGGTTGCAAATTGTTGTTGTTGTGAGCGGTGAGTGTGTAGTTTTTGTTGAGAGCATTTTCAACATTTAATTGCAATTTGTGCTTGTCGTTTAATTGATAGTAGCCCGCCAAATCAAGTCTAGTAAAACCTTTTAATTTCAAAGTGTTGTCGGCTCCTGCAAATTGCGAGCTTTGTTTAATCACACCCATTCCGGCACTAAATTTTTGAGTGAACTGATATTTGTTCCACATAGACCACATTTGTTGTGGCACCAAAGCAACCACGGCACCTTTTTTGGCGGTAGAAGTGCTTGAAACAATTTTGGCTTGTTGCCAAGTGTTTGCAACAATGGTTTGCCAATTTTTGCTGAGTTGACCGTTTAAAGAAAGTTCTAAGCCTTTGGTGGTGGTTTGCCCTGTGGCAATCGTAAGCCCAGCATTGTTTGGGTCGTTTGCCCTAGTATTTTGGCGATCGAGTTGATAAATTGCCGAAGTAAAATTGAGGTTTGGCTTGATGTCGAATTTTGCTCCGAGTTCGTAGTTTTGTAATTTTTCGGGTTTGAGCATTTTTGCCACCGAGTCAAGGTTAGAAAATTGATCGCCCGCACTTGGTAGGTAGCTAGTAGAATAGTTGGTGTAAACAGAAAGTTCTTCTTGTGGTTTAAAGACTATGCCAAATCTTGGTGAAATTAGGTTGTCGATTCTGCTAAATTGTTTGTAGCCAATTTGATTGTTAGTTTTGCTAGAAAATTTATCAAAACGAATACCTGCCAACACTTGCCAATATTGATTTAGATCGATTTTATTTTGAGCATAAACCCCAATTACTTGAGTGTTTGATTGGCTGTTGATATCAGAAGAGTTAAAACGATAATTAACAGTGGTGTTGCTAAGTTGATTGTTTATGTTGATTGATTGAGTGCTGTTGGTATTGTTGAAAAAGCCAGTTTTTCTTACGATGTCGGTGTTTTGCTTGGTGAGCTCTAGGCCTAATAAAGCGGTGTTTAGTAGATTAAAAGTTTTAAATTTATAAATGGCATCGGTTTGGTTGGTGATGGTGGTGCGGTTTTGCTTGTTGTTGTAAGCAGATAAATTAAAATTGCCTAGATTGTTGACCGCGCTTGATGCATAAACATTTTGATAAAATTTGTTGCCATAACTAAATTTGGTATTGTTTTTAATTTGCAGATTTTTGCTAGCAGAATAATTAACTAAAGCAGAAAAGCTGTTAATTTCGGCATCGGAGCTGTTTTGATTTGGGTTGCCAACAAATAGTGTTGGACTTACTTTTAATGCTTTGTTGTTTTGCGAAGGCAATCCTCTGTCGTTAAAGCGGTTGTCATAAAAATATTCGTAGCCCAGCCTGATTTCGGTTTTTTTATTGGGTTGAAAAGTAAAAGTAGGATTAATACCGTAGCGGTTGAGGTAGCCATAATCACGAAAAGTGTTGGATTTTTCATAAACCGAATTGAGTCGAAAAGCAGATTTTTCGTTGATTTTATCTGCCAAATCAACACTGATTCTTCTTTGATGAAAAGAGCCAAGAGTGCTAATTAGTTCTCGTTTTTGTTTGCCATCTGCATATTTGCTTACTCGGTTAATAACTCCGCCACTACCGCCTCTGCCAAAAGCAAGAGCATTGGGGCCTTTCAAAAACTCGATGTTTTCGATGTTGTAGACATCGCGAAAATATTGCAGATCGTCTCTAGTTTGATCGACAAAAAAGTCGGCCGAGGTGTTGTTGCCACGAATATTTACTTGATCTCTGTTACTTTCGCCTTGCAAAACAACTATTCCTGGCACATATTGGGCGGCCGAAGTTAGGTTGGTGATGTTTTGATCGGCAATTTGCGAAGCAGAAACTACCGAAATTGCTTGCGGAGCGTTGAGTAGAGGCAAATTAATTTTGGTTGCCGAATTGTTGTTGCTTATTCTATAGCCAATATCGGGGCTATCGCTTTGAGCTAGCACATTTACTGTGGGTAGTTTTTGTGGATTATTTGTTGTGCTAGCGAAACTTTGACAAGAAACAAAAAAAACCATTGCCATTAAAGAGGCGATTTGCTTGATTTTTAGCATATTTTTTAATATAAAAATTAAAAATGAAAGTTATTATCATTATCAATTTTAAAAATAAAAAATAGCGATGTCAATCATTTTTTTTTGCAAGCAGTTCTCGGTCAGAATTCCCCTTTTCTACAAGAAGAGTGGAATTTGCCCCTATCGCTTATTATTATTTTAGTGAAAATTTTTGTAGTTTTTGTAACACAAGTTGGGCTTTTTTGCTGTCAATGCTGTCGATGGCAATTTGCTTGGCTTGATATAAATCGAGCTGTGGCTGAATTACCTGTAAAGCATAGATAGCGTTGAGTAAAACAATGTCGCGATAGGCAGAATGGTTGCCAGCTAATAAATTTAGCAAAGCAGTGGTGTTGTAGGCGGGATCGTTGCCTTGTATTTGCAAAAGATCGACCAAAGGAAAACCTAAATCTTGCGGATTAATAGTTTGGCAAGGTAAAATTTTGGCTTGACGATATTGCCATAAAAAAGAAGGGCAAGTGTTACTGATTTCGTCCATACCATTTTGGGCAGAAACTATGCTTACCGCCTTGTGTTGTTGATTTTTAGAGATTACTTGCAACATTTTATTGGCAATGTTGTGTTTTGAAACTCCGATTAATTGATATTGAACTTGCAAGGGGTTTAGCAATGGGCCAAGAAAATTAAAAATGGTGGGAATGGCAATTTCTCTACGCACTTCGGCTATTTTTGCTACAATAGGATGAAAATATGGGGCATAAATGAAACATAAATTGCTTTCAAAAAGCATTTCTTCTATGGTTTGTGCATTTTGGGCAAATGGCAAATTGAGTTGCGAAAAAATATTTGCCGAACCGCTTTGAGAAGATTGGGCTTTATTGCCATGTTTGGCAACTTTAATGCCCGCCCCGGCCAACACAAAAGAAACTGCGGTAGAAATGTTGAGAGTGTTGAGTTTATCGCCACCTGTGCCACAAATATCGATAAGTTGGCTAGTGAGTTCTTGGTTAATTTTTGGTTTGATGGCTTGTTTTTGCAAAGAAAAAACAGCTCCAAATAGAGCATTTTCTGGCAGATCGGCTTGGTTGAGATTTAGTAAAAAATCAATAGTTGCCGATTTTGGATATTTATCATCAAAAATATTGTCAAAAATCTCAATAAATTGAGACTCGGTCAAATTTGCTAAATTAGGAATCATTTTTTTGTTAAAGAGACAAAATTTTTAATAATTTGTAAGCCATTTTCGGTGGCTATAGATTCGGGGTGAAACTGCACCCCGTAGATTTTTTTTTCATCATCGGCAATTGCCATAATGATATCTTCGGCGGTGTGAGCAATGATTTTTAAATTGCTTGGGCAAGATGCTGATTCGATAATTAAAGAATGATAACGAGTGGCAGAAAAAGGGTAGGGCATATTAGCAAAAAGAGGGTGTTGATCGTGATATATGTTGCTTACCTTGCCGTGCATTGGGTGATGCTTGATGATTTTTCCTCCAAATGCTTGCCCGATGCTTTGATGACCAAGGCAAACCCCAAAAATTGGTATTTTTCCTGCAAAATTTTTGATAACATCAAGGCAAACCCCAGCTTCGTTGGGAGTGCACGGGCCTGGCGACAAGATGATGGCTGAAGGGTTTAATTTGTTGATTTCGGCAATAGTTATTTTATCGTTTCGCACCACCTCGACTTTTTTGATGCCCGACTGCACAAAATAATGGTAAAGATTGTAGGTAAAACTATCGTAATTATCTATCAATAAAAACATATTAGCTTAAATTAGAGTTTTGCTCGATTGCCAAGGCAATATTAAAAGCGGTTTGCTCATCAAAATGAGAAGCGATAATTTGCAAGCCCAAAGGCAGATTGTTGTCGTCGAAACCAGCTGGCACCGATATGGCGGGCAAGCCTGCTAAATTGGCAGGAACGGTAAAAATATCGTTGAGATAAATTTGGATGGAATCAAAGTTTGCCATATCGCTAAAACTGAAAGCAGAATTAGGAGTTGACGGTGTTAAAATGGCATCTACTTTTTTGAAAGCCTCTAAAAAATCTTGCAAAATTAATCGGCGAACTTGTTGGGCTTTTTTGTAGTAGGCATCGTAATAGCCGGAAGAAAGGGCGAAAGTGCCAATAATGATTCGTTTTTTTACTTCATAACCAAAACCTTCGGCTCTAGAATGTTGGTAGAGTTCGTCAAGAGAAATGTTGGTTTTGCTGGTTCTATGACCATAGCGAACTCCATCAAACCTGGCTAAATTCGAAGAGCATTCTGCTGAAGCTAGCACATAATAAACGGCGGCTGCATAAGAGGTGTGAGGCAAAGAAATGTCAACAATTTCTGCCCCGTTATTTTTAAGCATTTCTATGCCTTTTTGCCATAGTTTTTCGATTGCTTTTGGCATATTGTTGAGGCGATATTCTTTGGGAATGCCAATTTTTTTGCCAGTGAGATTGGTATTTAATAAAGCTTCAAAATTTGGTACAGCAATGTTGACCGAGGTAGAATCTTTGCTGTCGAAACCGGAAATTATTTTTTGCACCAAAGCGGTATCATAGACATTTTTAGCAAAAATACCAGCTTGATCAAGCGAGCTGGCAAAGGCCACCATACCATATCGAGAGCATCTGCCGTAGGTTGGTTTGATGCCAACAATGTTGGTAAAAGATGCAGGTTGTCGAATAGAGCCACCAGTGTCGGAGCCGGTTGATGCTAGGCAAAGATTGGCAGCCACCGCACAAGCAGAGCCACCAGAAGAACCTCCAGCAGTAAGTGGTTGATCTGGAGAGTTTTTGGAGCGATAAGGGTTGATGGTTTTGCCAAAATAAGAAGTGGTGGTGGTTGAGCCCATGGCGAATTCGTCCATATTGGTTTTGCCTAAAAAAATAGCACCAGCATCGAGAAGTTTTTGAGTGACAGTTGATTCGTAGGGCGGAATAAAATTTTCTAACATTTTTGAACCGCAGGTGGTTTTGAGATTTTTTGTGCAAAATAAATCTTTGATGGCAACTGGAATTCCTTCTAGTGTTAGCGATTGTTGTTGAGCTATTTTTTCATCTGCCAATTTAGCTTTTTTGAGGCTGTTTTCAAAATCGGTGGTGATGTAGGCATTGAGATTGCTGTTGTTTTCAATGTTTTTGATGTAGGCAGAAACAATTTCGGTTGCTGAAAATTGTTTGCTTTTTAAACCAGCGATAGTTTGTTGTAAAGTGAGTTTGGTAATGTCGCTCATAATGATGTTATTTTTCAAAATTTTCGGTTAATAATTTTTCTGCTCTTTTTAACACCTTATCGGCGGTGTTTTTGGCAATTTTAATTTCGGCTAAAGTGATGGTTTTGGGCTTTCCTTTGGCAGAAATGATGCTGGTTTTATTAGCAGAAGCCCGCATTATTTCCGCCATTTTTTGTTCTAAATTGTCGATCATTTTTATTTCGGATGATTTTATGTCGGCATTGTTAGCAAAATCTTGACGAAGTTGAGTGATGATTGTTTTTCCATCTTGACATTGCGAGGGAGTTGAGGAAAGAAAAGATTCTTCTGCACATTGCCAAATTTTTTGATTAATTAAAGTGATGGCGATAAAAATTTTTTTTGCTTGTTTGAGAATTGGTTGTCTTTCTTGTGGAGTGGTTGCCCCAATTTTTTGCCAAAAAGAGTTGTATTCGTTGAGATCAATTGCTTTGTCGCTAACCATTATTTCGGCCAAAATTAACGAAGGTGGCACATTGACTTGTGCAAAAACCAAGTGAGGTAGCAGAAAAAATAATAAACTAAGAATAATTTTTTTCATAAACGATAAAGTTTTTCAATAATGCTGTTTAAATTTTCTTGCAAGCAATTAAAAGAAAATCTGTTATACAGCCTGTTTTTGCTATGCAAAACTACAGATTCTAGTAGATTTTCATTTTCTATTAAAGAAATAATATGTTGTGTAAATTGTAATGCAATTGGTTTATTAAAATCAACAAATAAAGCAGATTTTTGGTCAAAAATAGTATTTGCTCCGTCGGTGTTGGTGGTGATAACGGGTTTGGCATATTGAATTGCTTCTAACATTACTAAACCAAAGGTTTCGCGGATAGAAGTCATTAAAAAAATATCGATATGCGGAAAAAAATTGCTAGGTTGACACCAATCTAAAAAGAAAACTTGCTGTTCTAAACCAAGTTTTTTAGCTAATTGTTGTAGGTTATTTTTTTCTTCTCCTTTGCCAGCAAGATGGAGAAAGAATTTTTTTTGTGGATAGTTTTTATTGAGTTCTTGCAAGGTTTCTAAGGTGATTGACAGGTTTTTTTCTGAACAAAATCTGGCCATCGCCCCAAGTATGATGGTATTTTTTGCGGTTAAATGAGGATTTTGCCAAAAATAATTGTGATTATCTAAATCAAGAGCGTTCGGCACGATAAAACTATTGTTTTGTGTGCGGTTAGCATCGATAGTTTTAAAAAATATTTGCTTATTTACCGAAAAAATAAAATCAGCAACTAAAGATCGTTTAATGTTGTAGCTATGATTAACTGCAATGAGATATATTTTTTGATTTTTAATGCTGGCAATGGCTTTGTGAGCAATGGCAATGGCTTTGCTGTTGTGGGCGATGACAATTTTAACTTTTTCTTGCAGTAAAAATTTTTTTAATTTAGCGATGAAGAAAAAATCGTAATAACCAAACCTTTGTTTTGCTTGTTTCGTAGGTATATTTAAGGCAGAAAGTTGAGAAATATAAGGTGCATTATCTCTAACGAAAGCATAAACAGGATAGTTGAGGTTTTGTAAGATTTTGATATAATCTAAAAAAACCTGCTCGGCACCGCCATTTTGTGAAGTGAGAATAATGTTGGCAATGGTCATGTATTTGTTGCAAGATATTCTTGATAAAACTGCCAAGTTTTATCGCACATTAGCTGATTAGAAAAGTTTTGTTGAATATGAAGCCGACCTGCATTGCCAATTTTATCTATTTCTTCTTTGGGCATTTCAAGTAGTTGATCGATAATTGTGGCTAATTGCGAAACATTGTTGGGCTCAACTAAAAAGCCAGTTTGGTTGTTGATGACTGTTTCAAGTGAACCGCCGATATTGGTGGCAACAATTGGTTTCGCCGAAGCTTGTGCCTCAATGGCAACCCTGCCAAAAGCTTCTGGCTTAACACTTGGAGCAACCACAAAATGAGCCAGTTGATAAGCAACAGACATATCTTTGCAAATGCCTACTAAACAAACTTTGCCAGCAAGATTTTTTTCGATAATTTTATATTCGAGTTTGTCGCGAAATTTTTCGTGACCATGGGCAGAACCAACCACCACACAAAAAAAATCATTTTTAACTTGCAATAAAGCATCAAGCAAAAAATCGTGACCTTTCCAAGAGGTGATTCGTGCAGGCATAAGGATGATTTTTTTATCTTCGGGCAGATTCCATTTTGTAATCAGATCGATAATGCGATTTTTAGAAACTTTTTCTGGATTAAAATAGTTTAAATCTGCCCCGCGTTGAATAATGGTGATTTCGCTTGCTAAATTAGGGTTGTAATTTTCTAAAATATAATCTTTGATGCAGTTGGAAACAGCGATGATTTTGTCTGGCTTTAGCATTATGCTGTTGTATTTTTTTTTCAGAGAAAATATTGGCCAACAGAGAAATTTTAAAGAATAAAAACCATGAACAGTTGAAACTAATTTGGTTTTGGTTTTTTTGCAAGCATAATAGGCACTCCACATTGGGGCTCTAGAGCGAACATGTACGATATCGACTTTATGTTCTTTGATAATATTGATAATTTTTTGGTAATTTTTAAATAAAACCCAAGGATTTTTGCTATTTAAATTGAATTTTAGATGTAAAATTTTTTCTTCTTGCAATTCGTAACATAAAACACCGCCAGCAGAAGCAACAATTGGGGTTGCCCCATTTTTTTTTAGGTGCCTTGCTATGTCGATAACTCCTCTTTCGACCCCGCCATTTTCAAGTGAGGGCAATATTTGCAGAATAACAGGTGATTTTTGAGACATAGTTGCTAGCAAATAATGGTTTCGTTGCGATTTGGACCAGTTGAAATTAGGCTCACTTTAATGTTGCATAATTTTTCTAGAGCAGAAATATAAGTTTTTGCCTGTGCTGGTAGATCAGAAAATTTGGTGATGCCTTTTGTTGATTGTTGCCAACCAGTAAATTCTTGATAAATTGGCTCTATTTTTGACCATAAACTAGGGTTTTGTGGTAAATAATCGTAATATTGACCAGCAATGTTGTAGCCAACCACCACTTTGATGGTGGCTAGTTTATCTAAAACATCGAGTTTAGTGAGGGCAACTTCGCTCACAGCACAAAGCTGTAAGGCTTGTTTGATTAAGGCAACATCAAACCAACCGCACCGGCGATTTCTGCCAGTTATGGTGCCAAACTCGCAACCTTCTTGCCTTAAAAATTCGCCAATTTCGTTGTTTAGCTCGCTAGGAAAAGGGCCAGAACCAACCCGAGTGGTGTAGGCTTTGATAACTCCTAAAGTTTTGCCAACACTGTTAAGGCCAAGGCAAGAACCTAAAGTGATTTGCCCTGCCATGGTGTTGCTGGAAGTTACAAAAGGATAAGTGCCATAAGAAACATCAAGCAAAGCACCTTGAGCTCCTTCGAATAAAACTTTTTTATCGGCTAAAATTTTGGCAATAGCAAAAGAAGGTTGCACGAATTGTAAAAGTTTTTCTTTGATTGGTTGTAATTCTTGTAAAATTTCTTCTACGGTAACTTGTTTTGCCTGCAAGCTTACACGAAGTAAATTGTGATAAAAAACTAAATTTTTGACTCTTTCTAAGGTGGTTTGATCGCAGAATAAATCAGAAACCAAAACCGCTCTTCTGCCAACTTTGTCTTCGTAGGCAGGGCCAATACCTCTGTTGGTGGTGCCGATTTTGTTTTCGCCTTTTTGCTCTTCGAGGAGCTGATCTAGTGTGCGATGCACAGATAAGATGAGCGGGCAATTGCTCGCAATTAACAGATTTTGGCTAGAAACCGTAATGCCAGCTAAAGACATATTGTTGATTTCAGCAAAAAGAGCAGAAGCATCAAGCACCACACCGCTACCAATGACACAGAGTTTATTGCTGATGATGCCCGAAGGAAGTAGGCTTAATTTATAGGTTTTGCCTTCTACTTTAATGGTGTGACCAGCATTGTTGCCACCCTGAAAACGAACTACTGCATCAAAATTATGTGCTAAAAAATCTACTATTTTACCCTTGCCTTCATCGCCCCATTGCAAGCCTATTATTGCTGTGTTTGTCATATTATTTTTGTTGAAGAATAAAATGTTTGCCACAATAAGGACAAACAACCGAGTTTTTTTCGCCTAAATTAAGATAAACCAAAGGATGATGCGAGTTTAAGGCATCGCCATTGCAAGAAACTTTTTTAGTAGTAACTATTTGCATTTGCTTACTAGTATTTTCGTTGTTGTTTTGCATAATCGAAGTTATGTTGAAGAGATTGTTTTTATTGTAAATTGTATTTTGCTATTAGCAAAAATTAAAACAAGTTTGTCAATATAACATCCCCTTTAATAAAAATATCACACTATTTTAAACAAAATATTTTATATTTGCAAGATTTTAAAATTGCAAAAACAACAGATTTTTGATAATTTTCATTTTTTAATTAATTTTACCGCCAATACATTTAAATTTTTCAACAAATGCCGAGATTTTTTCAAAAACACTTTGTTTTTTTGTTAGATATTGTGTATTTAGCGGACTCATCTTAGGCAAAATAGCATTTAGCTCTGTGCCATTTTCACTAGCAAACTCTCGCTTGATTGAAATCGAAATATATCGCTTTGTAGCTTCTTCGTTAAGATTTTCGGCAACAATCAATTCGTTAACTTCTCGCAATTGTTCTGCTTGAGCAAATTTATAAAAATCTTCAATTATGCTTGCCTTATCTCGTATACTATCAAGATCGGTTTGATTGATGAAATCAACCAACAAGCTTTCTTTAGCACGATTGCCAATGCTTGCTCGCACCAATTTTTCAATATTCTCAACCAGTGCAGTTTTGTCGTTATTTTTTTTGTTATTTTCAAAAATCTGCTCTAAGATATAATCAAGATTAATTTCTTGTGATTTTAGCAGATCTACCTCAAATACTACATCATCCCAATCGATAAGTGATTTTTCTTTTTCATTGCTCACCTTTTCTTTGCGTAGCCAATCTCGAATATCGTTATAAATTGATTTGTAATCTTGAATTTTGCGATCAGTTGGAATTTTAATAGTACTCAAATTTGCAAAAACTTCATCGCTTAAATGATGATTAATTTTAAATTCTTGCATTGCCACTTTATCATTTTTATCGATGTTTTGCATAGCTTTAAGACTAGCAAATTCGTCATAATTTTGTAAAATATTTTCTACTCGTAAATATTCGCCAAATAATTTAACAAAATCTTTTTTATCGGCTTCTTTTTGGATTGTTTCAGGATTTGGAAAACGATGCTCCAACTCTGTTAAGACAGCTACAAAACCTTTTTTTGCCTCACCTTCGCCATCAACAAAACCATTCATATATTCTTGATAGCTTTTTTCTAGCAAAATATTTTTAGTATTTTTATCTCCAAATAAAGTTATGGCTTCAATTGTTGCGGTTTCTAGATTGCGAAAAGTTACGATATTGCCAAAAGTTTTAGTAGCATCATAAATACGATTAGTTCGAGAATAAGCCTGAATCAAGCCGTGATATCGTAAATTTTTATCAACAAACAAAGTATTGAGAGTTGGGGCATCAAAACCAGTGAGAAACATTCCAACCACAATCAACAAATCAATTTCTCTAGATTTAACTCTTTTACTTAAATCTTTGTAATAGTTTTCAAAATTTTTACTATCGATGTCAAAATTAGTTTTAAAAAGAGAGTTGTAGTTGTTAATTGCCTTGCTTAAAAATTCTTTAGCACTGCTATTCATTGCCGATACATCAAAACTTTCATCTTGAATTTCACCTACCGCATCTTGCTCTTCATTGGCAGAGAATGAAAAAATGGTCGCAATTTTTAACGGCTTATCGCTGTTTTTCTGTATGTTATTTAGAGTTTCGTAATAAAGTTTGGCGGCATCAACGCTATTAACAGCAAACATAGCATTGAATCCTTTATCTCCTCCCTGCAAGCGATGGGTTTTATAACGAAAATTGTTTAAAATATACCCCGATATTTCGCGAATGCGTTCTGGATGAAGCAAGGCTTGTTTATTTTCTGTGGCACTCAACTTTTTATCATCTTGTTCGCTTTCAATTTTTTTAAACTTCGGACGCACATCGTTGTAATCCACTTTGAACTTAAGCACCTTTTCATCACGAATGGCATCAGTGATAACATAAGAATGCAACTCGCGACCAAATACGCTTGCCGTGGTTTCTGCGCCCAAAGCATTCTGAGGAAAAATCGGTGTTCCTGTAAAACCAAACTGGTAAAACTTTTTAAACTTCTTTTTTATGTTTTTCTGGGCTTCGCCAAACTGACTGCGATGACATTCATCAAAAATAAACACCACTTGTTTGCCGTAAATCGTTAACTCTTCCTCGCTTTTCATCAGATTGTTGAGCTTCTGAATAGTGGTAACGATGATTTTATTATCATCTTTCTCAAGATTGCGCTTTAAGCCAGCAGTGCTGTCAGAACCATTAACACTATCAGGCGAAAAACGCTGATATTCCTTCATCGTCTGATAATCTAAGTCTTTGCGATCAACCACAAAAAACACTTTGTCGATAAAATTAACTTCCGTTGCCAAACGCGCCGCCTTAAAACTGGTTAGAGTTTTACCAGAGCCAGTCGTATGCCAAATGTAACCACCACTTTCAGGCTTGCTCCAATTTTTAGCCTGATTGGAACTTTTTATTTTCCACAAAATACGCTCGCAAGCGGCAATTTGATAAGGACGCATCACTAACAAACTATCGCTAACATCAAGCACCGAATAATTCAACAATACATTAAGTAAGGTTTTTTTCTCAAAAAAAGTTGTCGTAAAGTCTTTAAGGTCTTTTATCAAGCTATTATCAGCCTTTGCCCAATTCATGGTGAAATCAAAGCTGTTTTTATCTC
>CANNFC010000012.1:0-23388 GCA_947503755.1 Rickettsiales bacterium | reverse complement strand
GGTTTTAATTAGTGGAAATGGTATTAGTTGTTAGATAATGATATTTTCAATCTTTAAATATACTATGATATTTTCAAGTTCTAACAAAAAATTTTATTTAGTCGTCCTAAAATAAAGCAACAAAAATTATGAAGTTAGAATTTTAAAATCTCAACATAGTGTTAAAGATGAAAGATACTATTAAATAGTAATTAGTTTTATTAGATAAAATTTAAGATACAAATATTTTTTGGCTAATTGTGCTATCTTGCAAAGATTTTATAATTAATTTTTTAAATTACATTTCTAGAAAGAGGGATTTTTTATCAAAACTCCTCTTTCTAGAAAAAACATAAAAATTTATATAATTTGGGCTTTTTTGCGATATTTAGCAGCAATTAAACCAGTGCCAGCAGGAATTAGTCTGCCAACAATAATATTTTCTTTCAAACCAGATAAATGATCAACTTTACCTTGCACAGCAGAATCGGTAAGAATCCTGGTGGTTTCTTGGAAGGAAGCAGCCGAAATGAATGATTTTGTTTGCAATGAAGCTTTTGTAATGCCAAGCAGTACCGGATTACATTGAGCTAGTTTTAAATTTTTAGCTAAAACTTTTTGATTAGTTTGCTCAAATACATCACAATCAACATATTCACCAATCAAGAAAGTTGTATCTCCTGGATTGGTAATTTCGACTCTTTTTAACATCATAGAAAGAATAACTTCTATATGTTTATCATCTATTTTTACACCTTGCATACGATAAACTTTTTGTACTTCATTTACCATATAATTAGTAAAAGCTTGCATACCAAGAATTTTTAAAATATCGTGAGGAACTAAATTGCCGTCCACCAAAACATCGCCTTTTTTAACTAAATCACCATCACCAATAAACAAGTGTTTGTTTTTTGATATTGTATATTCAATTGGTAAAATTTCTGGATTATCAGAATGTAAAATAATTCTTTTTTTCGTTTTATAATCTTTACCAAATTCTATTTTACCATCAAATTCTGCCATAATAGCAGCATTTTTAGGCTTTCTGGCTTCAAATAATTCGGCAACTCTTGGCAAACCGCCAGTAATATCGCGAGTTTTAGAAGATTCTTTTGGTATTCTTGCAATAATATCACCAACTGATATTTCATCACCATTAGAAACCCCAATAATAGTGCCTACTGAAAGAAGATAATCTTTATCTTCTTTGCCTTCTATTGAAATTCTTGGTTTTAAATCTTGCTTACTGTATTGTTTCCAATCAATAACAATTTTAGTTGACACACCTGTGCCTTCTTCTATTTTTTCTCTTAAAGAAATATTTTCAGAAAGATCGTTAAATTTTGCCACACCAGAAACTTCAGAAATTACTGGAATATTATAAGCATCCCATTCGGCTAAATAATCGCCTTTCTTAATGATTGAGTTATTAATATGGCCAATAATTGCACCATAAGGCAATTTATAACGATGGAGCTCTATATCTTCTATATCGGTAATGGTAATTTCAAAATTTCGAGCCACCACTACGATTTTGTTATCACGATTAATAATGGTTGATTTTTCATTAAATTTAATTTTTCCTTCAGAAATCGCAGAAATAGAAGATTGTTCAGCACCTCTTTGAGCTGCACCACCAATATGGAAAGTTCTCATCGTAAGCTGAGTGCCCGGTTCACCAATTGATTGAGCCGCAATCACACCAACTGCCTCACCAATACCAGCTAAATTACCAGTTGCCAAATCTCTGCCATAGCATTTAGCGCAAACACCGCCATTAGTTTCGCAAGTAAGAACAGATCTCGCTATTAAAGATTTTATTCCAGATTTTTCTATTTCTTCTGCTTGTTCTTCATTAACCATTTCTCCTGCAGAAACTATTATTTTTTCTTTATAAACAACATCTTTCAACACAATTCTGCCTAAGCAATTTTCTGCTAAAGAAACTATAGTTCTACCATCTTCTACCACAGCTTCAATTGGTATGCCATTTGTAGTTTGACAATCATCTTCAATAATAATGCAATCTTGAGATACATCAACCAATCTTCTAGTCAAATAACCAGAATTAGCTGTTTTAAGAGCTGTATCAGCCAAACCTTTTCTGGCACCATAAGCAGAAATGAAATATTCCATCACATTTAAGCCTTCTTTAAAGTTTGAAATGATTGGAGTTTCGATAATTTCACCAGAAGATTTTGCCATCAAGCCCCTCATGCCAGCAACCTGTTTAATTTGGTTTTCAGAACCTCTCGCTCCAGAATCTGCCATCATAAAAATAGAATTAGCTTGTCTTGGTAAATCAAAAGCAGAAATATAAGACATCATTTCTTTTGAAATTTTGGCAGTGCAAGCAGTCCATTCATCGATTACTTTATTGTATCTTTCACCAGCAGTGATAAGACCTTCGCGATATTGATCGCTTAATTTTTTTACTTTATTTAAAGATTCAGAAACATAAATTTCTTTATTTTCTGGAATAATCATATCGTCTTTACCAATAGAAATACCAGCATTACAAGCATTTTTAAAGCCTAAAGCCATAATTTTATCACAGAAAATAACAGTTTCTTTCTGACCACAATAACGATAAACGACATCAATAAGGTTAGTTACTGCCTTTTTAGTCATTGTTTTATTAACGATATTAAATTGATTTTTCATCGCATTTGGCAAGCAATTATACAAATAAACTCTTCCTGGAGTAGTTTCGATTTTGATAATTTCTTTTTCACCTTCTCCATTATAAAAAGAATAGCGATACAAAATTTTAGTATGCAATGAAATAACTTGATTAAACAAAGCATGCATCAATTCACCTTCTTCAGCTATTGGATATGGTTTGGCAGTATCAAAATCTTTGCTTTGCATTGTGATATAATATAAACCCAAAATAATATCTTGAGAAGGAACGATAATTGGTTTGCCGTTTGCTGGGCTTAAAATATTATTTGTTGACATCATTAATGCTCGTGCTTCAACTTGAGCTTCTATAGAAAGAGGAACATGGACAGCCATTTGATCGCCGTCAAAGTCGGCATTAAATGCACAACAAACAAGCGGGTGCAGTTGTATTGCTTTGCCTTCGGTTAATACTGGCTCAAAAGCTTGTATACCAAGCCTATGCAAAGTTGGAGCACGATTTAATAAAACAGGATGCTCTTTTATTACTTCATCTAAAACATCCCAAACTTCTGGACTTTCTGATTCGACCATTTTTTTAGAAATTTTAATAGAAGATGATTTGCCGTAAAGCTCTAATTTAGAGTAAATAAAAGGTTTAAACAACTCTAGAGCCATTTTTTTTGGCAAACCACATTGATGTAATTTTAGTTCTGGACCAACAACAATAACACTTCGACCAGAGTAATCAACCCTTTTACCTAATAAATTTTGTCTAAATCTACCTTGTTTACCTTTTAGCATATCGCTTAAAGATTTAAAAGGTTTCTTATTAGCATTTCGCACTACAGCGCCAGATCTGCCATTGTCAAGCAAGGCATCAACCGATTCTTGTAGCATTCTTTTTTCATTTTTAATAATAATATCTGGAGCAGATAATTCGATAAGTCTTTTTAAGCGATTATTACGATTAATAACTCTGCGATATAGTTCGTTTAAATCAGAAGCTGCAAATCTACCACCATCAAGCATAACTAAAGGTCTAATATCTGGTGGTATAACTGGCAAAACCGACATTATCATATGTTCAGGCTTATTGGTAGATTCTAAAAATTGCTCTATTAATCTCAATCTTTTAACCGCTTTTTCTTTTTTTATTTCAGAAGTGATAGTGGAAAGATCTTCGCGAAGCTCTTGTTGTATTTTAGTTAAATCGAGATTTTGCAATACTTTTTGCACAGCTTCTGCACCCATTTCGGCCATAAAACTACCATAGCCATGGGTTTGTTGCAGATTATCGTATTCTTCTTCGGTAATAATTTCACCTTCTTTTAGTGGAGACATCAAAGAATCAGTAACGATATATGATTCAAAATAAATCACTTTTTCTATTGATTTTAAAGAGACACCTAAAATTGTACTTATTCTTGATGGTAAAGATTTTAAAAACCAAATATGAGCTATAGGAGCGGCCAATTCAATATGACCCATTCTTTCTCTTCGGACTTTTGATGATGTTACTTCGACACCGCATTTTTCACATACTATACCCTTATATTTCATTCTTTTATATTTACCACAAAGACATTCGTAATCTTTGATTGGACCAAATATTCTAGAACAAAATAAACCATCTCTTTCTGGTTTGAAAGTGCGATAATTAATTGTTTCTGGCTTAGTTACTTCACCATAAGACCAAGATCTGATTTTATCTGGATCGGCAATAGAAATTTTAATAGCATTAAAATCAAGCAAATCAACAGATGAATTGTTTGATGTACTTAAAAGACCGTGAGATGATGTTCCAGCAAGTGTCATGTGATAAAATAATTTATTAATTTTTACTATTAAACTTTCAATTAAAATAATTAAATTGATTGAAAATAGATTTATTGAAAATGTTTAATACCATTTTCACTAATTAAAATCACATTATAACGAAATATTATATTCAGTCGTGCCAAAGGCAACGAAATATTATATTCAGTCGTGCCAAAGGCAACGACATGATTTTTGAGATAAAAACTTTAAAAAACGATTGCCTGTATATCCATACAGTAAGAGGCTTTTTAAAGTTTTTATCTCAAAAATATTTTGTTATAATGTGAAAATCCATAAGATTATTTTAATTAGTGTAAATGGTATATAATACTAACAATATCATATTTTTACGATATTGTTAGTTTTTTAAAATATATTGATTATTCTTCGATTAATTCAATGTTTAAACCTAAAGAACGAACTTCTTTAATCATTACATTGAAAGATTCTGGAATGCCACAATTAAAATTCTGATTTCCTTGAATGATAGATTCATAAATTTTTATTCTACCAACAACATCATCAGATTTAACGGTAAGCATTTCTTGTAAAGTGTAAGCTGCACCATATGCTTGCAATGCCCAACATTCCATTTCACCGAATCTTTGACCACCAAAGTGCGATTTACCACCCAAAGGTTGCTGAGTAATCAAACTATAAGGACCAATTGAACGAGCATGTATTTTATCATCAACTAAATGATGTAATTTTAACATATAAATATAACCAACCGTTACTTTTCTTTCAAATCTATCACCAGTTTTTCCGTCATATAAATGAATTTGACCAGAAGTATCTAGGCCTGCTATTTCTAATAATTTATTAATATATTCTTCTTTAGATTTTTCAAAAATACCAGTTGCAAAAGGAACCCCATTTTTCAGTTTTGAAGCAAATTCAATTATTTCTATATCAGACATTTCGTTGATATTTTCTTGTTCTTGCTTAGAAGAATAGATGCTTAACAAAGTATTTTTTAATTTATCAATATATTCAAGTTTATTTTTAGCTAAATCATCTAACAAACCAGCTATTTTCTTGCCAAGTTCTTTAGAGGCAAAACCTAAGTGAGTTTCAAGAATTTGACCCACATTCATTCTCGAAGGAACACCTAGTGGATTTAAAACAATATCAACTGGTTGACCATCTTGCGAATAAGGCATATCTTCAACTGGCGCTATTTTTGATACCACACCCTTATTACCGTGTCTACCAGCCATTTTATCGCCTGGTTGCAAACGATATTTAGAGGCAATATAAACTTTAACAATTTTTAACACACCCTGACCAAGTTCATCACCAGCTTTTATTTTAGCAACCTTTTCTTGATATTGTTTTTCAGATTCCGCCACAACTTCTTCGTAATTTTTTATCAATTCTTCTATAGAAAGCATTGCTGAAGAATCAGAAACTACAATTTTTAACAGTTGATTTCTAGATAAATTCTCAAGATCAACATTAGAAATTAAGGTTCCGGCTTTTAGTTTATCAAAAGAAACAGATAATTTTTTACCATCTAAAATTTTAATGATATGTTGTTTAATTGTTTTATCTAAAAATTTTAAGTGAAGATCTTTTTTAGTAGATAATTCTTCGATTTTTTGCATTTCAATATAGATAGATCTTTCATCTTTTTCTATACCTTTACGTAAAAAAGTTTTAACATCAACAATAGTTCCGCTTACACCAGTTGGCACATAAAGAGAAGAATCTTTAACATCTAAAGATTTTTCACCAAAAATTACTTTTAATAATTTTTCTTCTGGAGTAGTAGGGGATTCACTTTTTGGAGTTGTTTTTCCCACCAAAATATCACCTGGATTAACCTCGGCACCCAGATGAATAATACCCTCTTCATCTAGTTTTGTTAAAATATCTTCACTAACATTTGGAATATCTCTAGTGATTTCTTCGGGCCCTAAACGAGTATCTCTAGCTACTATCTCTAATTCTTCAATATGAATAGAAGTAAAAGTGTCTTCTGCTAAAAGTTTTTCAGAAATTATAATTGAATCTTCAAAGTTATAGCCGTTCCAAGGCATAAAAGCAACTCTGACATTTTTTCCCAAAGCAATTTCACCATTTGCAATACTATGACCGCTAGAAATAACTTGGCCACATTTAATTACATCGCCAACATTAACTACTGGTCTTTGATTTATGCAAGTATCTTGGTTAGTTCGAACAAATTTTTTAAGATTATATAAATCTATCTTAGGCTGACCTTTTTTATTAGTAGATTCAATTAATATTTTTGAAGAATCAACAAATTTTACTACTCCATCAGCATTTGCAGAAATCATTGCACCAGAATCAGAAGCAACAACAGCTTCCATTCCAGTTCCAACTAAGGGTGCATCTGGAATAAGTAAAGGAACGGCTTGCCTTTGCATGTTTGCACCCATCAAAGCACGATTTGCATCATCATTTTCCAAAAACGGAATAAGAGTTGTAGCTACAGAAACAATCTGCTTAGTAGAAACATCTATGTAATCTATTTTTTCTGGTGGCAACATAATGAATTCACCATTTCTACGACAATTAACTAAATCATCAATAATTTTGCCATCTTTATCTGTTTCTATATTTGATGGAGCCATAGCAAAATCAACCTCTGCCATTGCAGATAAATAAAGAATACGATCTGTTAATTTACCATTAGTAACTTTACGATAAGGAGTTTCGATAAAACCATATTCATTAACTTTTGCATAAGTCGCCAAACTATTTATCAAACCAATATTTTGACCTTCTGGAGTTTCAATTGGACATATTCTTCCGTAATGGGTAGGATGCACATCTCGAACTTCAAAGCCAGCTCTTTCTCGAGTCAAACCACCGGGACCTAATGCAGATAATCTTCTTTTATGGGTAATATCAGACAAAGGATTGGTCTGATCCATAAATTGCGATAATTGAGAAGTAGAAAAGAAGTCTTTAATGGCAGTAATAAGAGGTTTGGAATTAATAATTGCTTGTGGCATTAAAGTTTCTACTTCGATGGAATTAATTTTTTCTATGATAGATTTTTCTATTCTTGCCATACCTATTCTCATCTGATTTTCTATCAACTCGCCCACTGCCCTTACTCTACGATTTGCTAAATTATCTATATCATCTGTTTTCAAATCGTTATGTTTAATATCGCTTAATATTTTAATTGTGGCAACAACATCTTCTTTGGTTAAATGCAAAATATCACTAGAGACTTTTAATTCAAGACGGTGATTCATTTTTATTCTACCGACATCAGATAGATTATAACGAACATCAGAAAACAAGATGTTGTTAAAATAATTTTGAGCAACTTCATGAGAAGAAGGATTTTCACCGGCTCTTACTGCTTTGTAGATATCAACTAATGCATCTTTTGTTGTCATATTTTTGTCAACTAAAAGAGTATTGTATAGATATGGACCAATATTTGATTTACTTGGGTTAACAATGGCAACTTTATTGATATTTAGTTTTTGTAAAATTTCTAAACTTTCAGTTGTAACAATAGATCCAGATTCAAATAGTATTTCACCAGTTTCTGATTCAATAATATCTTGAGCATAAACAAAACCTAATAAAGCATCATCTGTAAGTAAAAATCTTTCAAGTTTTTCTGTTTTTAATTTTTCAATTAATTTCCTGGTAATTTTTAAACCTTCTTTAATCAACAATTCTCCAGAGTTAGCACAAATTATATCGTGCAGAACTTTTTTACCTAAAAAGTTTTTTGGATCAAATTTTAAAGACCAACCTTTTTCAGCGATTTCGGCTTCTTGATAACCATAGAATTGCTGTATAATTTGTTGAGATGTATAACCAAGAGATCTTAATAAGGTTGTGGTTGGAATTTTTCTTTTTTTATCAATACGAAAATGCAAAATATCTTTAGTATCAAACTCAAAATCAATCCATGAACCAATATGAGGTATGATTTTTGCCACATAAGATTTTAGCGAAGATCCTTTTATGCTCTCGCTGTCAAAAAATACACCAGGAGCTCTTCTTACTTGAGAAACGATTACTCTTTCTGCACCATTAAATATAAAACTACCACTTTCAGTCATCAGCGGTACTTCACAAAAATAAACTTCTTGTTCTTTAATAGAACGAATTTCTTTAATATCAGAGCCCTCTTCTTTATTCCAAATAATTATTCTGAGATTAGCAACTAAAGATGCAGCAAAGGTTTTTCCTGCAAATAAACATTCATTAGCTTCGTATTTTGGTTGTTTTAAATGATAATCGATAAACTCAACAGTAAATTTTTCAGCAGAATCAAATATTGGGAAGAAAGAATTAAAAACAGATTGAATGCCAATATTTTTTCTTTTGGCAGATTCAACATTAATTTGTAAAAATTTCTCGTAAGAGTCTTTTTGTAAAGACATTAAATGTGGTACAGCATCAATATCTGGATTATTGCTAAAATTTTTTCTTAAAGTTAATTGAGTAAAATTGCGATGTTGAGCCATAAATACTTTATGTAAATTTGCGGATTAGATAATATCAAAAACCAATAAATAGTTTCTTTAGTTTTATAAAAATAGACTTTATTGAAATAATAAGATTTTAAAATTTCATATTTTTTCAATTCATTACTTGTATTTTTAGCAAAGATTACAATTGATTTTAGTCAAAGTGATCAATATTGGAGTCAAAAAAATTAAAATTTTTGCCCAAAACTTACAAAAAAATTGAAGAAAATTTGAAATTTAAAATAATCATGGTTTATTACGATTTTTTAAAACAAATGAATATTTTTAAATCAACGGATTTAAAAATGAAATTTGCTATCATAATTTTTATTATAATAACTTTATTTAATATTGCTTTTGACTTTAAATTTTAATTGAAAAAATAGTAATAATAGTATTAATTTTACAATCAGTAAAAAGTCTAAGAATTAAACAATAAAAATTGTGTTTTGTTTTTTTGATTATAAATCATTTTAAAACAAAACTTAATATCAAACTATCTATAATTCTGTAAGAACATAAATAGTTTGATAGTTTGCAATAAATATTTATTAAAATATTATTTTAATTCTACTTTTGCTCCAGCGGCTTCTAATTTTTTCTTGATTTCGTCAGCTTCTTCTTTAGAAACTTCTGCTTTTACTAATTTAGGAGCTCCTTCAACCAAATCTTTAGCTTCTTTTAATCCTAAAGCAGTGATTGCTCTTACTTCTTTAATAACATTAATCTTGTTATCACCAAAAGCAATTAAATGAATATCGAATTTATCTTTAACTTCGGCAACAGGAGCTGCACCAGAAGCAGGAGAAGATGCTGCAAAAGACATTGCAGAAACACCCCATTTTTCTTCTAATTTTTTACTTAATTCTGCAAGTTCAAGAATTGTTAAAGAGGATAAAGTTTCAGTTAATTGATTAAGATCAGTTGACATATTGATTTTATTTTTAAGTTGTTAATATAAGAATTATTGATTTTTTAAAGTTGCCAATCCCTTTTCTGGAGCACCAAGAATATTCAAGAATTGTGATTGCTTGTTTTGAAGTAGACCAATAAAAGAAGCTCTCACTTCATCCATTGAGCCTAATTTAGCAAGATCTCTAATTGTAGATTCAGGCATTAGGTTACTATTAAAAAATCCAGTGATAATTTTTAAAGATTCTACTTGTTTAGAAGTATCAACTATAACTTTTGAAAGAGCTACAGGATCTTCTGCATAAACTATTGCTATTGGACCAGTAAGATGATTGTTTAATTTTTCAAGATCTGTACCTTTAAAAGCAACTTTGATCAGGGTATTTTTAACAATTTTAATATTGCATTTTTTAGATTTTAAAGCAACCCTTAAATCAAATAGTTGCTTATCAGACATTCCGCGATATTGAATAATTGTAATAAAGCCACTATGATTTATATTGCTTTGTATATAAGATACAAGATCGGACTTTTGATTTCTGTTCATGGCAAAGTAAATTAAATTGATTCAGCAGGAACCTCAATCGAAGGACCCATAGTAGAATTTATATAGAAAGATCTGATAAATTTACCCTTTGAAGATTCTGGCTTTGATTCTTTAATAACCTTTACAATAGCAAGAATATTATCAAGTAATTGTTTAGTTTCAAAATTAATTTTACCAACTAAACAATGAACTGTTCCGCCTTTGTCGTTTTTAAAATCAACTCGACCTTTTATTGCTTCTGATACTGCTTTTTTAATATCGTTGGTAACAGTGCCATTTCTTGGGCTAGGCATTAAACCACGTGGACCAAGTTTTTTAGCTATTTTTGCTAATTTTGGCATCACTTCTGGAGTGGCTATGCAACAGTCGAAATCAAGAAAACCAGCATCTATTTTAGCAATAATATCTTCTAAACCAGACATTAAAGCACCAGATTGAATAGCAATTTTTTGTAAATCTTCGTTACCAGTTAAAACCAAAATTTTTACTTGTTTACCAGAACCATTTGGCAATAATAAAGATCCTTTCACAGCTTGATCGGATTGCTTTGGATCGATACCTAAGTTAATAGCAATATCAACAGATTCAATAAATTTACGTTTTTTTTCAGCAGAAATAGTTTTAATATTTTCAATTGCTTCTTCTATAGTTTTTGCAATTAACTTTTGCTGAATTTGTTTTTTAGTTTTTTTCATATTTATAATCTGAAATATTATTCAACAACTTCAAGACCCATTGATATAGCAGTGCCAGCTATCATCGAGGCACAAGACTCAATACTAGCAGCATTCATATCAACCATTTTTTTCTTAGCAATTTCTTTGATTTGTTCCATAGTGATTTTGCCAACAACATCTTTACCAGGGTTTGATGAACCTTTCGCTAAAGAAATAGATTTTTTTATAAGATAAGAAACAGGAGGATTTTTGGTGATAAAAGTAAAACTTTTATCTTTATAGGCAGTGATAATTACTGGTATTGGAGTGCCTTGATCATACTCGAGCTTTAAAGCATTAAATTGCTTACAAAACTCCATAATATTCAAACCTTTCTGACCCAAAGCCGGACCTATTGGAGGTGCAGGATTGGCTTTACCAAGAGGAACTTCTAACTTGATAATGCCTAAAATTTCTTTTTTTTGTTTTGACATAAAATAAAATTGATTTAGTGGTGTAAAAGGTTTTTTAAACCTTTTTAAACATAATTTGCTTACAAGATTAAAAAATAATCTCTACCACAATTTTAGTTTTAAAATAACGAAAACTAAAATATCATTAAAAAAATTTATAATAAAAAATGCAAGCAAACAATATAAATACTGTTAGCAATGCAAGTAAAAATAGTTAATATAAATAATTTAACCATAAAATTTTAAAGATATTTTTTTTTATTGCAAGAATATTTTTATAAAAATTTGATATTTTTTTATTTTTTTAGAAAAAAACCAAAAAAAGTTTCACCGTAACCTCGAATATCAAGAATTTGTAAAAATAAAAATTGCTTAAAATAATCAGGTTTAATATTGCTTTTTTTGCCCCATTCTATAATAAATAAAACATTATTTGACAACCATTTTTTTTGCTCTAATTCGTTGATAATATTCAAATAATTTAATTGATAAGGAGGATCTACAAATAAACAATCAAGTTGTTGTTCATTTATTGGTAGATTATAAACACTTGCCGATATCGATGTGATAAGGTGTTGCACTTGTAGTATTTTAGCATTATTTTCGACTATTTTTAGGTGTTTAAAATTATTATCAATAAAAATAATTTGTTTTGCCCCTTGCGATAAAGCTTCAAAACCAATAATACCGCTACCGCAACACACATCTGCAATAACTGAATTTTGTAATTGAAAACCAAATTTATTATGTTTTAAAATATTAAATAAAGCTTGTCTGTTTTTGTTGGTAGTAGGTCTTAAATTGAGATTTTGACAATCGGTAAGTTGCTTTCTTGCATAAAGCCCAGAAATAATTTTCATAAATAAATTTTTGCAAAAAAATGCTTTTAATTTTTAAATAAGTATTTTACAATAAAAAAGATTATTTAACAAGCTTGTTTTTTGTTTTCAAAAAAATTACAAAAAAATTTCTTAAAAAAATCCTATTTACAACATAAATCCACTATGAGCCTTAAAGAACACACAGTTAAATCATATGATAACGATTTAAAATCAATAGCTGGCACCTTAGATTTAACGGTATCTTTGATTTTTCAATCACTCGATATGATTTCTTCCGCTATAAATCAACATAATCAACAATTAGTTGAAGATATCACCAATCACGATTATAAAATAAACACTCTTGATCATTTAATTGAAAAAAAAGTAACTACCATTTTGGCATTAAGACAGCCCATGGCCGTTGATTTACGATATATAATTTCTTCTCTAAAAGTATCTGCTAACCTAGAAAGAATAGGCGATCAGGCAAAAAATATTATTAAAAAAATATCTTTATTAGATGACTATAACTTTGATTATAAGGTTCAAGAATGGCTTACTCAAATGATTAGTATTTCAAAAAATATGATACAAAATGCTGTTTTAGCTTTTAATTCTCAAAATCTCGACTTAGCAAAACAAGTTATGACTCAAGACGATATCATAGATCAAACTTATCGTAATTTTTTTAGTCTATTAAACAAAGAAAATTTTAGTCGAAACGAAGTTAATCAAATTATTAACACTCTATTTATCGCAAAAAGCTTTGAAAGATTAGCAGATCATTCTACTAACATTGCCGAAATTACTGGTTTCGTTATTACAGGAGAAAGAAAATGAGTAAAAATTTAGAACAAAATAATCAAGAAAATGGGCAAATAGCCAAAAAAGATAACAAAGATTATCTTGATTTTGCCACTAATTTTCCGAAAGAAACCGCATTAAGAAAACCAGATTGGATCAGGGTTAAAGCCCCAATGTCTAAAGGTTATCACGAAACCAAAAATATGTTGCAAGCAAAAAAATTACACACGGTCTGCGAAGAAGCCGCTTGCCCAAATATTGGCGAATGTTGGGAGCAAAAACATGCAACCGTGATGATTCTTGGTTCTATTTGCACCAGAGCCTGTTCTTTTTGCAACATAGAAACTGGCAAGCCACAAGCAGTCAACCCGCACGAACCAGAAAATGTTGGTGATGTAGCAAAGTTTTCTGGTTTAAAACATATCGTTATCACTTCGGTTGATCGAGACGATTTAGCAGATGGCGGTGCCAATCAATTTGTAGAATGCATTAAAAATGTGCGAAAAAAAGCACCGCAAACCACCATCGAAATTCTTACTCCAGATTTTTTAAGAAAAGATCAAGCACTAGAATTAGTGGTGCAAGCTAAACCCGATGTTTTTAATCACAATATCGAAACCGTGCCCGCACTTTATCAAACAATCAGGCCTGGGGCAAGATATTTTCATTCGCTACGATTGTTGCAAAAAGTAAAAGAATTAGACCCAACAATTTTTACCAAATCTGGCCTCATGGTTGGTCTTGGCGAAAATAAAGAGCAAATTTTGCAAGTAATGGATGATATGCGATCTGCCAATATCGATTTTATCACTATCGGGCAATATTTAAGACCCACTCTAAGGCATGCACCTGTTGATCGCTATGTTTCGCCAGATGAATTTGATTTTTACAAAAAAATGGCTTATAGCAAAGGTTTTTTGATGGTGGCATCAAGCCCTCTCACTCGCTCATCTTATCATGCAGGAGATGATTTTGCCAAAATGCAAAAAGCAAGGTTATTACACCATTTACACTAATAAACACAGCAATTCGATCTAAATTCCCCTTCTGTAGAAAAGTGGTGCCCGCGATAGCGGGCGGGGTAGTGTCGGCAAACAAACACTCGGGGGAGATATGTGGCTCGAAATAGCATTTTTTTACCAAATTTCTTTAGTTATCCAACCGCCACCTAAAACTTGATTTTGTAAATAAATCACACAGGCCTGCCCAGGAGTGATGGCTTTTACTGTTGAAACCACACTTATCGTTGCTTTATTTTCGGGTAAGATTTTTATTGTGGCAAAATATTGATGACCATTAGAGCGAATTCTTACTTCAACATCATTAAAAACTTGATCATCACCAACATTAATAAGCCAATTAGTATTGCGAATAATAAAATTTTGCTTCTGTAAAAAATTTTCTTCTCCCACCAAAACTTGATTATGTTTGGTATCGATAGCAACAACATAAAGAGGGTTTGGATGGGCTATTTTCAAGCCTCTTCTTTGACCAATAGTAAAATTAATAATACCTTCGTGATAACCCAAAATTTCTTTAGTTGATATATGCACAATTTCACCGGCAACAAAACTATTGGGGCGATATTTTTTAATAACCGAAGCATAATCACCGTTTGGCACAAAACAAATATCTTGCGAATCTGGTTTATTAGCGATGTTTAGACCAAAACTTTTTGCCTGTTCTCTTGTTTGTTCTTTAGATTGACCACCCAAAGGAAATTCTAAAAAATCTAGCTGTTGATAAGTGGTGGCAAATAAAAAATAACTTTGATCTTTAGTGCTATCAAAAGCTTTATGAAGTTGGGCTTGATCGTTAACCATAATTTTTTGCACATAATGCCCCGTTGCCATAAAATCTGCCCCCAGCTGTTTAGCAACATGCAGTAAATCGGCAAATTTTACCGATTGATTACATTTAATGCAGGGTATAGGAGTTTCGCCTTGCAAATAGGTGTCGGCAAAATCGTCAATTACCGACTGTAAAAAATTATTTTGATAATTTAAAACATAATGACGAAAACCGAATTTTTCGGCCACCTGTTTAGCATCGTAAATATCAATGCCAGCACAACAAGCATTTTTCTTTTTTAAAGCTTCACCATAATCGTAAAGTTGCAAAGTGATGCCAATAACTTCATGACCTGCACTATGCAATAAACAAGCCACCACCGAAGAATCAACCCCGCCAGACATTGCCACCACTACTTTCTTTTTATTTGTAAAATTAGAGGAAAGCATATTTTGGTTTATTTTGATGTTGATAATGACAAAAAGCAACCGCCAAGGCATCGGATTGATCGTTATCTAGAAAATTATATTTTGGCAGTAAAATATTGAGCATTTTTTGCACTTGTAATTTATCGGCTCTACCGCTACCAGTGATGGTTTTTTTTACTGCTGTTGGTGCGTATTGAGTAAGATAAAGATTATTGATTGCCATGGTAAGAATAATCGCCCCTCTCGCCTGCCCCAATTTCAAAGAAGAAAGTGGATTAACATTAACAAAAGTTTCTTCCATAGCCACTTGATGCGGTTGAAATTGTTGCAAAACATTTTGTAATTCTTGATGTAAAAACAAAAGTTTATGATTAATTTCTTGATCAGGGTTTTGTTGCTGGTTATGCTGTTGTTTAATAGTATTTAAATATAATAAATTAGGAGAGTTGTTAATTATTTGTAAAACAGCAACACCAGTATTGTTTAGGGCGGGATCGATACCTAAAATAATCATTGATAAAATGATGTATTATTTTTTGACATAGTAAGCAATAAATCACTTACCGCAAACCTATTGCCATAAATTTTTTCTAGCTGTTGTAGAGTTTCTACTATTTTCACAATACCAACACTATCGGCATATTTTAATAACCCACCACGAAAAGCAGGAAAGCCAGTGCCAAAAATCATAGCTAAATCAAGATATTTTGCATTTTCAACCACATTTTCTTCTAGGCATTTACTAGCTTCGTTAATCATACTATAAATACAGCGATTAATAATAATTTTCTTGTCTATTTTTTGTTCATATTTCGGCAGTTGCGATTTTATTTCTTGTAAAATGCTAATAATTTGTGGATTTACTTGATTTTTTGTGTTATTGACATACAAATAAAAACCTGCCCCAGATTTTTGACCTAATATTTTTTTTTCTTGCAAAATATTTAACAATAAGGCAACTTGCATTCTTTCGCCATAGGCTTGCTGTAAAGAGCTAGCAACTTTCGCCCCGATATCAAGGCCAACGGTATCTGCCAAAGTGCACGGCCCCATTGGCAAACCAAATTCTTCAATGATGTTGTCAATTGCTAAAACAGGAACATTTTCTTGCAATAAATACATAGCTTCATTTAAATAACGAAGTAAAATTCTATTTACCAAGAAACCCGCCACATCTTTTACCACCACAGCAGTCTTGCCTAATTGCTTACTTATTGATAAAAGCTTGTAGATGGTGTCTGGAGAGGTTTTTTCACCTGCAATTATTTCGACCAAAGGCATTTTATTAACAGGATTAAAAAAATGCAAACCCGCAAAACGAGAAGGATTGGTTAAAACAGAAGAAAGCTCATTAATTGAAAGAGAAGAAGTGTTGGAAACTATGATAGCCGAAGAACTAGATGCAGATTCAATTTCTTGCAACACTTTTTGTTTTATTTGAGTATTTTCTACCACCGCCTCCACAATAAGATCGACATTATGAAAACCTTCATAATTAAGAGTTGGACTAATATTGAGAATTTTTTGTTCTAGTTTAGTTTGGGTGATTTTTTTTGCTTTTTTGAGCTGATTAAAGATTTTTAAAACCGTAGAATAAGCCAAGGCAATAGCTTGATTGCTGATATCTTTAACAATAATGTTGATATTTTTATTGGCAAACAACCAAGCAATACCACCACCCATCACTCCTGCCCCAACTATGGCAGTTTTCGTTGGTTGAAATTGCACATTATTATTGGCGATTTTTTTTACTTCTTCCTGAATAAAAAATAATTCTATTAAATTTTTAGCAATCGCACTATGAACCAATTCAACAAAAGCTTCTTGCTCAACTAACAAACCTTTATGAAGTGGCTTTTTATAGGTTCTTTTGATTACTTCTAAGGCATAAAAAGGAGCGGGATATTGACCTTTAGTTGCTTTAAAAATATTTTTTTTCGCTTGATAAAAAATAATGGACTTAAAAAATTTTTCTTGCCAATAAAAACTTTGTGCGATTTTTTTTCTAGCTAACAAAGATTGATTATTGATGTTGTTTTCTAAAATATCGCTAACAAATTTAGTAAGATTAGCATTTAAAAATGCTTTATGAGTTATGGCATCAACCAAGCCAATTTTGAAAGCCTGCACAGCATTTATTGATTTACCAGTTAAAATTAATTTTAAAGATTCAACCAAACCAACCAAAGCAGGCAACCTTTGAGTGCCAGCAAAACCAGGGATAATACCAAGATTTACTTCTGGCAGACCTAAAACAGTTTTTTCACCAATAACTGCCACACGATATTGACAAGCAAGAGCCAATTCTAAACCACCGCCCAAACAAGAGCCCTCAATTACTGCTATTGTTGTTATTTTTAAATTCGCAATTCTATTAAATAGTTGATTAGCTTGATTAAGTTTAGCAATGGTTTGCGATTGATCGTTTAATGCATTTAATTGTTTAATTTCACCAATATCGGCACCGGCAATAAAATTATTTTCTTTTGCTGAGGTTATCAACAAAACCCTGATGGCCATATTGCCATCAACCACATTAATTGCTTTTTCTAGCTCTGCAATGGTGTTTTGATTGAGTTTATTGACTTTTTCACCATCAAGATTAATGATTAAATTAGCAACACCGTTATTTTCAATGTTAAGAGAAATAGAGTTGTGTTTCATATTTTTTTAGAAATGGCAATAGCAATTTTAGTGGTTGCCTCAATAAAACGATATAAAGGATTAAAAGCCACAAATTGTTTTGCTTGATTGTTATAAGCTAAATCACGATGCTCTAGCTCTTCTTGTTGAAACTTAGATATTTTAGTTGTCAATTCTTGATGATGAGATGATTTTTGCAAATAATTGAGTTGCTGTTGGTAATGTTTATCGATCACCTCTTCTACCGCCACAGTGCAAACCATTGCAGCTTTTGTGCTAACAAGAGCAGTTGCAAAACCTAAAACAAAACCGCCAACTTGCCAAATTGGTTGCATAAAAGTTGGCCTTACCTGATGTTTAATTATTTGTTTGTCAAAATAAGCAAAATGCTCTTGCTCTTGTTTTAACATTTCTTGGGTAAGTTTTAGTTGTGGAATTTGATTTTTTAAACGAAAAGCAAAAATTTGACCTTGATAAATAACTTTTGCACCCATTTCTCCTGCATGATTAACTCTGATAATTTCTGCAAGAGAAGAGTTTGACATATTTTTAATCTTCTACTTCGATATTTTCAGATACAAAAGAACTTTCTGTGAGTTCTGAATTTGGCTCAGATTCTTCTGCGATAGCATCGAAAATTAAACCTTCATCATTGATTACATTAACAATTCCTTTGTTTTTAATAGCACTAATAATGTTATTTTTTTGAGCTTCGATATTGATTAAGCCATCGGCGATTTCTCTTAATGCTATCACCGCTGGTTTTTCTTTGCGATCTAATGTGGTAGGAGCTCCAGACAAGATATTTTTAGCACGACTACCAGCAATTAAACACAATTCAAAGCGATTTGGAATGTTTTGCACACAATCTTCAACAGTTATTCTGGCCATATATATTTTGGGTTTTTATTATATTTTTGGTACCCGCGGCCGGACTTGAACCGGCAAGAGCATTAAGGCTCCACGGATTTTAAGTCCGTTATGTCTACCAATTCCATCACGCAGGCAAAAGATATTTTGCTAGAAATTTTAAAACACTTATTTTTTTTAAGCAACAGTTTTTTTACATATGTCTTAAAAAAAATTAAGCTAAAAAAAAGATTATTTTCAATTTTAAAATGTTGACATTAGGTTTTGTTGTTTGTTATTATTAGTTATGCCAAAAATTTTATAACAAATCCAACTAAAAAATTATAAAAATATGTTTAATCATTTTATTAAATCAACTGTTCTTTTTCTTACATTAAGCTCACTTTTTGCTTGCCAAAGCCTTAAAAACAGATCTTTAATCAAAGAAAAAGATAATACAAAACAAGAAGAAAAGGAGGCAGAATTAAACACTCCAGCTCTACAAACTCCACAAGAATCGTTCAAGCCAATAGAAGATGAAAAACAAGCCAACGAAATAAATAAACAAACAGAGCAAGAACAGCAAGAAATAGAAGTACCAGATCGTGTTTTGTTTGGCTACGATTCTTCTGAAATTTCACCAGAAATAAAAACTACCCTCGATACTCAAGTTGATTGGCTAAAAAGCGATTCTACCATCAAAGTTATTATCGAAGGTCATTGCGACGAAAGAGGCACAAGAGAATATAACATAGCTTTAGGTGAAAAAAGAGCCAATTCTGTTAAAAAATATTTTCTCAAAAAAGGTATTTCTGCCGATAGAATGAAAATTATTTCTTATGGCAAAGAAAAACAAGCATTTTTTGGCACCTCAGACGATATTTTAGCTAAAAATCGCCGAGCAGTTTTAGTTGTTAAAGAATAATGATTGGCAAACTTTCTGGCACAATAGAATTTATCATTGAAGATAGTTGTATTATCAATGTTTCTGGTGTTGGTTATTTGGTTTTTATTTCTCAAAAAACTGCTAATTTATTAAAAAACCAAACCTTCAATTCGCCACAAACCATAATAAATTTATTAATTTCAACAATCGTCAAAGATAATGCCATAGAGCTTTATGGCTTTTTTTCGATTGATGAAAAATCTTGGTTTCTTGAATTAAACAAAGTGCAAGGTGTTGGGGCAAAAATGGCTCAAAAAATATTAAGTGCTTTAGAAATTAACGAAATAGCCCAAGGCCTGATATCTTCTGATACTAAACTTTTTACCACCATTGCTGGCATTGGCAACAAGCTAGCCACCAGAATAACTCATGAATTAAAGGATTCTCCTTATAAATTAAACTACATCACAGAAAGCCAAAATCAAGCCAATAAACAAAATATAACAAATCAAAATCATGTCAATAATCAAAATATCGCCGATGCCGTTTCTGCTCTCGAAAATTTGGGTTATCGCAAAACAGATTGTTTAAATATCATAAATAGCATCATTAAAAATCAATCCAACATCACTTTAGAGCAATTAATTACCAATTCTCTACGCGAATTGGTAAAAAAAAGATAATAAAAATTATAAACCAAATCGTGAAAAGGCAAATATTTCACTAATCTGATTGCTTAAACTAGCTAAATTTGATTGTTTCGTAAGTAAATTCTTTAAAAAAGATGATTTTTTTTCATTGATTTCAATTATTTCAACTTCTTCACCAAATTTTTCGTGCATTTTGTTTTGCAAAGTGGCAATTTCATCAACCAAACCAAGTTTAACTGCGGTAGAACCCGCCCAAAATGCTCCACTAAATAATTTCTCTTCTTGTTCGTTGAGCTTGTTTTGCCTCTTAGTTTTTACCAACGAAACAAAAGCTTGATAAATATCGTCTTGAGCTTGTTTTAAGATTTCTTGATGTTTTGGATTTTCTGGCAAAAATGGGTCAAGAATGGCTTTGCTTTCGCCAGAAGTATGCACCCTTCTTTCGATACCGATTTTGCTAATTAAATCAACAAAACCAAAGCCAGAAAAAATCACCCCAATTGAGCCAACAATAGAAGATTGATGGGCATAAATTTCATCGCCACTTAACAATAACCAATAGCCACCAGAAGCAGCAACATCTTGAGCAAAAGTATAGACTGGTAGTTGATGTTTTTTGGCAAGTAGCCTAATATAGTTATAAATCAGCTCAGATTGCACAGGAGAACCACCAGGAGAGTTGATGCTAATAGCAACCGCTTTAATATTTTTAGTGGTAAAAGCTTTTTTAATAAGATTTTGATAATTGGCAAAATTTAAAGAAGAATCGAATTTTGATTCTTTGCCGATAACACCGCTTAATAGCAGATGAGCGACTTTATTTTTTTTGCTAAAAAATTTTTTGTAAATTTTAGTAAAACAGCACGATTTTGATTGGTTGCAGTTATTGTTCATAAATTATTGTGAGTGTAATTTGAAAATTGATAATGAAGAAAAGATAATTTTTCTATAATAAAGTTTATAAAAATAATTGCCAAGACAAAAGATTAAAAATAATAAAAGCATAAAACCAGAGCCAAGCCACAAACCTTTTTGAGGATAAAAAATGTTTAAAATACCCACCACAACAAGCCCAGAAATGCTACCAAGCAAGGTAAGCCTACTAAAAGCACTATTGGCAATTAAACGTTGAGTGTTGTTATATTTTTCGTTAATCAAAATAATTGTTGACAATTTCATAAGCGATAGACTCACAAATAAACAAAAAAATAACCAAAAAATATTATTAGTATTGAGAAAAATGAAGATATAAACAATGCAAAGCAAAGAAAAAATCGCCCCAATAATCATTAATAGTTTTAGTTTAATCACAGAGCAAAACCAACTAATCGGCACATAACAAATGTTGCCAAATAAAAAAGCAGAAAGTAACAACGATGCTTTATGTGGCTCCATACCAATTTTAAGACCATAAATCACAGCAAAACTCATGCATGAAGTAAGGATAAAACTATAAGAAAAGCCAGAAATCATTATTTTTGGTGAATAAATTAAATATTTCCAAAGACTTACATTTTTTTGCTCGGCAATGCTTATTTCTTCTGTTTGCACTTTGCTTAAAATAAAGGCAGAAGCTAGAAAGATGCCAGCAATACAAAGAAAAGTAAAAAAATTATCTTGCCAATTAAAGAAATTTAACAATACAGGGCCTAAAGCATTGCCACACGAAGCCAAAGTTGAGCCTAAAGCAATAATAAAAGCTCTTTTTTTTGGCTCAGCTAAATTTATCATTAAAGTGTTGCGAGTAATATTGGTAGTAAATAAAGATGTTCCTAGACAATAAACAACAATTAACCATAAATAAAATGAAATAAATTTGTATAAACATAAAGCAGAAAAGGCGGTAATTACAGTACTTACGATAATACTTTTTACTAAACCAACTTTTTTAGCGAAATTTGGCAAAAACTGCGAAAAAATAACTCCTGCTCCAATTTGCACAATGGTAGATAAAGAAATAAGCAGTGAATTTTGAGTGTTTTGCTCTAGTCTAATAGCAATAAAAACCAACAACAAACCATAAGCAATAGAAGCAATAAAAATAGACAACATTAGCAAAAATAATTCTTTTTGATTTGCTTTCTTTTGTTGATGATTTGATAAAGAAGCAAGATTGTTAATGATGTTGCTTTCGGCATAATCAAAATTTCTTAACACATTACTAATTTTATTTTTTCTGTGATAAATTAATGCCATAAATTAATATTGAGTGAAATATAATACACAATACAACGATGCCTTTAAATCTTTTTATTGATTGCAAAGCGATAATTTTAGCTATTTTAAAGCTAAAATTCAAGATATTTTATTAAAAAAAATAACAAATAACCAAGAATGTTTTTCTATTTTAAAAACACAATAGTGGAAATGACAATATTTTCTTGTAATTAAAAAAATATTGATAATGATGATTTACCATAAAATACATATAATACCATTTCCACTAATTAAAATCACACTTCGATCTAAATTCTCCTATCCCGTGGAGAGTAAATTTAGATCGAAGTGCGGTGCACAATTCCCCTTTTTTAGAAGGGGTAGCGACCAAAGGTCGACGGGGTAGTGTTGGGAGACGATCGTCGATGGTTTTTCGAGGTAATCCCGCCGTGGCTTGCAAACACTACCCCGCACCACTTCACGGCCACCCCTTTTTTAGTACAAGTAATTTAGATCGAAGTGTGATATTTATTTATGGAAATGGTATTATCTGTTATGTAGTAGTATTTTTTTCAATTATTGGCTATGTGGCAAGTTGTTTTATTCATAAAACTACAATTTCTGATTCTAGCTTAAAAATCGGTTTCAATATTTTTCTGCAAACTGCAAAAATTATTGGTTATGCCAAATTGGCATTTAAATCGGAATTTTATTGTTTTATCTTGCAAGAAAATTTTATCAAACACCTCAAAATATCATTAATCTTACAGAATTTTTAAAAACTGGCTACATCAGTTATTTAATAATGTTAGGACTGCTTATTACAGCAATATCTTCGGGTATTTATATCGTTCCTCTTTATGCAATAATG
>CANNFC010000011.1:0-23590 GCA_947503755.1 Rickettsiales bacterium | reverse complement strand
ATTATGGGTTTTTATAACACTTTCCTGTAGGCAAAGGCACATATTGAGGCTCGGTAAGTTCCTTTTGACCTTGTCGCAATGACTCGCAGTGTTGTGATGGCCTCTTTTTGTTCTATGGTTAAATCACTATCTGGCGTAACATAATACTTTGATGATAAAACATTTTGAAGATGCAATGACATATCCTCCAATCGTCGATCTTGTCTTCTTTTTGGTATTAAATCTATCCTCTTATAAAATGCCCCTTTCTTTTGACAAAAATCAACAAGCAAAATGAGTTATAATATTGATCTAATTTTTTAGAAGGGGTGGCGACCGAAGGTCGACGGGGTAGTGTCGGCAACCAGCACTCGGATTACCTCGAAATATCATCGGCGATCGTCTCCCAACACTACCCCGTCTTTTCTCATAAGCTATAAGCTTATGAGAAAATCCACCCCTTCTACAGAAGGGGAATTTGCCCCCAGTTCTGCTTGCAAATACTATACCAACACCCCTTCTAAAAAAAAGAATTTAGTGAGCTAAAAATTTTTCTACTTCAAGAGCAGACATACAACCAGTGCCGGCAGCGGTTACGGCTTGTCGGTAGATTTTGTCTTGAATATCGCCTGCTGCATAAACACCTGGCAAATTGGTGGCGGTTGAATTTGGTTTGGTGATAATGTAGCCTTCTTCATCTAGCATTAAACCGGTATTTTTGAAAAGATCCGAATTTGGCTTGTGACCAATGGCAATAAAAATGCCGTCAACAGCAATTTTATTGGTGCTAGCATTTTGGGTGTTAAGTAAAATTGCCGAATTTACTGCTTTTGGATTGTCGGTGCCTAAAATTTCTTGCAAAGTATGGTTAAAAATCACTTCGATTTTGCTATGTTTAAACACTCTTTCTTGTAAAATTTTTTCACCACGAAAAGAATCTCTTCTGTGCACCAAATAAACCTTGCTAGCATGATTGGTAAGATACAAAGATTCTTCTAAAGCGGTGTTTCCGCCGCCCACCACCATCACTGTTTTGTTGCGAAAGAAAAAGCCGTCGCAAGTGGCACAACCAGAAACTCCAAAGCCCTGAAAATGTTTTTCTGAAGCGATCCCCAACCATTTTGCCTGAGCTCCCGTGCAGATGATAACAGAGTCGGCAGTGTAAGACGAGCCACTTTCGGTGTGAAGAAGAAAAGGTTTTTGGCTAAAATCAACTTGATTGATATGTTCTTCGATAATATTGGTGCCAACATGCAAAGCCTGTTTGTGCATTTGTTCCATAAGCCACGGCCCCTGAATTGTCTCGGCGAATCCGGGAAAATTTTCAACATCGGTGGTGATGGTAAGTTGCCCACCGGGTTGGTAGCCAGCAAAAAGTATGGGCGATAAATTGGCGCGTGCAACATAAATAGCGGCGGTATAGCCAGCGGGACCAGAGCCAATAATGGCAACTTTACAATGGTTATTTAACATATTTTATTTGATTAGGTTATTTTGTTTTAATTCTGTTAAAGCTTCGTTAAAATCTTTTAAAAAATCTTGATTTTGTATGAGCCCACCAAGCAAAACCAAGGCAAGTTGCTTTCCGCCTTGAAGATCTTGCGGGTAGTGCATACCAACTTGCACTCGATGCCAAGCAATATCTTGAGCTCGATTTTTAAAATCAATGGCTTGTTTAGGCATTAATAAAGACAAAACAGATGCCCAAAGATAGCTACCAGTGGTGTGCCCGCTTGGATAGGCATAGCCATCGCTTGCCGGAATTATTGCTTGAATGGTTTTGTTTGCTAAATAGGGCCGAGTAATTTTGTAATGATTTTTGATTTTATTCATCGCAAAATAAGAGGTTGCCCCAACTCTATCGAGTAATTTGTATAGCTTTGGCAATTTATTTCGTGAAAGATTGTTGTTGATATATTCGGTGACAATTTCTGGCCTCATTTCTTTTTCGTCGAGAGCAAAATCAATATCTTTTGACTCGATCTTTTTTTGTAGTTCGATAATTTGTTTTATTTCTTCGTGCAGTTCTTTGCTCTCTAGCAAAGCTGGCGAATCGATAACGGTTGGCTTGATGTTGGTGGCATCGAAATAGGGTTCGAGATATACTTGCTTGGCAAAAGAATTGCTTAATGAAAGGGTGATGATTGAAAAAAAATACAAAATAGCCAGCAATTGTTTTTTGATTTTCATAAGAGAAGAAAAATAATTGTATTTTATAAAAGAAAACTTAAAATTTTCATTTGGTTGATGATTATAAAGTAAAAAAAATAATCAGCAATATAATTTTATGTTTTTTAATTAATCTATATTTTGTGTTAAAATCTGCATTTTTTGGTGTTTTTTTTATTATATTGATTGTTTATTGCGATTTATACAGTAAAAATTATGTATTTGATTTATTGCACTACTATGCAGTTGTTGAAAATAATCAAAATCCACAAATTTATTTTAATCAATATCTATCTTTTGTTTATGTGCAAAACAACGGCATCAGTTTTGGCTTGTTTGATAATTTTGCTAATGGCAAAACAATTTTTGCGATCTTGCAGGCCTCAATTGCTTTTGTGTTGTTGTTTTTTATGATAACGGCAAAATATTTTCATCTTAGCATTGCCTTTAGCCTGATTATTGGTGGTGCTTTTGGCAATGTGATTGATCGCTTACAAAACGGTGCGGTCACCGATTTTATTGATTTTCATATTGCAGGCTACCACTGGCCGGCCTTTAATTTGGCCGATAGTGCGATTTTTCTTGGAGTTATGATTTTACTTGCCTACGAAATTTTTTTTAAAAAAAGTAAATTATGATAAAAACTTGCTATTTTAAAAATATTGCCATAATATTTGCTTTGGTATTAGTTTTTGTTTTGACAGGTTGTGCTAAAACAAAGGTCAATGCGTTGCTTATTCCGCCTGGTTTTTCTGATTTACCAATCGCCGAAACATCAGAAAAATAAATTAACAATTTTTAAAAATTTTTATGCTTAATTTCATCTCTACAGCTGTTGCCCAAGAAGCAACTAACAATGTTTCTGCTGGTTTTTCTTTCATTAATTTTGTGCCAATTGTTCTTATTTTTGTGGTATTTTATTTTTTTATCATACGTCCGCAAAGCAAAAAAATGCAAGAACATAAGCAAATGATAGATGGTCTTAAAGTTGGGGCAAAAGTAATCACCAACAGCGGTATTATTGGTAAAATTAAACAAATTAAAGAGCAAGAAATAACCCTAGAAATCGCCGAAAATATCGAAATTATTATTTTAAGAGACTATATTTTACAGCCAAAAGATAAAGCTGAAGTAGCTGTGGCAAATGTAAAAGAAAATAAAAAATCACACAAACATCAAAATAAAAAATAGTTTATGCTAATTTTTTCTAAACTTAAAATAACCATAATTTGCTTTTTTGCTTTGTTGGCATTTTATCTCGCTTTGCCAACCTTTTTGCAAAAAAAATTAAATCAAAATACCGATAATCAGTCAAAAATATTAAAAATTTTTGCCAATGGAGCCAAGGCAAACTTGGGTTTAGATCTGCAAGGCGGGGCACAAATTTTATTAGAAGTTGATGATAAAAGCTATTTACAAGAACAGCTCGAAAACATTTTGGTCGATCTCAAAAACGAATTTTATCAAGAGCAGTTCGCTATTTTACCGGTTTTATCGAGCAACGAAATTGTTTTTTATAATCAAAGCAATTACGATAACAAGAAAATTAAAAAAATCATTAACAAAGTCGCGCCAAATCTAGATTTTAAGCAAGAAGACAGTGCTTTTAAAATGTTTTTCTCCGATGCCGAAATCAGCAAAATTAAAAAAAAGCTCGGCGAACAATCTATCGAAATAGTTCGGCGTCGAATTGATGAAAATGGCACAAAAGAGCCCGCCATTATGATGCAAGGTCAGAACCGCATTTTATTGCAAGTGCCGGGTATTGAAAATAATCAGCAATTAAAGCAAGTTTTAGGCAAAACCGCCAAACTTACTTTTCATTTGCTTGCAGAAGATAATCATTACGATTCTTTTCAGGTGAACGATGCTAGTGGTAGAGTTTATAACTTGCAAAGCACTGCTATCATTACAGGAGATATGCTCGAAAATGCCACCGCCACCTACCACGAAGGCAAACCAGCCGTTTCGTTTAGTTTCAACAAAATTGGTGCGCAAAAATTTGCCGACATCACCAAAAAAAATCTAGGCAAAATTTTTGCTGTGGTGCTAGACAACAAAATTGTTACCGCCCCTGTTATTAATAGCCCAATTACTAATGGTTCTGGGGTTATTTCTGGCTCTTTTTCTACTGAAGAAGCCAATCAAGTTGCCTTGTTGCTTCGTGCTGGTGCCTTACCAACTCCTCTTAAAATTATTGAAGAAAGAGTTATTGGCCCGTCTTTGGGGCTTGATTCGATTCGCAATGGCAAAATTTCTGCTATAGCGGGTGTTGTTTTGGTGGCAATTTTTATGGTGGCATTTTATGGCACTTTTGGTGTTTTTGCCAACATCGCTCTTTTGGTTAATCTTGCCATTATTATTGCAGTGCTAGCCCTTCTTGGTGGCACCCTTACTTTGCCTGGCATTGCTGGCATTATTCTTACTATCGGTATGTCGGTTGATGCTAATGTGTTGATATTTGAAAGAATAAAAGAAGAGCTAAACAATAAAAAATCGGTTTTTGTTGCGGTTGAACAGGGTTTTAGCCAGGCATATCGCACCATTCTTGATTCTAACATCACCACTCTTATTATTACCTTCTTTTTATATAATTTTGGCAACGGCTCAATTAAAGGATTTGCCATTACTCTTTCTATTGGCATTATGTCTTCAATGTTTACTGCGGTTTTGTTGACAAGAATGTTGATTGCTCTATGGTTGCGAAAATATAAACCACAAAAACTAGCTCTCAATTAATGCTTTACCATTGCTTGTGTTTGTTAATTTTTAATCTTGTTTTTTCTTCTGTTGTTTTTGCAGGCAACAAAAATTCTAACCGCACTATTTTAAAAGCAAATAGTATTGTAGGCAATAAAAATAGCAAAAAACTCACCGCCACTGGCAATGTTGAGGCCATAAACCCTCCCTATTCATTAAAAGCCGATGATGCAGAATACGAAAATAAAACTATTTCTGCTTTTGGCAAAGTAATTATCAATAATTTAGAAGCAGGCAAGGTTTTTGCCAAGCAAGCCAAGGTTTCGGATGATTTTAAAACTGGAGTTTTTGATTCTGCAAAAATTCTTTTTAACGACGGCTCTTATATTTTTTCTTCACAAATTAATCGAAAAGCAAACGATATCACCAATTTAAAAGAAGTGATTTTTTCTATTTGTCCTAATGCAGAAATCGCTCAAGATAATGATTTGGCAGGCAAAATAGCCAATTTAATTACCATAAAAAGCAATGTCGCCAGCATAAATCGTCAAAAAAACTCTTTTACCGCCGAGCGAGCGAATTTTTATTTTTATAAAATTCCATTTTTGCATATGCCCTATTTAAAAGCCCCTCTGCCACCTAAAAAAAGACAAAGCGGTTTTTTGCCCCCAAGTTATAGTCGTAATTCTAATTTTGGTTTTGGCTTGAAATTGCCTTATTATCTCGACATATCGCCAAGTGCAGATTTAACTATTTTGCCTACCTATTATTTTGATTCTCAGCAAATTTTACTTGATCAGCAACTTCGCCAAATCACTACTTATGGCAAATATCAAGCAAATTTAGAGCTCGCCAACAATAATGTTGTTTCTTTTAATGATAGAGTGGTGGTTGACAGAACCAACAAAAAAATTCGCTGGAATGTTGCTGGTGAAGGAGATTTTGATTTTACTCACAATTCTGGTATAAGTTTTAATGGCAATTATATTTCTGACAGAAATTTTTTGCGAGATTATCATTTTAATTATTTGCCTTACACTAACTCTAGTTTAACCGCTAATTACATCACCAAAGATACTTATTTTGGCATTAAAACCAGCAAATTTCAAGAGTTAGAAAATGCTGATCTCGAAAAATCTGCTCCGTTTATTTTGCCAAAAATTGAGTTTTTTACTAAAAGCGAGCCTTTTTTTGCCAAAGAACAAATCGCACTGGCAATTGATAGCACTTCTATTCAAAGAAATCAAGGCTTGCAATATCACAGATTAAGCACTTCTCCGCAAGTAAAATTACCCTTTAATTTGGCTGGTAATTTATTTGAATTTAGCACGAAAATTACTAACGATTTTTATTGGCTTAACGATGCCAGTAGACAAACAAATTATTCTAACCATCAAACTAATTTAAAAACCGAAAATTCTTTTAGCTGGAGCTTGCCACTGCGTAAAGAATTGCAAAAAAACACCATAACTTTAGAGCCAATAATTAAAATTACCGCCAGTTCTTTTAGGGCAAGCAATGCAAAAATTGTCAATCAAGATAGTAATAATTCCGAAATTACTATCGGTAATTTATTTTCTAACAACCGTATCTCTGGATTCGATAGAAACGAAGCTGGCAAAAGAATTAGCTATGGTGTTAAAGTTTCTTCTTTTGGCCAAAGAGAGCTAGATTTAATTTTGGGGCAATCTTTTTTATTAAGCAACAAAGAGCAAGATATCAAAATACGTGGTTTTAACAATAGCAATAAATCTAATATTGTTGGGCAAATTGCTATGGCGAAAAATAAATATTTTAATTTTACTTATAATTTTCAATTACAAGAATCGAATTTAAGAAACGATGTTAATCAGCTAAATACTTATTTAAATTATCAAAATTTTTTCTTTAATAACGAATTTTTGCTGATTCGCAAAAACACTACCAATCAAAATAAAATCTCGCAATTTAATACTGTTGTTGGTTTTCAGCGAAAAAGATGGCAGTTTCAAATTAATTTTATCAAAGATCTTGTGCAAAAAAGAGTGATACAAAGAGGAGCAAGTATTATTAACAATGGTTGCTGTATTGATTTTGGCTTTTCAATGATAGAAAGTAATCAAAGTAATTTAGTGAAACCGCAACGAACTTTTAGTTTAAGTATTGCCTTTAAAAATTTATAATTTTGTGATATTTTTAGAAAGGGTCGTAAGAGTTGGTGCCTTTATAATAAAATCTGTTTCGGCAAACATTGCATTTTGAGGTTTTGGCAAGAAAAAGCTCAATTGCTCTTGGTTCTTTTAAGCAAATAAAATAGGCAGCACCTTGCAGGGCGGGCATTAAAATAAGCAAAATTTTAAAGCTGTTGGTTAAAACATATGCCAAAAGACAAGTCATAATGTTTAAAACCGTAAAAACATAGCTCGCTCCAAACAACATTGGTGGGCGAGTGAGCCCTAGAAATAAAGAATCGGTGCCAACACTACCTGACATAAAAAATTAATTAGTTGACAATTACTTGCTTAAATCTAACATATATATTTTTAAAAAACAACTAATTTTTTAATATTTTTATGTCATTTATCGCTAATTCGTTAAGTAATATCAAACCTTCGCCAACCATCGCTGTTTCTACTAAGGCCGCCGAGTTACAAGCTATGGGCAAAAACATTATTTCTCTTGGCATGGGCGAGCCAGATTTTGATACCCCTGAAAACATCAAACAGGCCGCCATCAATGCAATCATTGCAGGCAAAACCAAATATACCGCGGTTGACGGCACTAAAGAATTAAAGCAAGCTATTTGTGAAAAATTGTTGCGAGAAAATAATTTAGTTTATGCACTAAGCGAAATTTCGGTAAGCACCGGGGCGAAACAAGTTATTTATAATGCCTTGCTTGCCACTCTTAACAAGTTTGACGAGGTTATTATTCCGGCTCCTTATTGGGTTTCTTACCCCGATATGGTTTTGTTGGGTGGCGGAGTGCCAGTGGTGGTTGATTCTTCTGTCGAAAATAATTTTAAAATCACTCCTAGCGATTTGGAGAAAAAAATTACCAACAAAACAAAATGGCTAATTTTAAATTCGCCAAGCAATCCAACTGGTTCTTGCTATTCTGCTTCTGAGCTTCAAGCCTTGGCAGAAGTTTTGTTAAAGCATCCGCAAGTTCATATTTTAAGCGACGACATCTATGAGCACTTGGTTTTTGACGACACCCAGTTTGCAACCATGGCCAGTGTCGAGCCAAAACTAAAAGATCGCATTTTACTTGTTAATGGTGTTTCAAAAAGTTATGCCATGACGGGTTGGCGAATTGGCTATGGAGCTGGTCCAGCAAAATTAATTAAAGCAATGGCGATCATTCAATCGCAAAGCACTTCTTGCCCAAGTTCTATCGGTCAAGCGGCCGCCACCGAAGCCCTAAACGGCACTCAAGAATTTATCAAACCAAATGCCAAATTATTTGAAAACAGAAGAAACCTAGTTGTTAAAATGCTCAACAGCATAGATGGCATTGATTGCAACACTCCTAACGGGGCTTTTTATGTGTTTCCTTCTTGTCGTGGCCTATATAACAAAACTACTCCGCAAGGTTTGGTTATTAAAAACGATAGCCATTTTGCTTCATATTTACTTGAAGAAGCCTTGGTGGCGGTGGTGCCAGGAGTGGCTTTTGGAGCCGAAGGTTTTTTTAGAATATCCTATGCCGCTAGCGACCAATTTTTGATTGATTCAATGCAAAGAATTATCAATGCTTGCTTGAAATTAAAATAATTATTATGATTTTAGTGGTTGATATTGGCAACACCAATATCGTTTTTGGCTTATACCTAGATAAAACTTTATTGCACAAATGGCGAATTAATTCTGATTTGCAAAAAACTGCCAACGATTATGCCATCGACATTATTGAGTTGTGCTTGCATCATCATGTTGATTGCTTGCAAATTAATGGTGGCATTATTTCTTCGGTGGTGCCTAGTTTAACTAGCAAAATAGAAGAGGCAATCAAAAAACTCGGCAGTTCGCAACTTTCTGAAAAAATTTTCTTACTTGCCAATTTATTGCCAAAATTAAATATCGATATTCAAGTTAGCAACAAGGCAGAAGTGGGGCAAGATAGACTGTTAAATGCCATTGCCGGCTACCACAAGTTTGGTGGCAATCTTATTATTATCGATTTTGGCACTGCCACAACTTTTGGTGTAGTCGGCAACAACGGCGAATATCTTGGTGGCATTATTGTTTGCGGGGTCAATTCGGCACTTAAATTTTTGCACGAAAACACTGCCCAACTGCCTAAAATAAGTATCAAGCCTCAAAAAAAAGTGATTGGCAAAAATACTTTTGAAGCCATGAATTCTGGCTCTTATTTTGGCAATATTGCTTTGGTTAATGGTTTAGTTCTGCAAATAGAGCAAGAATTAAACATTACAGCCACCAAAATCATTACAGGCGGTATTGCAGAAATTTTTAAAGATGTCTGGCAAAACATATATCACTATCAACCAAACCTTATTTTAGAAGGTCTTAAAATAATTTTTGATAAACAATAATTTATGTCATTTACCCAAAAACTTAGTGCAATTGTTAATAAATTTATTGAATTAGAGCAAAAACTACTTAATCCTTCTGCTCTGGGCAATTCTTTTGCCAAGCTCTCTAAAGAGCATTCCGATATGACAGAAGTAGTTGGTTTAATTAGGCAATATCAAAAATCTCAACAAGAGTTGCAAGATATTTCGGTTTTGCTTTCTGGCGAAAAGCCCGACAAAGAAATGCAAGATATGCTGGTTGAAGAGCAATATGCTGTTCAAAAAATTCTACCTGATCTCGAACAGCAAATAAAAATCGCTTTGTTGCCTAAAGATTCTGCCGATGAAAAAAATGCCATCCTCGAAGTAAGGGCAGGCACTGGCGGTGAAGAGGCCGCCCTTTTTGCCTATAAATTATTTTTTATGTATCATAAATATGCCGAAAGAAATCGTTGGAAGTTTGAAATTTTATCAATATCAGATACTGGCTTGGGTGGCTACAAAGAGGCTTCGGCAATCATCTCGGGCAAAGGAGTTTTCGCTCGATTAAAGTTTGAATCTGGGGTGCATAGAGTGCAACGAGTGCCAGAAACCGAAAATTCTGGGCGAATACACACCTCGGCCGCCACTATTGCCGTTTTGCCCGAAGCCGAAGATGTTGACATTCATATTTCTGAAAAAGATTTAAGAATTGATGTTTTTCGTTCTTCTGGTCCGGGCGGGCAATCGGTTAACACCACCGATTCGGCGGTGCGAATCACTCACTTGCCAACAGGGGTTTCGGTTTCAATGCAAGACGAAAAATCGCAAATCAAAAACCGCGAAAAAGCTATGAAGGTTTTGCGATCTAGGCTTTACGAAGCCGAAAGGGAAAGGCTCCAAAAAGAACGATCACTCGAAAGAAAAGAGCAGGTTGGCACTGGCGACAGGAGCGAAAGAATTCGCACCTATAATTTTCCGCAAAGTCGTGTCACCGACCATCGCATTAACTTAACCGTTTATCGCCTCGAAGACATAATGTTAGGCGATCTCGATGAATTTATTCAGGGGCTTATTGCCGAAGATCAGGCGAAAAAATTATCAAACAGTGCGATATGATGTTATCCGCCAAAACAGCAAAAAAACTCAAACTTTGTGGCTTTACCGAGCCAACTAGTTTGCAAGTTGCCATTGATTGCGGGGTTGATTTTGTTGGTTTGGTTTTTGTGCTTAATTCTGTCAGAATGGTTAATGCAAAACAAGCTGATGTTTTGGCAAAAATTATTCCTGCCAATGTTGCTAAAGTGGCGGTGGTTAATGATTTATCTATACAATTTTTGCAGTTAATTTGGCAAGCATACAAGCCAGATTTTTGGCAAATTCACGGCAATTTTGCTTTGCAAGATTTGTTGCTATTAAAAACCCAATTTCCACAAACCAAAATTATTTCTGCTTTTAACTTGGCATCTCACAGCGATTTAGCCAAAATTAACACTTTTTCACAAGTAAGCGATTATTTTTTGCTCGATTCGGCTTCTTCTGGTGCTGGCAAAAATTTTAGTTGGCAGTGGCTTGAAAAAATACAACTCAATAAACCAATTATTTTAGCTGGTGGCATCAACTGTGGCAACCTTGCCGAAGCTTACAAAGTGGCAGATATTCTTGATATTTCTTCTGGCATCGAAGAGCAACGAGGTATAAAATCGGCAATGCTAATCAGGAAAACCATCAATTTATTTAAAAACCTATGCAATCAAAACCTTCGCTAAACGATTTTATGCAACAACCAGCAAGTGTTGCAGGAGTGAAAAAAATTATTTTAGTTGCTTCGGCAAAAGGCGGGGTTGGCAAATCAACCGTGGCTGTTAATTTGGCAGTAAGTTTGGCTCAACAAGGCATCAATGTTGCCTTGGTTGATGCCGATATTTATGGCCCTTCGGTGCCTCATTTACTAAACTTAACGACTAAGCCACAATTGCAAAACAATTTATTGTTGCCGTTGATTGCCTACTCCATCAAATGCATTTCGATCGGCTCTTTGATTGATGCTAATTCTGCAGGAGTGTGGCGCGGGCCGATGATAACCAAAATTTTATATCAATTAATCAGAAGTGTAAATTGGCAATTCGATGAAAAAAAAGTTGAGGTGATGATTGTTGATATGCCTCCTGGCACAGGCGATGTTTATTTGAGTATGGCAGAAAAGTTTCCGATTTTTGGAGTGATTGGTGTTTCTACCCCACAGCAACTGGCGGTGATTGATTTGGTAAGATCTCTTGACTGTTTTGAAAAGTTAAAAATTAAAGTTTTAGGCTTGGTCGAAAATATGTCTTATTTGTTAAACAATCAACAAGAAAAACAATTTATTTTTGGCGAAAATAGCTTGCGACAATTGGCAAAACAGCAACAACTCAATATTTTGGCAGAAATTCCTATCGACCTCAACATTAATCTGGCTTGCGACCAGCAAATTCCGGTAACAATTAAATTTCCACAAACCATTGCTAGCCTTGCTTTTATGCAACTTGCATCTAATGTTATGTCATTGCTATAACCAAACTTCGATCTAAATTCCCCTTTTGTAGAAGGGGTGGCACGAAGTGCCGGGGTAGAGTTGGGAGACGATCGCCGATGTTTTTTCGAAAAGTAGATCCTGCCGTGGCTTTCCAACACTACCTTGGTCTTTTTTGCTATCGCAAAAAATGATAATAAAAATATAAATTTATAAAAAAATACTTGACAGCAAAAAAAAAAAAAAATAGGATACCAAAACTATATTAATTATTATATTTTTACTAATTTATTTTTTTTTATTATGTTTTTTGACGGAATCTTATCTTGCCTAAAGGGAGCGCCTTTGCTATCGAGTTGTTTTCATTCCCCTTTGCTATCGAGTTGTTTTTATCCCCCAAGCCCATCCGACGATAGCATTAATGAAATGGTTATAGCTGAAACTGATAAACTGGCTAAGACTATTGCTGAAATTGAGTCGCGACGGAGTTGTTTTAATGTGGACGACAAGACGGATTATCAAATTGCTATTGCTGTGGACCCAAACAAAAGATATGACATTACTATTGCACAAAATTATGATGCAATTTGCAAAAACTTCGGTAAAAAAAAGATTGGGCCTATAGATGAATTTGGTTTTATATTAAGTGAATTGCCTCTTATTGTGGAGGTTCCTGATTCTGAAGTAGTTGGCACAAGTGCTTCGTCACTAGAGAAAACTGAAATGACTTCCTGCCTCTAATAGAAAAAAACATAAAAAAAGGTGCCTCTGAAAGTTTTTGGCTTTCAGAGGCACCTTTTAAAAAAAGATAAGTTTAGTAGTTTGTTACTTAAAACATTCCGCCACCAGGCATGCCAGCTGAAGCTGGGTGAGCATGGGCATTTTCTTCTTTTTGCTCAACAATAGCACATTCGGTGGTGATAAATAAACCAGCAACCGAAGAGGCATCTTGTAAAGCAGTTCTAACTACTTTGGTTGGGTCGATAATGCCAGCTTTAAACATATCGCAATAAACATTATTTTGAGCATCATAACCATAGTTTTGTTCGTGCTTAGAAATAATTTCGTTAGCAACAACAGCTCCGTCAAAACCAGCATTTTCAGCAATTTGACGAACTGGGGCTTGAATAGCTTTTCTGATAATGTTAATACCAAAGTTTTGATCGTCGTTGGCTCCTTTTAATTTTGCTAAAACTCTACCAGCAAAAATAAGGGCAGAACCACCGCCAGCAACAATGCCTTCTTGCATCGCAGCTCTTGTGGCAGCAACTGCATCGTCAACACGATCTTTTTTCTCTTTTACTTCGATTTCGGTAGCACCACCAACTTTAATAATGGCTACACCGCCAGAAAGTTTTGCAAGTCTTTCTTGAAGTTTTTCTTTGTCGTAATCAGAAGTGGTTTCTTCGATTTGGGCTTTGATGGCTTTGCAACGAGATTTTACATCAGAACTTTCGCCAGCTCCATCAACAATAGTTGTATTTTCTTTGTCGATGATAATTCTTTTGGCTTGTCCTAATTGTTGTAAAGTTACAGAGTCTAGTTTCATGCCGAGATCTTCAGAAATTAACTGACCGCCAGTTAAAACCGAGATATCTTCAAGAATTGCTTTTCTTCTGTCGCCAAAACCAGGAGCTTTTACAGCAGCAATTTTTAAACCGCCTCTTAATTTATTTACCACCAAGGCTGCCAAGGCTTCGCCTTCAACATCTTCGGCAATAATTAAAAGTGGTCTACCAGATTGCACAACTGCTTCAAGAACGGGAACCATTGGTTGCAAATTGGTGATTTTTTTCTCAAATAGTAAGATGAAAGGATTTTCCATTTCAACTATCATTTTTTCGGCATTGGTTACAAAATATGGAGAAAGATAACCGCGATCAAAGCTCATACCTTCGACCACATTTACTTCAAATTCTAAACCTTTGGCTTCTTCAACTGTAATTGGGCTTTCTGCACCAACTTTTTGCACAGCTTCGGCAATTTTTTGACCAACTAAAGTATCGCCGTTTGCAGAAATTGTTGCAACTTGGGCGATTTCTTCTGGGTTGCTAACTTTTTTGCTCATTTTGGTGAGTTCTTCGATAATTGCAGCAACCGCAATGTCTATGCCTCTTTTGAGATCCATTGGATTGATGCCTGCTGCCACAGATTTAATGCCTTCATGAATGATTGATTCTGCTAGCACGATAGAAGTTGTGGTGCCGTCGCCCGCAACATCGTTGGTTCTAGAAGCGACTTCTTTAATCATTTGAGCGCCAAGATTTTCGAATTTATTAGATAGTTCGATTTCTTTAGCAACGGTTACACCGTCTTTGGTGGTTCTAGGGGCACCAAAAGATTTTTCGATAACCACCGTTCTGCCCTTAGGCCCGAGGGTTACTTTTACTGCCTTTGCTAGCTTTTCTGCACCTTTAGCCATTTTTTTTCTTGCTTCGGTGCCGTATGATAATTTTTTAGCCATTTTTATTTAAAATTGAATTGATAAATTATTTTTTGTTAACAATTGCTAAAATATCTGATTCTTTCACGATAAGATATTCTTTGCCATTAACTTTTATTTCGGTGCCACCCCATTTGGTAAATAAAACGATATCATTTTTTTTAACATCAAGAGGAATTCTTTTGCCATGGTCATCGCGGTTGCCTTCGCCAACTGCAATAACTTTGCCTTCGGCTGGTTTTTCTTTGGCGGTGTCTGGAATGATGATGCCACCGGCAGTTTTGCTTTCGGCTTCGATTCTTTCGACCAGAACATGATTATGTAAAGGAGTTATTTCCATAATTTTGTTTAATTTTAAATATTGATAAGGTAATATTATGTTTTTTTGCTTAATTAATACCATTTCAACTTAAAATACATTTAGATATTTAATCAATCTAACTTCATCTTTTTGGTTAAAAAGCTTCAAAAAGCCTGTGCCTGTATGGATATGCAGGCAATCGTTTTTTAAAGCTTTTATCTCAAAAATATTTTGTTAGATTTATTAATTTTAAAGTTGAAATGGTATAATTTATTGAAAAAATTAAGCAAAAAGCACATTAACAAGCTACAAGATAATTGCAAAAGAAAATCTTACAAGGGGTAAAAATAAAAAATCTATGATTAGTTTAATTTACGACTGCTCGGGGCTAAATTTTAGTGTTGGTTTATATCAAAATCAACAACTTATGTTTAGCAAAAAAAACACCGAATCGCACAAACATTCTGAAATTATGGTGGCAACCATTGACGATATGCTAAAACAACATAAATTGCATTATAAAGATCTTGATTTTGTTGCCACCACCAAGGGGCCAGGTAGTTTTACTGGGCTGAGAGTTGGTTTGGCTTTTTTAAAAACTTTGCAAATTTTAGCAAACATAAAAGTGATGGCGGTAGATAATTTTACTGCTTATGCCTATCATTATTATCAAAAAATTCAACAACAAAAATTTGCTAATCACAGCATTTTTGTTGCTCTTGATAGCGGAAATCAGCATGTTTATTTATGCGGTTTTAATATTGTGCAAAATGGTTGTAACAAAAATTCTTGGCTAAAAAGTTTTAATTATGCTGATTTTACTAGCTATTTGGCAGAAAATCAGCAAACAATATTTGTTGGTAATGCTAAAAATTTACCAGAAAGTGCAAGGCAAGAAATATCGATAAATGCTTTGCAAGAGCTTTGTTTTTTACAATATCGAGGTGTAAATGTTGGTTGTAATTTTGACGATAAAGCAGAAATTTTTTATAATATCGAAAATCTTTATTGAAAATGTTATTTTTTTTCTTAAAAAACCTCTTGCAAAATAAAATTTATTTTTTAAAATATTTTCTCGGTCGGGAGTGTATCAGAATACAACAGCCTTTATTGGCGAATATGACTACACACGCTGGGTTTGCGTGGTGGTGGCTCCCGACTCTATAATTTTCCTCTTTATTATCTCACCTAACTTACTAAACTAACCTAATATATGACTAAAAAAATTACAGTTGCCTATGGCGATGGTATAGGCCCAGAAATTATGGAAAGTGCCTTGCTTGTGTTGCAAGGTGCCAAAGCTGATCTTGGTTTTAATTTTATTGAAGTTGGTAAAAAAATTTACGAGCAGGGCTATAATTCTGGCCTTACGAACGATTCTTGGCAAAAAATCAACGAAACTGGCATTATTTTTAAAGCTCCAATCACCACTCCGCAAGGCGGTGGCTATAAAAGCCTAAATGTTACTTTGCGAAAAAAACTTGGTTTATATGCCAATGTAAGGCCAGTTTCTTCTTTTTTTCCTTTCGTTGCAACCAAGTTTCCTAAATTAGATGTGGTAATTATTCGAGAAAACGAAGAAGATTTATATGTTGGCATAGAGCATCGCCACACCATTGATTCTTATCAGTGTTTAAAGCTTATTACCAAAGAAGGGTGCGAAAAAATTATTCGTTATGCCTTTGAATATGCGGTTATCAACGGTCGAAAAAAAGTTTCTTGTTTTTCTAAAGACAACATTATGAAGCTTTCTGATGGTTTATTTCATAACACTTTTCAGGAAATTGCAAAACAATATCCGCAAATACAAACCGATCATTATATAATCGATATTGCTTGTGCCAAATTAGCCACTCGCCCAGAAAATTTTGATGTGATAGTTACTTTAAATTTATATGGCGATATTATTTCTGATATTGTTGCCGAAATTTCTGGCTCGGTTGGCTTGGCCGGTTCTGCTAACATTGGTGCAAATTTTGCCATGTTTGAGGCAATACACGGTTCTGCCCCAGATATCGCTGGAAAAAACATTGCCAACCCAACTGGCTTAATTCAAGCTTCGGTGATGATGCTAAATCATCTCGGGCAACCGCAGGTGGCAAGCAAAATACAAAATGCTCTTTACAAAACAATAGAAGAGGGCATTCATACCGCAGATATTTATAATGCTAGCACTAGCAAACAAAAAGTTTCAACCACTCAATTTGCTAAGGCGGTGCTTGCTAATTTAGGCAATACTCCGCAACAGCTAAATGTTGCCAATTTTCAGCCTGCAATCAAACGGGATATTGTAAAAAATAACGAAATCAACACACCTTGCGAAACTCGTGCTTTAATAGGTTGCGATGTTTTTGTTAATTGGTCTGCTCAAAATATTGCTGTTTTGCTTGAAAAATTAGCTGATCTCAATAATTCTACTTTTGTTTTAAAAACCATTAGTGCCAAAGGTTTGGCTTTGTGGCCAAGCGATTATGTTGCCAGCCATATTTCTAGTGATTTTTTAATGCTTCGTTTTATGGGGCAGGGCATCACGGGCGCTTCTTCTACTCAAATTATTGACACTAATTTAGCTGTTTCAAATTCTGATATTTTGCAACTTTTACATTTTTTAATAGAAAAAAATATTGATTTTGTTAAAACTGAAAATCTATACTCTTTTAATAATATTGCTTGTTTCAGCTCTGGTCAAGGCGAGTAATAATATTGTTTCAATTAATAAGTTGAAATGATATATTAAAAAATAGATAAACTATTTAATTGTGCTATGAACATCGTTGCTTTTCTTCGACAATTTATTTTAGATTACTCGCATTTTCAATTGCTCTTGGCTGTTGCTTCTTGTGTTGTTGCCCATGGTTTTTACATCTTTTTTAAAACTAGGTTTTTTCTAAAAATTCTGGCAAGCAAGCATGTTCACCATTCAATCAAAAAATATTATTTGCCGCTACTTTGGTTGGTTTGTAATTTTTTGGTTTTTATTCTTGTTGGCTTTTTTTATAATTTTTTCTACCAAGCCTCCTCATTGCTTAATACAATTTCTAAATCATTGATAATTTTAATTATTGTTCGTTTTGTGAGAATTGCCATTGCCAGCTCTTTACTTTCTGGTTTGGTAATCGTTTTGTTAGCAATTATATTTTTCTTGCATATTTTTAATATGCTTGATATGGTAATTTTTTATCTCGATCAGTTCGCCTTTAAGCTAGGTAAAATTAGAATATCTGTTTATTTAATTTTAAAAATTATCATTGTTTTGCTTTCGGTAATGTCTATCGCGGGCTTTTTAAGTAAAAAAATTAAAAACTATGTAGTCAACAATAAAGCAATCAAAACCAACACCAAAAGCATTATCAACAAATTTCTAGATATTGTTATTTATAGTGCTGTTTTTATCATTATTTTAAAAATATTTGGGGTTGATCTTACTGCTTTTGCGGTTATTGGTGGTGCGATAGGTGTGGGTATTGGTTTTGGCTTGCAAAAAATTGCCTCTAATTTTATTAGTGGTATTATTTTATTATTTGAAAAATCAGTAGAAGTTGGCGATATTGTTGAGTTAGAAAATGGCAATATTTTTGGCACGGTAAAGCATTTTGGGGGTAGATACACCTTGGTTGAAGCTATGGATGGCAAAGAAATCATGATTCCTAACGAAGAATTTATCATCAACAAAGTAACCAACTGGACATATTCTAACAATAGAGCCAGAATTGAAATTGTCGTGGGTGTTGCCTATGGTAGCGATTTGATAAAAGCCAAACAAATTATGTTAGAATGTGCGAAAGGGCACAAAAAATGCCTATCCTACCCAGAAGCAGAATGTTTTCTTACGGTTTTTGATGATTACGATATTAAATTTACCTTATATTTTTGGATTAACGATATTATTGACGGCAGGTTAGGTGCTAAAAGCGATGTGATGATTGCCGTTTATCAAAAATTAACCGCCAACAATATTATCATTCCTATTCCGCAAAGAGAAGTAAAAATAGTCACCAAAATTTAGTGTTGATAAGACAGTTTTTGCTAGATTTTAAAAAAAATTAAAATTTTCGATCCTTTATTTTACTGGCTTTACAGACATTTTTTAAAAAAAATAAAAAAATGCAAAAAAAACTTGTTGACATTTATGTTTTGCTTCTTTAAACTTTGCCTCCTAAATTGTTTTTAAATTGTTAAAAAATGTTGCAATAAACATTTATTTTTTCTATCTATTTTAATAAAGTTTTTAAAAAACTTTTTAAAAAAAGCAAAAATAATTGTTGACTTATTAATTTAAGTGCTTCATAATTTAGCAATCAAGTTTTTAATTTTAAAAACTTTCTACATCGTGAATATATGTTTAAAAAATTCTTTTTAGCTTAAATGCTAAAAAGTGACACAAAAAGAAAAATAAAGGCGGTAGTTGTTTTAAGACTACCTCTTTTAGGTCTATGTCAGATTCTAAATGAGTAAGTCAAGCAAATTCTCAACTTGAGAGTTTGATCCTGGCTCAGAACGAACGCTGGCGGTATGCTTAACACATGCAAGTCTAACGGGCTTTGGGGCAACTCAAAGTCAGTGGCAAACGGGTGAGTAATGTAGAAGAATCTACCTAGCAGTAAGGAACAACCTTGAGAAATCAAGGCTAATACCATATATTACCGGTTCGCCGGGAAAGATTTATCGCTGTTAGATGAGCTTCTATCAGATTAGCTAGTTGGTGGGGTAATGGCCTACCAAGGCGATGATCTGTAGCTGGTCTGAGAGGATGATCAGCCACACTGGAACTGAGACACGGTCCAGACTCCTACGGGAGGCAGCAGTGGGGAATATTGGACAATGGGCGAAAGCCTGATCCAGCAATACCGCGTGGGTGATGAAGGTCTTCGGATTGTAAAGCCCTTTTAGTGGAGAAGATAATGACGGTATCCACAGAAAAAGCACCGGCAAACTTCGTGCCAGCAGCCGCGGTAATACGAAGGGTGCTAGCGTTGTTCGGAATCATTGGGCGTAAAGCGTACGTAGGCGGTTTGGTAAGTCGATTGTGAAAGCCCTGAGCTCAACTTAGGAACTGCAATCGAAACTGCCTTACTAGAGTGTGGTGGGGGATAGTGGAATTTCTAGTGTAGGGGTGAAATCCGTAGATATTAGAAGGAACATCAGTGGCGAAGGCGACTATCTACGCCAATACTGACGCTAAGGTACGAAAGCGTGGGGAGCAAACAGGATTAGATACCCTGGTAGTCCACGCAGTAAACGATGAGTGCTAGTTGTCGGGGTTAACCCCTCGGTGGCGAAGCTAACGCGTTAAGCACTCCGCCTGGGGAGTACGATCGCAAGATTAAAACTCAAAGGAATTGACGGGGACCCGCACAAGCAGTGGATCATGTGGTTTAATTCGATGCTACACGAAAAACCTTACCAACTCTTGAATCTAGATGACCGGTGCAGAGATGCACTTTTGGAGCAATCCACATCTAAGACAGGTGCTGCATGGCTGTCGTCAGCTCGTGTCGTGAGATGTTAGGTTAAGTCCTTCAACGAGCGCAACCCTCATCCTTATTTGCCATCAGTTTAGCTGGGAACTATAAGGAAACTGCCTGCGACAAGCAGGAGGAAGGTGGGGACGATGTCAAGTCAGCATGGCCCTTATGGGTTGGGCTACACACATGATACAATGGTGGTTACAACGGGAAGCAAAAGAGTAATCTGGAGCAAATCCTTTAAAAGCCATCTCAGTTCAGATTGAGGGCTGCAACTCGCCCTCATGAAGTTGGAATTGCTAGTAATCGTGGATCAGCATGCCACGGTGAATACGTTCTCGGGTCTTGTACACACTGCCCGTCAAGCCATGGAAGCTGTTTCTACCTGAATAGGGTGGGCTAACCGCAAGGAGGTAGCCCTACACGGTAGGAGGAGTGACTGGGGTTAAGTCGTAACAAGGTAGCAGTAGGGGAACCTGCGGCTGGATTACCTCCTTAAAAAAATAAGAGAAAATCTTCGGATTTTTTCTCAAAACATAGCATTAATTTGCTATAAACAACACAAATTAAAACAACTACCGTCTTTGTTATTCTTTTTGATTTTTTAAACATATATCTCATGTCAAAAACATCTTTCCTAAATTATAAAAAATAATACTCATCTTTTTAAAATAATTAATGCATATAATTGATTAATTTTAAAGTTGAAATAGTCTTATCAAGAAAAACTCTTGCTGATTATCGTTTTTTATAAAGAAGGAAATATTTGATAACTGCTTGTCGACACTACTAACTACTGCCTATTTTTGAGAGTGAAATATAAAAACACTCGATCAAAATTCCCCTTTTTTAGAAGGGGAATTTTTTTTGCGATAGCAAAAAAAAGACCAAGGTAGTGTCATGAGACAGGATAGTCACTGAATTTCTCTTCTAGGGAAGGGGATTTTAGTTCTTGCAAAAAGGAGAATTCGAAGCCTGACACAGGTAATGCCGTGAGCCACTTTAAAAACCACCTTGAAAAACACATCGGTGCACCAGAAACTGTTTGCTAATACAATTTAAGTTATTAAAATTTTCTATTATTATTTTAAAAATTAAAATGCACATCGCAAAAAAATCACAAAATTTTATGCAAGAAAATAACAATTTACAGAGAAAAATTTATTTTAATAATAACCCTAAAGATTCTTTTAGACGAGGTTGGCTTAAGCGAGTTTGGTGTTTAAATGAATTAGATGAAAATAATAAACAGATTGGCAACGAGTATTATTTATTTCGATCATCTGTTCGATTTTTTGTATCTAGTAACTTGCATATTGAGAGAAATATTCAAATCGAAACAAAAGACATCAATAAAAAAAACGAAACTACCCAAGATGTAGTAATTACAGCAAGTTTATCTCCAAGTTTATCTCCAGAATTAAAAGAGCCAGTTGTTTATGAAATGTTTGGAACTGATAGAAAGATTGAAAGCTTTAAAATTTTTATTCATCATAATCAATAGCAAAGAGTTAAGCAATTATTTGAATTAGGAATAATTTCTAAATATAATAAAGAAGATGAATGGTGTGAGTTAAGTGCAATGCTTGAAACTGAGGATTGTGATGAATTTAATAGATCAACAGAATTTACAGACAATATTGAGGTTCTTGTATTTATTAACGAAGAAAGATTTAATAAGATTTTATCATTAATTGAGTCAAAACAGGTTGAAGAAATTGCATTAAGGTTGGGATGTGTATATGGTTTTTATTCGGAATGGTACCCTTCTTATGATTATCTTGATAAAATAAAAATTTTAACCAAAGAACATATACTTGAGGCAAATGATAATAATAAGGTAGATATTTTAAGGGTTGGCTCGGTTGGTGAGTTTGATATAATATTTAAATCAAAAATCGATTTGCAAAAAAATATTGAAGTTCGTCAAGATTTTTGTGAATTAAGTGATGATAAATTAGAAAAGATATTTAAAAAGCTCTCTTCTTGCGATTTGAAAAATAATGAAAAAGAAATGATTTTAACATTTGCTAATTATATTGTGAGTGGTTTAAAATTACCTATATGGCTTATTTTTACAGTTGTTTTATTTATCTTAATTTTAAAATTACTATCGTAAATTGATTAATTTTAAACTTGAAACAATATTAGCGAGCAAAACTTTGGCTAATACTCGTTTTTATAAAGAAGCAAATATCTGATAACTGCTTGCCGACACTACTAAGTGCTACCTATTTTTGCGAGTGAAATATAAAAAAAACTGGGGCAAAATTCCCCTTCCTATGGAAGGGGTGGCAGGCGAAGCCTGACGTGGTAGTGTTGGGAGACGATCGCCGATGTTTTTTCGAGTAGATCCTGCCGTGACTTGCCGACACTACCTCGGCAAAATTTTGCTCGAAGCTTCTTTATATTGCAATCATAATTGCTTGGTTTAAAATAACATAACTTTTAATAAAAATCGCTTAATTTATGTCAAATCAAAAGGTTGAACGACAAAAATATTTTACCAACGACGATTATGGCAATCTCACACCTTTCGCCAATAATCTTGTAAAGTTAATAACAGTAGAAGCGGCTGTTAATGATGGAAGCGGGGTTATTAGCCTTGATGCCAAGTTTGGTATGGGTAAAACTAATTTTTTACAAATGTTTGAAACTCATTTAAAAAGTCAAGAGTTTGAATGTTTCTTTATTGATGCTTGGAGCAATGATTTTTATCATTCGCCACTTTTAACCATTATTGTTGAATTTATTAATTATCTTGATAAAGAAGGTAAATTAACATCAAAACTAAAAGAAGAATCCGCAAAAATTTTAAAAATAGCTTTTTCCACTGTTGCAACCGCAGGCGGTCAGGTGTTAAACAAGGTCACCGGTATTGATTTTAAAGAAATTGTTGATGGAGCAACAAAGGCAACAGAAAGTATAGTAGATAAAGTTTTACAAGACTATCGAGAGCAAAAAGAATCACTGCAAAATACAAAAGATTTTTTAGAAACATATATCAAACAATTAAAAAAACCTTTGGTAATTTTGGTTGACGAGTTAGATCGAACAAGGCCAAGCTATGCCGTTGAGTTTTTGGAATCTTTAAAGCATTTTTTTTATGTGAAAAATATCGTTTTTGTGCTAGCAGTGAATAGAGAGCAAATAGAAAAGTCGGTAAAATGTTTGTATGGAGAGCTTGATTTTAATGAATATTACCGAAAATTCGCCACCAGCAATATTTCTTTGCCTTATTTTGTGCTGGAGAAAGACGACAAAGACTATTTTACAAAAAAATATGAAGAAATATCTAATAAATTCCCAAAAGAATTATCAAAAAAAGATATATCCCTATATTGGGACTGTTGAAGCACATTGTTTTTAAATTGTAATCTAATTTTTTGTAAATGCAAAAGTTATCTTTACTCAAATAAACCAATTTCAGGGCAATTTCTTGGTGATTTTTGCAGTTTTTTGCAGTTTTTTGAGGTTTTTTCTCAAATTTGCCTGATTTTAGAGGCAAGTATCCCTTGTAAGTATT
>CANNFC010000010.1:0-27253 GCA_947503755.1 Rickettsiales bacterium | reverse complement strand
TTATTAGAATTTGTCATGATTTTATTTTGGTGTGTTTTGTCATAACCTAAATGATAATGGGACTGTTGCATCACTAATTATATTTTACCTATTTTTAGCTTAATATTTTTAGCTTAATATGCTTAATATGAGGCTAAAAATAGCTAAAATTTCTAAGTGAAAACATAGCAAAAAATTAAAACAAATTAGTGATGCAACAGTCCCATATTTTATTTTTAACCTCAAAAAAACTTCAAGGAAAAAACTTAAAAAGAAAAACTTAAAGGCCAGTGCGGTTTTACTGCAAAGCTAAGATCGTCTGTTTTGCCAGACAAAAATTTTTGCAAGCCCGCCCAAGCAATCATCACCGCATTGTCGGTGCATAAATTAATTGGCGGAGCAATCACATTAAGTTGATAATTTTTTGCCCACTGCTGTAAAGAGCCTAAAATATTTTGATTGGCGGCCACTCCGCCTGCTAAAACAATTTGCGACAAGCTATTGTTGGCAAGTAAAGGTGGAATTTTAGGATGCGTTAAGGTATTTTGCAAACGATTTATCATAATTTTTATCACCGCTTCTTGAAAAGATGCCGAAATATCGCAAATATTTTGTTGAGTGAGGGGTTGTAATTTTTCAATTTGCAACCGCACAGCGGTTTTTAGGCCAGAAAACGAAAAATCATATAAATGTTGATGATTTTTTTTGCTAATTAAGGGTAGAGCAAATTTAAAGGCGGTTTTGTTGCCATTTTGAGCAAGTTTTTCTATAATTGGCCCACCGGGATAGCTTAAATTCAGCATTTTTGCCACTTTATCAAAGCATTCGCCCAAAGAATCGTCAATAGTTTGCCCAAGTAAAATAAAGCTATCAATATTTTCAACCAACAAAATTTGACAATGCCCGCCCGAAATTAGTAGTAATAAATAAGGAAAAGAAAGCGAGTGAGTAAGTTGAGCGGTGAGGGCATGCCCTGCCAAATGATTGACTGCCACAAAAGGTTTATTAGCCAACGAAGCCAGTGTTTTTGCCACCGTAATTCCCACAATGAGCCCGCCAACCAAGCCCGGACCGCAAGTGGCAGAAAAAAAATCGATAGCAGATAGATTTAGTTTTGCCTGGTTTAAGGCCGAAAGAACAAGAGTGTTGATGATGTCAAGATGAGCCCGAGCGGCAATTTCTGGCACTACTCCGCCATAAATTTGATGCAGATCGATTTGCGATTTGATAATGTTGGCTAAAATATTTTTTTGACTATCAACAATGGCTACCGCGGTTTCGTCGCAAGAAGTTTCGATGGCTAAGCAGATTTTTTTCATGCATCGATAGCAACCAAACCGCTTCTGGAAATGCTAATAATTTTGTGGCTAGCAAACATTGTTAAAATTTCGTTAATATCGTGGCTGTAGCCGATTAATTCTAGGTTGGTTTGTTGTTCTTGAGATTGCGGATTAATAATTCGCCAGCGACAATTGGTTTTGTGTTGTAAAATGTCTTCAACAAAAAGCACAGATTCGGCAATTTTTAACAACACCAGTTCTTGACTAATATGCTGATTACTAACTTGCTTGGCAGTGTGAACTGGCACAATTCGCTGTAATAATTTGCAGATCAGGGCAATAGTTTTGTCGTTGCAATTGGTAGTGATGGTGATTACCGACACATTTTGTTTGCCTGAAACTGGGGCAACCGACAAAGTTTCGATGTTATAGCCTCGGGCAGAAAATAGCTCGATAACCCTTGCTAAAGCACCAAATTCGTTATCTATGATAATGTTAAGAATATGATTTTTTAAAATATCAGACATAATTTAAACAGCATTAAAATCTTTGGTAATATATTGTTTTGCTTGACTGCCGAGCAAAATTTCGTTGTGAGCGGAGCCTGCGGGAATCATAGGAAAAACATTTTCGCTTGCCTCAACCAAGCAGTTAAACAAAACTGGGCCTTGATGTTGCAACATTTGTTTAAACAAATCTGGTAGTTGCTGTGGAGTTGAGCATTCTAGCCCCAAAATGCCAAAACTTTCGGCAAGTTTAACAAAATTTGGCAAAGAATGAGTGTAGGATTGGCTTTCGCGGCTATTATAAACCAATTCTTGCCACTGCCTTACCATGCCCATATATTGATTGTTAATGATGATGATTTTTACAGGTAAATTATATTGCTTAATGGTGGAAAGTTCTTGCATATTCATCAAAAAACTAGCATCGCCACTCACACATAAAACCAAGCTTTTTGGGTTGGCAATTTGTGCCCCGATTGCTGCCGGCAAGCCATATCCCATGGTGCCTAAACCGCCAGAAGTGAGCCATTTTTTTGGCTGGTCAAAAGAAATATATTGTGCGGCCCACATTTGATGTTGTCCCACATCGGTTGACACAAAAGGTTGTTGACTTTGGGTGAGTTGATTTAGGCACTCTAAAGCATATTCGGGCTTGATAGTTTGGTCGCTGTTTTGATAAGAAAGAGATTTAATGCTTTGCCATTTGTGAATTTGTTGCCACCATTTGGTGATATTTGGTTGAGTTTTGGCTTGTTTTTGCCATTCTTCAAGCATTGCTTGCAAACCAATTTTGGCATCAGAAACCACGGCAACATCAACATTGATAATTTTGTTAATTGAGCAATCGTCGATGTCGAGATGTATTTTTTTTGAATATGGCGAAAATGCAGAAACCTTGCCTGTGACTCTGTCGTCAAATCTCGCCCCAATGTTGATAAGCAAATCGCATTGATGCATTGCCATATTGGCTTCGTAGGTGCCGTGCATACCGAGCATACCCAAAAACTGTTGGTTGCTAGCCGGAAAAGCCCCCAAGCCCATCAAAGTGCTGGTAATAGGAAAGCCTGTAGCTACAACTAAATCGTGCAGTATTTTGCAAGCTTCTTCGCCTGAATTAATCAAACCACCACCTGTATAAAAAACGGGCTTTGTGGCTTGCAACATCAATTTTACTGCTTCGGCAATTTTGCTGTAATCAAGAGGTTTATCGACAGCATTGCCCTTGCTTAAATATTGATAAGAAGGGCGATTGATTGCTGTTTTGCCTGCATAAAAGCCATGATTATTTTGCACATCTTTTGGAATGTCGATTAAAACTGGGCCGGGTCTGCCAGTTTTGGCAATATGAAAGGCTTCGTGAATAATATAGCCAAGATCGTTGATGTTTTTTACCAAATAATTATGCTTAGTGCAAGATCGTGTAAGTCCAGTAATGTCGGCTTCTTGAAAACCATCGGTGCCGATAATTGATGTTGGCACTTGCCCAGAAATACAAACCAACGGGATAGAATCTAAAAAAGCATCGGTGAGACCCGTGATGGCATTGGTTGCCCCAGGGCCAGAAGTGACAGTAATAACCCCAACTTTACCTGTGGAGCGGGCATAACCTTCGGCGGCATGGGCTGCGGCTTGTTCGTGTCTTACCAAAATATGCTTTATTTTGTCTTGCAAAAATAGGGCATCATAAAAAGGCAAAATTGCCCCACCTGGATAGCCAAAAATGGTTTCAACACCTTCGTTAATAAGGGCAGAAACAATAATTTGAGCACCAGTTTGAGTTTTTTGTTGAGTGAGTTGAGTCATAAAGGCAATTAAAAATGAATTGCTTGCCCATAGGCAGATAAAACCGCTTCGTGCAACATTTCGCCTAGGGTTGGATGAGCGAAAACTGTTTGCATTAATTCGGCTTCGGTAAGTTCGGCTTGTTTTGCTACGGCAAAAACTTGAATCATTTCGGTGGCATCTGCCCCAATGAGGTGAGCACCCAACAATTCGCCAGTTTCTTCGGCAAAAATCACCTTGATTAAGCCAAAAGTTTCGCCAATAGCAATGGCTTTGCCGTTGGCTTGATAAGGAAATTTACCAATTTTTACTTTTAAATTTAGTTCTTTGGCTTTTTTTTCGGTGATGCCAATAGAAGCGATTTGTGGAAAAGAATAAGTGCAACCCGGAATGTTGTTGATGTTTAGTGTATGTAGTTTTTTTGGATTATATTTGCCCATTTTGCTTGCGATAGATTCGGCAGCGATGCTAGCTTCGTGCGAGGCTTTGTGTGCCAACCACGGGCCAGCCACCACATCGCCGATGGCATAAATATTTGGCTCAGCGGTGTTGCAATGTTGATTTATGGCTATTCTGCCGTTTTCTAGTTTGATTTGAGTATTTTCTAGCCCAATGTTTTCGGTATTTGCTATAATGCCAACCGCCATAATAATTTTTTCTACCTCAATTTGTTGAGTTTTTTCTGGGGTTTTTTCTGGGGTTTTTTCTGGGGTTCGTAAAGTGGCAATCACACTATTTGCGGTTTTTTTGATGCTGTCAACAGTGGTTTTGGTATGAATTTTGATGCCTTGTTTTTCAAAGTTTTGTGAAGCAAGTTTGGCGATTTCGGCATCTTCGACTGGCAAAATTTGCTCTGCCATTTCTACTAAAATAACTTCACTTCCCATTTGTTTGTAAAACGAAGCAAACTCAACCCCGATAGCACCAGAGCCAACCACCAAAATAGATTTTGGCAATTTTGTTGGCACCATAGCCTGACGATAAGTCCAAATATGGGTTTCGTCGGGCTCAAAACCTGGAATTATTCTTGCTCTTGCCCCAGTGGCGATAATAAAATAATTTGCTTCAAAAACTTGATTTTCGTTGTTGTTGGCAACATTAATTTGGTTTTTATTTTTAAAACTGGCAAAACCGTTGATTACTTCGATTTTATTTTTTTTCAATAAAGAGGCGATGCCGTTGCTTAAAGTTTTTGCTACATTGCGAGATCGGGCAATAATTTTTTCAAAATCAAAAGCAATTTCTTTGGCAGAAAAGCCATAGCTATCTAGATTGTGCAACAAATGATTAACTTCTGAACATTTTAATAAAGCTTTGGTAGGAATACATCCCCAATTTAAGCAAATTCCACCAAGATGAGTGCTTTCGACGATAGCAACTTTTAAACCCAATTGCGCAGCTCTGATGGCTGAAACATAGCCACCCGGACCTGCACCAATTATAATTAAATCGAATTTATTTTGCATAAAAGTTAAATTAAAGGTAAATTAAGGGCTTCGTTAATCAAAGCTTTTTGCTCTTTGCTGTGATAAGAACCATAACCTGTGGCAGGAGAAGCACAAGCGACTCTGCCAACATATTGCGGTCGCAAAGTAAAATGCTTAATGTTTACTAAAGTTTCTTCTAAAGGCTCGGTGATATAAAGCCAAGCCCCCATATTTTTTGGCTCTTCTTGGCACCAAACAATTTGAGCTTGTGGATATTTTTTGAGCTCACTTGCTAATTCTTGCTGTGGAAAAGGATAGAGTTGTTCTAAACGAAGAATGGCAACATTGTTGATTTTATTGGCTTCTCTTGCCTCAAGTAAATCGTAATAAACTTTACCACTACACAAAACAACTCGATTAACTTTTTTGGCATCAAGATTGCTAGCTTCTGGCAGAACCGCAGAAAAGTTTTGGTTTGTAAATTCGCCAAGATTAGAAACAGCAAGCTTGTGACGAAGCAACGATTTTGGCGACATCACCACCAAAGGCTTGCGATCGGCACTATGTAATTGCCCTCTTAACACATGAAAAAAGTTGGCAGGATTAGTAATGTTGACTACTTTTAAATTGTTGTTGGCACAGGCTTGTAAATATCTTTCAAGTCGAGCAGAAGAGTGCTCGGGGCCTTGCCCTTCAAAACCGTGTGGCAAAAGCATTACCAAGTTAGATTTTCTCAACCATTTTATTTCGGATGAGGCAATAAATTGATCGAAAATAATTTGAGCCCCGTTGGCAAAATCGCCAAATTGAGCCTCCCAAATAGTTAATTGATTGGGAGTTGCCAAAGAATAACCATATTCAAAGCCTAAAACCGCATATTCAGAAAGCACCGAATCGTGCACTTCGTATTTGGCGGTTGCCCCGCCCACAGAAGAAAAAACATTGTGTCGTTTGGCGGTTTTGGCATCGTGCAAAACGGAGTGCCTGTGTGAAAAAGTGCCTCTGCCCGAATCTTGCCCAGTGATTCTGATCGCAAAACCCTCGTCAAGCAAAGTGGCAAAAGCCAAAGCTTCTGCGGTGCCCCAATCTATTTCGGCACCTTGTTTAACCACTTGTAATTTGGTTTCGAGTTGTTTGGCAATTTTGCTATTAATGTTGAAATCGGCAGGAACGGCAGTGATTTTGCTAATTAATTCTTGCAGTTTATTGACATTAACGGCGGTTTTTGGTAATTGCAAACAATCGTGTTTGATGTGTTGCCATTTGCCTTCAAGCCAATCGGCTTTGCTTGGTGTGTAGGTTTTGGCTAGCTCAAATTCTTCGGCTAAATGTTTGTCAAAATCGGTTGTGAGACTTTGATATTGCTGTTCTGTAATTGATTTTTCAGCGATAAGTTTTTGCGAATAAAGTTTTTCTAAAGCGGGATGATCTTTAATTTTGCTATACATCACAGGCTGAGTATACATAGGTTCGTCGCCTTCGTTGTGGCCATAGCGACGGTAGCAAACTAAATCGATAACCACATCTTTTTGAAATTGTTGACGATACAAAATGGCAAGATGAGAAATTTTACAAACATCTTCGGGGTTATCGGCATTGATATGAAAAATAGGAGCATTTATTGATTTTGCTAGATCGGAAGCATAAAGTGTGCTTCGAGAATCTTGCGGATTTGCGGTAAAGCCAATTTGATTATTGATAATTAAATGCACCACCCCACCAGTGTTGTAGCCATTTAACCCGTTCATCACCAAATTTTCGGCAACCGAGCCCTGACCGGAAAAAGCTGCATCGCCATGAATTAGCAAAGCAAGGGCTTGTGTTCTGCTAGAATCTTGCAAGAGATCTTGTTTTGCTCTTACTCTGCCCGCTACCACAGGGTTAACCGCTTCAAGGTGCGACGGATTAAATGCCAAAGACAAGCCAATTTGATTGCCCTCAATGTGTCTAGTGCTAGAATAACCCATATGATATTTTACATCGCCAGATTTGGTGGCAGATTCAGGAATGCCAGGCACTCCCTGAAACTCAGCAAACATTTGATGATAGGGCTTGCCCATAATGCCTGTGAGAGTATTTAAACGACCACGGTGAGCCATACCAATGATGATTTTTTTTACTTTTTGGCTAGCCGAAGTGCTAATCATTTGTTCGATAGCACAAATAGCACTATCGCCACCTTCGATAGAAAATCGTTTTGCCCCCGGAAACCGTTTATGCAAAAACTGTTCGAATCTTTCGGTGCGAATAATGTGTTTTAAAATAGTGGTTTTTTCGGCAACAGTAAATGTTTTGCTCGGCAAGCTTTCAAGCTGTTGGGCTAGCCATTTTTTTTGCTCAGCCGATTTAATATAGGCAAATTCTGCCCCAATATGTTGACAATAACTAGCTTGCAAATGTTGAATTACTTGTTGTAATGAAACATTTTGATTAGCAAAATTAACTTTTTCTGAGAGATTTTTTTCAGAAATTTGATGAGTGGCAAGTTGCAGATCTGCCACATTTTGTTTGCTTGCCAAAGCAAGAGGGTCGATATTAGCAGATAAATGACCGTGCTCTTGGTAGGCAGAAATTAGATTTTGTAATTTTAATTGCAATAATTCTTGGTTGTTTGCTGGTTCTTGATTGCTAGCATTGGCAATGTTTTTGGCATCTTCTTTTTTGACAGGTTTTGCCACAACAGAATTAGAAGAAATATCAAAGTCGACAGCATTAACCACTTGTAAATGGCGATTTTGCCAAGAAGGGCCATTATAATCGGCAATTAAAGCCGAGACTTCGCCAGCATAGGTGTTAAAGATTTCTGCCCAACTAGCATCGACAGAAGCAGGATTTTGTTGATATTTTTGCAACAATTCACTAATAAAAACAATATTAGTGGCGAAAAAAGCACTAGACGAATTCTGATTAGACATATTTTATTGAGTTAAATAAATGAAAATAAGCAAATTATCAATTATTTTAACATATTTTTTTTTATTTTCCAAGACAATATTTTAAATTTTTTCTGCCAAACAATAATAGTTTGGTGAAGTGTAATACCAATTACATAAATAAATACCACACTTTGATCTGAATTCCCGCTACTTTTAGTGCAGGAAATTCAGATCGAATGCGGTGCAAAATTTCCCTTCCAAGGGAAGGGAAATTTAGATCGAAGTGTGGTTTTAATTAGTGGAAATGGTATAATTATTTTTGTAAATCAAAACGATCTACATTCATAACTTTAACCCAAGCTTTTACAAAATCTTTGACAAATTTTTCTTTGGCATCGTCGCTGGCATAAACCTCGGCGATAGCACGAAGTTCTGAGCTTGAGCCAAACATTAAATCAACAGCGGTTGCTTGCCATTTTAACTTGCCATTTTGACGATCGTAGCCTTCAAAAATATTTGCAGATTTTGTAGATTTTTTCCATTCAACTGACATATCAAGCAAATTAACAAAAAAATCATTGGTTAATTTGCCTGGATGTTTAGTTAAAACTCCTTTTTGACAATGCTGAGCGTTTGCATCTAAAACTCGCAAACCACCAACTAAAACAGTCATTTCGGGAGCGGTTAAATTTAGCATATAAGCACGATCAATCATGGCATTAACAGGAGAAAATTGGGCATCGGCACTGTAAAAATTTCTAAAACCATCGGCTTTTGGCTCGAGCACAGAAAAAGAATTGACATCGGTTTGTTCTTGGTTGGCATCAGCTCTGCCAATTGCAACAGGAACTTTAATGTTAAAACCGGCATTTTTGATTGCTTTTTCAACTGCACTTGAACCAGCAATAACAATAATATCGGCTAAAGAAATTTGCTTGTTGCCACTTAATGTTTTATTAAAATTTTGCTGAATTTTTTCTAAAACTGCTAAAGTTTTTGCTAATTCTTGCGGATCGTTGATCTCCCAATTTTTTTGCGGTTCCAAACGAATTCTCGCCCCATTTGCACCGCCTCTCATATCGGTTTGGCGATAGGTTGCAGCAGAAGCCCAAGCAGTTTTAATTAATTGAGAATCTTTGAGACCAGATTGTAAAATTTTGGCTTTTAAATTGTTAAGATCGCTAGCGCTAATAGTTTTGTATTTTGCTTTTAAAATTGGATCTTGCCACACAAAAACTTCTTTGGGCGACTCTTTGCCAACATATCTGGCTCTTGGCCCCATATCGCGGTGAGTGAGCTTAAACCAAGCTCTGGCGAAAGCTTTTTCAAACTCTTGTGGATGATTCAAAAAGTTTTGAGCAATTTCGCGATATTTTTGATCTTCTTTGAGCGACAAATCGGTGGTAAGCATTACAGGTGAATGTTTTTTATTGAAATCGTGGGCATCAGGAACGGTGTTGCTTGCTTGATTTTTTTCGGGAATCCACTGAATTGCCCCAGCTGGGCTTTTAGTTTTTACCCAATTATAAGCAAATAAAGTTTTTAAATAACCCATAGTCCATTTGGTTGGATTAGCATTCCAAGCTCCTTCTAAACCGCTAGTTACAGCATCAGAAGCCTTGCCACTGCCACATTTATTGTGCCAGCCAAAACCTTGAGCTTCAAGCTCTCTACTGGCTGGATCGCCACCCACACATTTAGCAACTTTGTGTGCCCCGTGATTTTTGCCAAAAGTGTGTCCGCCAGCAATTAAAGCAACGGTTTCTTCGTCGTTCATTGCCATATTGCCAAAAGTTTCGCGAATTTGAGCGACCGCCGAAACTGGATCGCCATTGCCGTTTGGCCCTTCGGGATTAACATAAATTAAGCCCATTGTGGTTGCACCAAGATTTTTTAGCAATTTGCCGTTTTTATCAAAACGATCACTTGCCATAAATTTATTTTCTGGCCCCCAATAAACCAAATCGGGTTGAAAATCGTCAACCCTGCCACCTGCAAAACCAATAGTTTTAAAACCCATCGATTCAAGTGCAACATTGCCTGAAAGCACCATTAAATCGGCCCAAGAAAGTTGTTTACCATATTTTTGTTTAACTGGCCAAAGTAATCTCCTGGCTTTATCTAGATTGGCATTGTCTGGCCAACTATTAAGTGGTTCAAATCGTTGCTGACCACCGCCAGCCCCGCCCCTGCCATCGGCAAGCCTGTAAGTTCCAGCACTATGCCAAGCCATACGTATAAAGAAAGGAGCGTAGGTTCCATAATCGGCAGGCCACCAATCTTGCGAGGTGGTCATCACTTTTTTAATATCTTTTTTAAGAGCCTCGATATCAATTTTAGCAAACTCTTGGGCATAATTAAAATTTTCGCCATAAGGGTTAGACTGTTGTGATTGCTGATAAAGTGGCGATAAATTTATTTTATTTGGCCACCAAAATTCGTTTGGCTTTACTGCTAAATTGTGTTGCGATGTTTGCTTGTGATTGACCGAGCAACCAGCAAAAACAAGAAAAAAAATAATAAAAAGTTTTTGCATTTTTAATAAAATGAAAGGTTATACAAAATAAAAAACTAATTTCACCATATTGTTTTTTATTTTCCAAGCTAATTTTAAATTTTTTGCAAATCTATCTTGACATTTTCTAAAAATAAATCGATTTCAACACTGTTGGCATTGCAAACATTGGCTAAATCTGCTAATAAATCGTCAACTAAATTATAAGGAATAATCAATTTATTGATGGTGGTTTTCATTGATAAATTGTGTTCTGATTTATATTTTCGCACAGCGAAAATGCTTGCTAAAAGCCATTCGCCCTGCTGTTTTGCGGTGTCGCTTTCAAAACACAATGGCAGGTAGGCAAAATTATTTCTGCTGTGGATTGATTTTTTTTCGGCAAATTCGCAAGCAAAAACCAAGCTATACAGCTCTTCGCAAATATGAGGTAAAAACGGGGCAAATAATTTAAGCACAGCATTAAAAACTAAATATAAAGTGCTTACCGCACTTTTTTGACCTGCCAAAATATCTTCTTGTTGCTCTTGGCTTAATGTTTGACCTGCATATTTTTCGGCCAGCAAGCCATAGCAACGAACTTTGCAAATTTCTAGATAGTTGTCGCATAAATGTTTCCAGAAAAATTCTTCAACCACTTCTCTTGCTTTGGCATATTCGAATTGCGAAAATTCTTTATGATAAGTGATAATAACATTTTGCAATTGCTGTAAAATATATAAATCGGCGGTTTTATTGATGTTTTCAACAAAATAACCATAATTGTGGCTAGACAAAGCCCCAAAATGGCTAAAAGCAAATTTGCAAGCATTAAAAAGTTTGGTAATTAGTTTTTGCCCAATTTTAAAAACCTCTTCGCTATATGTTATATCTGCACCCAAGCTCGAAGCAGAAGCCCAATATCGCACGGCATCCGCCCCTTTGCTGGCAATTAAAGCAGTTGGAGTGATGACATTGCCTTTTGATTTGCTCATTTTGGTTTTATCAGAAGCCAAACACCAGCCAGAAATCATCAAATTATACCACGGCACACTATCTTTGTGCAACAAAGATTTGGCGATAGTATAAAAAGCCCAAGTGCGAATAATTTCATGGGCTTGTGGCCTTAAATCGGCAGGAAAAAGTTGTTGATGGCGAGTGGCATTAAAGCAAAAATTATCACTAATCGAATGCGAAGAAAGTTGCGGAGTGATCGAAGAAGTTGCCCAAGTATCCATAACCGCAGTTTCTGGAAATATTTGCCACCTTTGCCCGCTGGTATCTTCAACCAAATTATCGGCTATTTTGCAATAACCCAAAGGCAAATCGCAAACAGGGTCAACCGGCAATTGCGAAATGTCGGCAACTGCAAATTTGGTTTGCAAGCCATCGAGCGAAACCAACTTCCAGACTGGAAATTTTACTCCAAAAAATCGTTGCCGAGAAATGCACCAATCAAATGCCAAGCCATCTATCCATTGCTGAATGCGTACTTTCATATAAGCGGGTTTCCAGTTGCATTGATCTACTTTGTAATGCAGTTCGTCTTTTTTATGTAACAGCTTGATAAACCACTGTTCTTGCGAAATAATTTCGATGGGAGTGCCAGATCTTTCGGCAGTTTTAACCGATCTGATAATTTTTTTCGGTTCGGATAAAAGTAATTTTTTTTGTGTTAAGGCTAAAATAATGGCTTCTTTGCCTTCTTTTAGCTTTTTATCTGCCAATAATTCTTGATAAAATTGATTGTTTAGCAAATGAGGCAATTCTTGATTATTTTTAAATTTGCCAAAACTATTGATAATTTCTCGATTTTCTAGGTGGTGTTTTTTTTGCCATTTTAAATCGGTTTCGTCGCCAAAAGTGCAACACATCACTGCCCCTGTGCCTTTTTCGAACCGCACCAATTCGTCGGCAACCACAGGTACTTCAATGTTAAAAAGTGGCGAAAGTGCTTTTTTGCCAATAAATTGACGATATCTGCCGTCTTGCGGATGCACCATAATTGCCACACAAGCAGGTAAAAGCTCGGGCCTGGTGGTCATGATGGCGATTTTTTGTTTTTTATTGATGTTAAAATTAAAATAATATTGAAAGCCCTCAACTTCGCTATCAACTAAATCGGCTTGAGCCAAAGCGGTGCGATCGGTGATGTCATAAAATACTGGGGCGAGTTTTTTTTCTATCAAGCCTTTTTGCCATAAATCTAAAAAAGAAGCTTGCGATAATTTTTGCGATGTTGGTGAAATTGTTTGATATTTTTGCTCCCAATCAACCGATAAAGCAATTTGATTAAACAAATTTTCGAATTCTATTTCGGCCTCTTCAACCACTTCTTGACATTTTTTAACAAACGAACCTTGCCCGTTTTCTTGTTCGTAAATGCTAGCTTTTTTGCCGATGTGTTTTTCAACCAGCCTTTCGGTTGGCAAGCCGTTATCGTCAAAGCCCATTGGATAAAAAACTTGCTTGCCTTGCATTCGCTGAAACCGAGCCACAAAATCGGCTTGGGTATAAGAAAAAACATGGCCCATATGCAACAAACCCGAAACCGTTGGGGGCGGAGTGTCGATTACAAAACTGTCAAACCTCGATTCTGGGGCTTGCCATTGATAAATTTTTTGCTCTTGCCAGTATTTTTGCCATTTATTTTCAGCAGAAACAGCATTGTATTGATTAGGAAATGTAGAGGTAGACATTATTGTAAAACAATTAGTTGACTAGTTAATTTATGAAGTAGGTGTAAATAAATTTTATCATCTAAAACCAGCGGTTGATGAAAAATTTTTGCCCCTAAATTTATTTGTGTTTCAATGTTGCCATTGCTGGCAGAAACAATAAACAACTCACCTTGTTGATTGGTAATTAAAATTTTTTCACCTGCCACCACCAAACCGTTATAAATAATTTTGCTACTAAGTTTGTTGGTTTTTGCCAAATAAGGCAATTGGCTTTGCCAGTTGATGTAGGCATTTTTTTTGTCAAGGGCAATCAGCTGATTTTGCTTGTTGATAAAAAATAAATTATCGCCTGTCAGCCAAAAGTTTGCCAAGCCAGAATTTTCAAGCCTCCACAACTCTTTTCCGTCGGCAAGATTGAGGCTTTTTAGCAAACCGCCGTTTCCTAAAACAAAAAGCACATTATCGTCAATTATCAAATTGGCATTAACATCGTTTAGATAATCTTGATGAAAAGTGTTTTGATATAGATTGACATTGTTTTGCCAAAGCACTTCGGCGGTTTTTTGTTTTAACAGATAAACATCGCCAGAAGCATAGGCAACCAGCAAATTGTCGTGCCAAAAAGCAAGATTTGGGCTGTTTAAAATGGCGGTGTTGGCAATTAAACCCTGATGAATCCAATTAATATTGCCATTATTTTTTTGCAAAGAAAAAGTTTTGTTGTTGCCACTACTTACAAAAACAGCATCTGCTGTGCAAATTGGGGCAGAAGAAAGCATTGCTGACAATTCTTTTTGCCACAACAAATTGCCGTTATCAACAGACAAGGCCGTAATTTTATTGCTACCATCAATCAAAAAAAGCATTTCTTGACACCAAGAAAGTTTGAGTAATCGATAATTATGTTGAGCGATTTTAGTGGATACTGATTTTTGCCACAATAGCTGAAAAGAAAGGGCTTTGTCGGTTGAAATTATTTGATATTTTTGTAAATGCCCAGAGGCGGTGAGCGAAAATAAATTATTGTTGTGTATTTGTGGCTCAAAAATAAAGGTTTGATTGGCATTGTGTAGATAAAATTTTTCATATATGGTTTGCTTATCAAAATAATAAAATTGTTTTGGCAAAAAACCCAAAATATTTCGCTGTTTAACTTGATAATTTTTGGTTAAATGCCCAAAATTATTGGCATCGTTATTTAAAAAAGATTGCTTGCTTACCGATTTTGCTAACTGCACTTTTTTGTGAGAAAAAACTATTTCTTGGTTGTTGGTAAGCAAATTTATTGCCTTTTTCTTATCATATTTTTTGTCGGCAGAACAAGCAGAAAAAAAGATCAAAGAAAACAAGTAAAAAATAATAAATTTAAGCGGTTTATTTTGCATATATTATTGGTTTTTCTCCATCATTTCTTCGAGTTTTCTTGGGTCGATTTTGCCAAATTTTTGCATCATTTTTTGCATTTGCTTGTGTTTTTTCATTAAACGATTTACCTCTTGAATGTTTGATCCTGCTCCTTTGGCAATGCGATGTTTTCGTGAAGAGTTTAGCAAATCTGGCTTGTTTCGCTCCTTGGGAGTCATCGCCAAAATAATGGCCTCTTGTTTTTTGACCTCTGATTCAAAGTGGGTCATATTTTTAAGTTGTTCTTTGATGGTGTTAAAACCCGGCAACAAATTGACGATAGATGCCATACCGCCCATTTTTCGCATATTGCGAATTTGACTTAAAATATCGTTAAAATCAACCTTGCCTTTTTTAAATTTATTGGTGGCGGTTTGCATTTCTTTCACATCGAAAAGTTCTTGAGCCTTTTCAACTAACGAAACAATATCGCCCATACCAACAATGCGAGAAGCGATGCGATCTGGGTTAAATTCGGCGAAATCACCCAGTTTTTCGCCAGTGCCAATAAATTTAATCGGGCAATTAGTGGTGGCTTTCATGGTCATAGCAACACCGCCCCTGCTGTCGCCATCGAGCCTAGTTAGAATAACCCCTGTTAACGGCAAAACTTGTTGAAAATTTTTGGCAACTTGCAACGAATCTTGCCCAATCATAGCATCAACGGTAAGCAAAATTTCGATTGGTTTGGCAAAAGCATTGAGATCGATTAATTCTTGCATCATTTCTTGATTGATAGAAGTTCTGCCAGCGGTGTCAAAAATTAGCACATCATAGGCATAATCAGTGGCTTGTTGCTTGGCGATTTCTGCCAGTTGCAACACTGTTTTATCGGCGGTAAAATTAGCAAAATCAACCCCAATTTTTTTAGCCAAAATAGCCAACTGCTCAACCGCCGCTGGCCTGTAAATGTCGAGAGAAGCCAATAAAACTTTTTTTCGCATTTTATTTTTTAGCAACGAAGCCAGTTTCGCCGAGCTAGTGGTTTTGCCTGCTCCTTGCAAACCAACCATCATAATAATGGCAGGCGGAGTGCTGGCCAGATTGATTTCGACTTTCTCTTTGCCAAATAAATCAACCAAGCAATCGTGCACCACTTTAACAATCATTTGCCCGGGAGCAACATTTGTTAGCACTTGCCTGCCTAGGGCTTCTTCTTTGACTTTGTTGATAAAATCTTTTGCAACAGGCAAAGCAACATCGGCTTCAAGCAAGGCGATGCGAATTTCTCGAAGAGTTTCGTTTAAATTCTCTTCGGTAATCAGTTTTTTACCAGAAATGCTTTGGAAAATTTGGGTGACTTTATTAGAAAAATTATCAAACATAAAAAAGTTGTTGAAAAGTTGTTGGTAATTTGCAAGGTTTAAGGCTGGCAGTGTTAATGCAAGCTAAATTGATGTCTAGGTTAGAAATTTTTTTATGATCGCAAGTTATTTGTTGTTGCATAGCTATTGATGCCTTGCCTAAATTAGTGATTTTGCTTTCTACCGTTAATAAATCGTCAAGAAAAGCAGGGCGATGATAGTTGATTTGGCAAGAATGCACCACGAAAGCAATTTTTTCTTGGCTTGCCAAAACACTTTGCTGAATGCCAAAAGAGCGAAGAAGTTCGGTTCGCCCTCTTTCGAAAAATTTGAGATAATTGGCATAATAAACCACCTTACCGCAGTCGGTATCTTCATAATAAACTCGACAAAAAATTTGATGATTCATTTTATTTGGGCAAAACAATTGGGGGTTTCAAAAACGGTAATGCCCACACAGCCAATGTTGCAAGCATCAAAAAGTATAGGGCAAATTTTTGTATGCAAATACCAAGCGATGTTTTCGGCGGTGGGATTGCAGGGTAAGTAATAAATTTTTTGCCCAGTAATTTTGGCAATTTGCTCGCCAAGTTGGCTATCGTCTTGATGCAAAATAGTGTTGTGATCAAAGTTGTTGTCAAGCCAACTGCCTAGTAGATCTTTGATGACTGAAAAATCAATAATTCTGCCTAAATTATCAAGATTTTTGGCGGTAAAAGTTGCCTCAACCACATAGCGATGACCGTGGAGCAACTTGCATTTATTTTCGTGTTGCATTACTCGGTGAGCAGAATCAAAATGAAATTTTCTAGTGCAAGTAATCATTGATAGTTGATGTTTTGTTTTTTTAGAAAGATTATAGTTAATTTACTTATAAAATGCAATATAAAATTAGTTTGACAAAAAAATATTGTTCTTTAAAATTGTTAATATTGTTTAATCTTATAATTTTTAGTCAATGATAGATATTTTTTATCTGCTTTCCATTCTCATTAAAATTTTCATCATCATCTTGCCTTTGCTTGGTGCTGTTGCTTATCTCACCTTGATGGAAAGAAAAGTTATCGCCTCTATGCAACTTCGCAAAGGGCCAAATGTGGTCGGCCCTTTTGGCTTGTTGCAACCGATTGCCGACGGCTTAAAATTGCTCTTAAAAGAAATAATTATTCCAAGCAAGGCTAATAAATTCTTGTTTTTTTTGGCTCCTATCATCACTTTTGTGCTTGCCCTTATTGGCTGGGCTGTCATTCCTTTTTCTGAAAATTTTGTGGTTGCCAATCTTAATATCGGTGTGCTATATTTACTTGCCACTTCTTCTTTGGGTGTTTATGGCATTATTATTGCTGGCTGGGCGAGTAATTCTAAATATGCTTTTTTAGGTGCCATTCGCTCTTCTGCTCAAATGATTTCTTATGAGATTTCGATTGGTCTTATCATCATTTCGGTGGTGCTGATGGCTGGCTCGCTTAATTTATCAGAAATTGTTTTAGCACAAAAAAACGGCTGGTATGTTGTTTCGATGTTTCCTATGTTTGTGTTGTTTTTTGTTTCTGCCTTGGCAGAAACCAACCGCCACCCATTTGATCTGCCCGAAGCCGAAGCCGAGCTAGTGGCGGGCTATAATGTCGAATATAGTTCTATGGCTTTTGCTATGTTTTTTTTGGGCGAATATGCCAATATGATTCTTATTTCTTCTGTTGCTTCTATTTTGTTTTTAGGCGGTTGGTTGCCAATTTGCAATCATCCTTTTTGCTTGGCAATTCCGGGCTTTGTGTGGCTAATGCTTAAAGTTATTTTCTTGCTTTTCTGCTTTATTTGGGTTAGGGCAACTTTGCCACGATATCGCTACGACCAACTTATGCGGTTAGGCTGGAAAGTATTTTTACCAATTTCTTTAGTTTGGGTGGTGGGTGTTGCCACTTATCTTGTTTATTTCCAACCTTTCTTATAAAAATGAAAATATTTAAATATCTTTTTTCTTTTTTACTAATCGATATCATCAAAGGGCATTGGCTTACTTTTAAGCATATGTTTAAAAGAAAATACACCATAAACTATCCTTACGAAAAAGGCCCCATCAGCCCTAGATTTCGTGGCGAACATGCCCTAAGGCGATATCCAAACGGCGAAGAAAGATGCATTGCCTGCAAATTGTGTGAGGCGATTTGCCCGGCACAAGCAATTACTATTGAGGCTTGCGAACGAGAAGATGGCAGTCGTAAAACCACCAAATACGACATCGATATGCTAAAATGCATTTATTGCGGTTTGTGCCAAGAGGCTTGCCCTGTCGACGCTATTGTTGAAGGCCCAAATTTTGAGTTTGCCGCCGAAACTAGGCAAGAACTTTATTATACCAAAGAAAAACTTCTTGAAAATGGCGACAAATATGAATCTGCCTTGCAAACCAATTTAAATCTTAAAAAGCAGGGTTATTAATGAATATTTTGTTTTGTGGCGATGTGATGGGGAGAAGTGGCAAAACCGCCGTTGCTAAATATTTACCGCTTTTAAAACAACAGCACCAGCTCGATTTTATTGTTGTCAATGCCGATAATGCTAGTGGCGGCTTTGGTTTAAATCAACAATCTTGTCTTGAAATATTTCAGGCAGGAGCCAATGTTATCACAGGTGGCGACCACATTTGGGATAACAAAGAAGCCAACAATTTACTTACTACAAATAAAAATATTTTAAGACCTCTTAATTTTCCTGCATCTAGCCCTGGCAATGGCTTTGGCATTTTTGCAGTGTCTAGCACCAAAAAAATCTTAGTTTTGCATTTAATGGGGCAGGTTTTTATGAAATATAATGTTGATTGCCCTTTTGCTTTCGCCGAAAAAATTGTCAAAACCCACACACTTGGCAAAGAAGTTGATGCTATTTTTGTCGATTTTCATGCCGAAGCCACTTCTGAAAAAATGGCAATGGCAAAATTTTTAGACGGCAAAGTAACCGCTGTGGTTGGATCCCACACCCATATTCCTACTAACGATTGCCATATTATGAAAGGTGGCACGGCATATCAAACCGATGCCGGTATGTGTGGCGACTACGACTCGGTAATTGGTATGGAAAAAAATGTGCCAATTCAAATTTTTTTACACAAAAGAAAAACCGATAGAATGCAGCCCGCCAGCCAAGAAGCCACTTTTTGTGCTTGTTTAATTAAAACCAATCAACAAGGCTTGGCAACCAGCATCACCCCCATCAAGCTTGGCGGTGTTATTGGTGTTTAATGCCATTTCCCTCATCTAAAATTCTAATATATGCAAAATAAAATAAAAACTTGCTGGTGAAATAAAATATTTTAAATTTATATTAAAAAAACACTTGCTGGTGAAATAAAATATTTTAAATTTATATTAAAAAAACACTTGACATTTATTGTTTTAGATAATAAAATTTTTCTTGTCCAGGGAGAAATATAGTGTATAGTGTATAGGGTATTGCTTGCCGAACACCGAACACTTATCTCTCCTTGGCCTCAAAAACATTTTTTAAATTCAAAAAATAATACTTAATCAATGGGAAAACCTAAACAAAAAGCCCTAGATTTTATTGGCGATGAATTATCAGAATTTTTTGAAGCAGAAAGAACAGATCCAGACCACCCTAATAAAATAACTGGTTTATCATTAAAAAATCTTGATAGAGTAGAAACCTCGCATCTTAATGAGCCGCTTCAAAAATTGTTGGAAGATATCAATAGTTTACTACCTGTAAATTCTCATAGTTCTTTAAGATCTCCTTCACACACCGCCTCTAAAGTAATGGAGCTATTAGAAACATTTTTCAAGAGCAATACCGATGCTGTAGTGCCAGAAAAGCTTCAAAACTTAATTGATCTTCGTGCAAAATTGCCAAAAAGCAGGTCAGAAATTATGCTTCTTCCGCCAGAAGAAATAAAACATTTATCACAAAATCTTTGTGTAATTGCTGGTGAAAATTTTGATGAAAATCAACAATTATCGCTTGATATTTTTTTAAACAATTTAACAAACTTTTTAAACAGCAAAAAATCTATAGCAATGTTTGTGCCAACCCCACAAAAACAATCCGAATCTGAAATATTGACAATATTAAATGATTTGATATTAAACCTTAGTGATATTGAAGCACGAGATATAATAACTGACGACATGGATGATACTTCGTTTGTGCCAACCCCACAATCCGAATCTGAAATAGTGCCAATATTAAACCTTATTGATATTGAAGCACGAGATATAATAACTGACGACATGGCTTATACTTCTCATTATTCACCAATAATTGAAAAAATAATAAAAATTTCTCACCACCCAGTATTCAACAATCCACAAATCAAAACAATGACACCAAATATTTGGAAAATAATAAAATTAGCAAGGGAGCATGCCGGAAAACCAGGTCGAACAAAAATTGTAACAGAAGAATTAGATAAACGCTACCACAATATAATAGATACAGTGAAAGAAGGTAAAAGATCTGGAGAATTAGCAAACCTTAACCTAATTATTGATACAAAAAATTTTGTTTCGGCAGTAGTATTTGATGGAGAAGGTTTTGGATTTAAACACCAGCAACCTTCAGGGAGGGATCTCCGCAGAGTCAAATCCGAACCTGCTTATTTGAATCATGGGATTAGTCAATGTAGATAAATTTATCTTTTTTCGTTAAAAAAACAATTTGACTTTATTTTTTTTGTCTTTAAAATTTATGCCAATAAAAGTTTTTGCTTTTTAAGCATCATTTTGGGTCTGTAGCTCAGCTGGTTAGAGTGCGCGCCTGATAAGTGCGAGGTCGGTGGTTCAAGTCCACCCAGACCCACCATTATGTTTGCTTTCATTTCTATTTTTTTGCTTTGCAATAAAAAACTATTTTTTATGGCATTTCCCACAAATTTTGCCGAAAAAATTCGCTCAAGCATTGGCATTTCTTCTGTTGTTGGTAAAAAAGTTAAGTTAAAAAAAAGAGGCAAAGATTTACTAGGTTTGTGCCCCTTTCATCAAGAAAAAACTCCTTCATTCACAGTTAACGAAACCAAAGGCTTTTATCATTGTTTTGGTTGCGGGGCTGGTGGCGATGTTATTAAATTTGTTAGCGAAACCGAAAAATTAAACTATGCCGAAGCCATACAAAAACTAGCCACCGATTATAATATCGATCTTCCTAAGCACAAAAAAACCAACACTAATCAAGTTTTAGCAAGAAAATATTTGCTTTTAAACACTATTGGGCAGTTTTTTTGGCAAAATTTACAAAATAATTTATTTGCCAAACAATATATAGCCAACAGGGGCCTAAATGAAGCGACCAGCAAGTTTTTTCAACTTGGTTTTGCCAACAATTCTTATAACGATTTGGTTGATTTTTTACAAAAACAAAATTTTAGCACCGAAGAAATATTAGAAACTGGCATTTTTGGTTATAAAAACAACAGAATTTTTAATAAATTTCGACAAAGAATTATTTTTCCGATCTACGATTCTTCGCAACAAATTATTGCCTTTGGTGGTAGATGTTTAGATGGTTCGTTGCCTAAATATCTCAATTCTGCTGAAACTATTTTTTTTAAAAAAAATCAAATTTTATATAATTTTTCTTTAGCTAAAAAAAACATTCTTAATCTTGACTATGCTTTGCTGGTAGAGGGTTATATCGATGTTATCAGTTTGCACCAGCACGGCTTTTGCAATGTGGTTTCGGGGCTTGGCACCGCCGTTAGCGAGCATCATTTACAGCAACTTTTTGGTATCACCAACAAAATTATCAGCTGTCTTGATGGCGATGAAGCGGGCATTAGAGCCACACAAAGGCTTATAGATATTGCCTTGCCTTTAATTAACACCAACAAAACCATCGGTTTTATTTTTTTACCAAACAAGCTCGATCCAGACGATTTTCTTAAACTGCACGGCAAAGAAAATTTTCAAACTTTAATTAATAAAGCCAAAACCTTGTCGCAAACTATTTTTGATTTTGCTCTGCAAGAAATCGGCATTAATCAACATCAAACACAAATTTCTGCCGAACAAAAAATTAATCTCGAAGAGCTTCTTAAACAAAAAATCGATTTAATCAAAAACAATTATTGTAAAAAACATTTTGCCAATTTTTTTAGAGAGCAAATTTTTTTACTTGGCAAAAATCCGAAATATAAAAATAAATCAGACGAAACAATTTCGTTGCCTGCACTGCTTTTTAACCAGCAAGAAAATATTTTATTAAGCATTTTGGCATTGGTGATAAAATTTCCTAATTTAATCGACTACATCGACGATAATTTTAACTTTCGCGAGCTTTACTTTGAGCACAATCAACTTGATTCTTTGAAAGATTTTATCATCAATTATTGCGAACAAAATCATCAACAAACCGAGCTCACTAAAAGTTTAACACAAGAAATTGTTAAATCCGAATTTAGCGGTTATTTAGGTGAATTACACAATAAAATGCACCAACCCGCTTGCAATCGCCGGCATCTTGAAAAAAAAATACAAATTTTGTTACTAAAAAATCTAGCCTTAAACATCGAAAATCAATATCAACAAGCCACTAAACACAGCGATTTTTGTTTTGAGCAAGTGCAAGAATTGTTTCGCTATAAAACAACCATTCAAAACCTCATACAACAATTAGAGCAACAAATATTTGAAGATGAAAATGCCGAAGATTAGTGATGTTGCTCCATTTTAATTTTAAAAAATAAAATTTGACTTTTTATCTTGTTTTATTATCATTTTTGCCATCTGCTATTTTTTCAACAAAATTTTCGTCAAAAAAATGCTTGCCAAACTTATAGTTTTTTTGCCTTTACTTGGTTTTTTATTGCCTGCCATTGCTTTGCAAATTTTTGCCAAACACAGAGTTTTGGTCGATAATTTTGCCAAATATTTCAGCACTTTTTGCTTGTTTTTATCAGCCACTTTTGCAGTTGTGGTGTTTTATAAATTCTATCACGATCGCACTTCGCAAAGCTATCATCTTTTTAATTTTATCAACATCGGCAAGTTTGTGGTCGACTGGGAAATATATCTTGATTCGCTCACCGCTTTAATGTTTGTGATAGTAACTTTAGTGTCTTTTGTGGTGCATCTTTATTCTATCGGCTATATGCATCACGATAAATCGTTGGCTCGATTTATGTCTTATCTGTCTTTGTTTACCTTTTTTATGCTAGCCTTGGTGAGTTCTGATAATTTCTTGCAATTATTTTTTGGCTGGGAAGGGGTGGGTGTTGCCTCTTATTTATTAATTGGCTTTTGGTTTAAAAAAAGCTCGGCAAACAATGCTTCAATCAAAGCTTTTATCACCAACCGAGTTGGCGACTTGGCACTCATTTTGGGCATCGCTTTAATTTATGCAACCTTTCAAACTGTTAACTTTCAAGATGTTTTTTCGTTAATTTGCCACAAAACAGGCGATAATTTTACTTTATTTGGCAAAAATATTTCTAGCATAGATGCTATTTGCTTGCTTTTATTTATTGGGGCCATGGGCAAATCGGCTCAAATTGGTTTGCATGTTTGGCTTGCCGATGCAATGGAAGGGCCAACCCCAGTTTCTGCTCTAATTCATGCTGCCACAATGGTAACTGCTGGGGTGTTTTTATTGGTTCGTTGTTCTAGCCTATTTGAGGCTTCGCCATTGGCTTTAAATGTGGTTGCCTGTGTTGGTGCTGTTACCGCTCTTTTTGCTGCCACTATTGCTTTTACTCAAACCGATATCAAAAAAATTATTGCTTATTCTACTTGTTCGCAACTTGGTTATATGTTTTTTGCTTGCGGTGTTTCTGCCTATTCTTCGGCAATTTTTCACCTTGCAACTCATGCTTTTTTTAAAGCTTTGCTTTTTCTTTCTGCTGGCAGTGTTATTCATGCTTTGCATCATCAACAAGACATCACCAAAATGGGCGGTATTGCCAAAAAACTACCCATAACTTGTGCTATGATGTGGCTTGGCTCTTTGGCTTTGGCCGGTATTCCGCCTCTGGCAGGCTACTATTCTAAAGATGCTATCTTAGAATTTGCTTTTGCAAGCCATCATCCTTTGGGCAAATTTGCTTTTTATATGGGTATCGCTTCGGCTTTTCTTACCGCTTTTTATTCTTGGCGATTATTATTTTTAGTGTTTCACGGCAAAACAAAACTCGATCAACATGCTTTTGATCATGTTCATGAGCCACCAAAAACAATGCTTATTCCGCTATTTATTTTGGCGATTGGTTCAATTTTTGCAGGCTATTTTGGTTATAAATATCTCAATTTGGCTTCTGCCACTCAAAATTTTTTACTAGAAGCGATTATGTCTAGTTTTAATAAATTTACCATCTATAACGAAATGCATCACTTGCCAACTTTTATTAAATCTCTGCCTCTTATTGTTGGTGTTGTTGGCATTTTTATTGCTTGGTTGCTTTATATTTTTGCCACTAATTTGCCTCAAAAAATTGCTAAAAAATGCAGTTGGCTATATAAAATTTCTTTTAACAAGTGGTATTTTGATGAGATATATCAAATTCTATTAATAAAACCGCTATTTTGTTTAGCTAAATTTTCTTGGAAAATTATCGATTCCATCATCATTGACGGCATCGTTAACGCTTGTGGCAAAATATGTCAAACTACCTCTGTTGGTTGTTCTAAAATACAAAATGGCATCATCAGCAATTATGCCACCATCACCATTTTAGGCTTGGTTTTGCTTGGCTTATTATTGTTGCAAATTTACATTCCAATCATTATGCCTCAACAAGATGGTTTGTTTAATGTTTTACAACAAACCATAATGTCTATAATAAAATGACCGCCGATGTAAAAAAACTAAGAGAAACTTTGGGGTGCTTTGCCACTGGTGTGATTATTGCTTGTGCCAGAAAGAAAAACTTTTTTTCTACTGCTTTTTTTCACGAAAATTCTTTTCAAAAACATAAAATTAGCCAAAAATTTGAAGATTTTTGGCATAATTTTTTACAAACCAATTCTTGGGGCATTGCCATTTCTAATCAATTTGCCAAACAAAAAAAATTAATTAAATTGCTTGAATGGCAAAATTTTATTAATAACAACTTATTAAGCAAAATTAAAAAACTCTTTGCCGATGAGTTTTTTGGTATGACCATCAATTCTTTCACCTCGGTTTCGCTCGATCCGCCCTTGGTTTTGTTTTGCATCGATAATAAATCTGCTAATTTAGCCTATTTTAAAAAAAATAAACATTTTGCTTTTAACATTTTAAGCCAACAACAACAAGAGCTTTCTTCGGCATTTTCTACCCCCAAAAACTCACAAAAATGGTTTGTCGCTCCTTATTTTTTTGGCAAATATGGCAACCCAATTTTTTATGATTCTCTTGCTTTTCTTGAATGTAAACGACATAAAATCATCAAAATGGGCGATCATCACATTATAATTGGTGAAGTTGTTGATTTTGGCAAAATCAACAATTCTTCACCATTACTTTATTTTGCAGGCAAATATCACAATATTTGAAAAAACCTAACCTTGCCTAATGTTTTGTAAAATAGTAATAGGTTTCAAAAGAAGGGCAGAAACATTTTCAATAGAAGAGCTGGGTCTTGCATAAATAGCTCTTATCTCAATCCTAGGTATCGCAGGCAAGATCGGCACTTTGCCATCAACAATCTCAACTCGATTATTTAACAATTTTTCAAATTCCTCTTTCGTTAACTTACTAACTTCGTTTTGCACTTCTCTAAATACATTCTGCATCAATTCTTCAGACAAGCCAAAATCATACTGCCCTTTTGGTGGGATCGCATTATGAGAATTAACTCTTGCCAATCTAATTTCAACAATGCTTACACCTTCTGGATTTTGGCTAATTCTTATTTGCGATGTTTTGGCCGCCACCTGCTTATGAATTGTAAAATTAGTAATTTCACCAAAAACTTGCTTAGCTTTTCTAGCTGTATCCCCAAAGAAAGTTCTGTTACCAGATTTTTTAGCATCAAAACCAATACCAATATCTAGTGAATCTCTGAAAAATATTGTGTTCATCATCAACTTTTTTTGCCATATTTTGCACTTTTTGCAATATAAAAACAGCCAATTCGCTAATTGTTGCCGTTCCATCTTTTACTTTATAATCTATCAAATCTCGATCATCTTTATTAAAAGAAAAATTAGTTTGTTGATTGACTAGCATCAAATTAAGACCAATAAACTATGTCTTGCCATTTTTGCGATAAGCTTTTGATTTTTTCATTATCGATCTTGTCTAAAAAAATATCAATTTCTAAAGCATGAACCCAGTCAACATTTTTTTCATAAAATTGATCATTTTTTATCAATTCATAAACCGCTGTCACATTATGTTTTATGCCATCAAAGTTAATAGGTAAAGACTGAGTGTGTGACAATTCTTCATTGCCAAACAACAATAAAAATGCCAAAGCTTCTTCTTTTGACATTTTGGATATAGTTTGCTCAACTTCTGTCTCTTTCAAATTAACATTATCTCGTTTGGTATTTTGAAGAATAATCTTCTTGATCAAATTAAAAGTGCCACGATTAAGATCTATACGTTCGATTTTACTGCTATTTTTTTGCTAACAATTTTTCTTCTATCAATCTTAAAAAGTTTAGAAAAATTAGCTCGATCAACTGTTTTCAAAGAATAGTTAGAGCCGGCATAATTCTTTTCAAATGCTTGGGTGTTGTTAAAAGTGGCAAAAATTTTGTTTAAGTCGGCGATGGTTTTATAATCAAATTCAGCTTGCCTAGACTGGCTATTTTGATTAGCAAAACTAATTTCAACCTCTACACCAGCTCTTATGGTTATGGGTTCTTCTATAGATCCTGCACTTGGCATTGATTTTTGTTGAAAAACACCAATTTGCTTGCTGGTATTTTGAGTGTAGGAAGTTGGATATGCATAATTAAACTGCTCTTGCCATTGCAAAACAAGCTCGGGATCGTTGACTATTTCGGCAGATTCTTGTAGTTGACGGGCAAAATCTCCTGCTTGATTTAATAAAACCTGATTTTCTGTTTTATCAAATATGGTGCCTTTTTGTTGTTGCGATTTCTTTTGAACAATATCATTAATTTCTTTTATAAAATCGCCAAAATCTGTAGAAAAACTTCTCTCATCAATCAGGTTACCAAAATAATAATTCACAACAACATGTGCATGATGATAGGCATTTTTATATTTTAATACTTCATTTACACGATCGGTAGGAATTGTTTCTCCTATCTCAGCATCACTAATTTTTCTTAATTGTTCATAACTTAACTGCGAAGATCCAGTTTTTAGCTCGAGCGGATGCTGGTTTTTATCAGATTCGTAATATTGTTTAAAATCATCTATGATTTTTTGTAGCTTATCATCTGGTGATACAGTATTAATAATGCATTAATAATACTGGCTAATTGCAAAAAAGGCAAAATATGGTTAATTCGCATCGATTTATTTGGTTCCGATAGATTTTCCCAAGTTTGAAAAATAGATTGTATATTGTCGATTTGTGTTGTAAAATATGGCATAAATTATAATGTTTTATTGTTAGAA
>CANNFC010000009.1:0-27324 GCA_947503755.1 Rickettsiales bacterium | reverse complement strand
GGGAGGTAAAAAAGGCAGAGGAGCCCCCAAAGTGATATAATTGAAAAACACCTGTTTTTGGACTATTAAAACGAGATGGAAGAGTTTATGTAGAGGTAGTAAAAAACTGCACCAAAGAGCAATTAATGCCAATTATTCAAGGTAAAATTTTAGAAGGGTCAATTATTAATACAGATGGCTGGAAAGCTTATGATGGTTTAATATTAAATGGCTATACTCATCATAGAGTTTTTCATTCAAAAAATGAATTCGCTAGAGGCAAAAATCATGTCAATGGCATAGAATCTTTTTGGAGTTATTCAAAGAGAAGATTGGCAAAATTTAATGGATTAACCGATGAAAAGTTTATCTTGCATTTAAAAGAAAGTGAGTTTAGATTTAATAACAGAAAACAAAATTTATATAAAATTTTGTTGAAAATAATTAGAGAAAATCCTCTCTAAAATTGTCTAGACCCTAACCAGTTTTAAAATAGGCAACAATAATGTTAAGATAATATTTTTAATTGTAAATATTTTTTCAAAAACTTTGCAAATTGCCAAACCGGGTAAATTCGGCATCAAAAAATAATTCAACCGAGCCAACTGGGCCGTTTCGTTGTTTGGCGATAATAATTTCGGCTTTATGGGCTATTTGTTGCATTTTATTTTTCCAATCTTCAAATTTCACCACTTGGTCTTCGCCGGGCCTTTCTCTTTCGACATAATAACTTTGTCGATAAATAAAGGCAACCACATCGGCATCTTGCTCAATTGAGCCCGATTCTCGAAGATCAGAAAGTTGCGGTCTTTTATCTTCTCGCTGTTCAACCGCCCTTGAAAGTTGCGACAAAGCAATAACAGGCACATTAAATTCTTTGGCAATTGCCTTTAAACCTTGGGTGATTTCAGAAACTTCTTGCACCCTGCCCTGATCGGCTTTGGTAAAACTGCCTTTAATTAATTGCAAATAATCAACCACCAATAAAGAAAGATTTTGTTTTCTGATCATTTTTCTGACTCTATTTCTTATTGCCACAATGCTTAATGCAGGGGTTTCGTCGATGAAAAAAGGCAAATTAGAAATTTCGCCAGAACGAGTGGCGATAACCTCCCACTCGGTTTGGTTTAGTTGCCCGTTGCGAAATTTTTGCGAGTTGATGCTACATTCCATAGAAAGAATTCTGGTAGAAAGTTGCTCGGAAGACATTTCTAAAGAAAAAAAGCCCACCGCTTTTTGCTGTTGTTTGTCTTCTAAAACGGGGTTGAGCCATTTGCAAGCATTGATGGCAATGTTGATGCCGAGGGCGGTTTTGCCCATTGATGGCCTACCTGCCAAAATAATTAAATCAGATGATTGCAAACCGCCTAAAATGTTGTCAAGGTCAAGTAAACCAGTGGAAATGCCACTAATGTGACTGTCTCTTTGTTTGGCGAGTTGCGCTTTATTGATGGTTTCTTTTAAAAAGTTGCTGATGCTAGAAAAATCTTGTTTTTTTGCCTGACCATGAATTGATAGATCGAATAATTTGGCTTCTGCTTGTTCTATTTGTTGCTCTGCCGAAATAACATAGCCAGATTTGTAGGCTTGATTAACAATTTCTTCGCCAATGTTGACTAATTTTCTTTTGCTGGATAAATCAAAAATTAATCTACCATAATCAAGTAAATCAATAATTCCGCTAGCAGAAGCAAACAAAGTGTTGAAATATTGCAAACCGCCATTTGCTTTAATTTGCTCGTTGTGACTAAAAAAAGATTTTAAAGTTATTTCGTTAGCAACGATGCCAGTTTTTTGAATGGTATCAAGAATGTAGGCATAAATTTTTTGATGAATTGGCTCATAAAAATGCTCGGGCAACAAGAACTCGTTAACACGATTTAAATATTCGTTGTTTAATAAAATACCACCAAGCAAGGCCTGCTCGGCATTTAGATTATAGAGCTGTTTAGCGGTATTTTCTGGAATTTGTTGAATATTATTTTCTGACATTTCGGCAATTTTGCAATATTATAGCTTAATTCATAAACATGCCACCGTTAACTTGCAAATTATGACCTGTAATATAAGAGGCTTCTTGGCTCGCCAAAAAAGCAACCGCATTGGCAATTTCTTGAGCTGTTCCCATTTTTCCTGCTGGTATTTTTGCCAAAATTGCATGTTTTTGCACATCGGTTAAAATGTCGGTCATAGGGCTAGTGATAAAACCTGGTGAAATGCAATTAACGGTGATTTCTCTGGTGGCCACTTCGCTGGCTAAAGATTTGCTAAGCCCAATCATACCCGCTTTGGAAGCCACATAATTTGCTTGACCAGGGTTGCCGGTGCTTGCCACAACCGAAGCAATGTTGATGATTCTGCCATATTTTCTTTTGAGCATTTTTTTGATGGCATTGCGGTTTAAAATAAAAGTAGAACGAAGGTTGGTGTCGATTACTTGTTGAAAATCTTCTGTTTTCATTCTTAAAATTAAATTATCTTTGGTGATGCCAGCATTGCAAACTAAAATATCGATTGGCGAAAATTCTTCTGCTTTGTCAAATAAATTTTCTACTTCATTGAGATCGGCTAAATTACAAGGAATGCAAGAGATTTTATGAGCATCTTCTTTGGCAATTTCTTTAGCAAGTTCTTGTAATTTTTCGAGCTTGGTGCCAGAAATAATGATTTTGGCACCTTGTTTATATAGAGTTTTGGCAATAGCAGAACCAATTCCGCCAGTTGAACCAGTGATAAGAGCAGTTTTATTGTGAAGTTTAAACATAGTTTTGAGTTATTAGTTTTTAATTACTTTAATGATATAGTCTTTCTTTTTAATGTCTTGTTGATTATAGCCTTTTTCTTCGCTTGGTGCTTGGTTGTTTTGTTGGGTTTTTATTTGCTGGTTTTGCTGGTTTTGCTCTTCATTTTTTGCATTACCTTGATCTTCGTTTGTTTGAGTATTGTTGTTTAGCTTTTCTTGTAATTTTTGCAAGTTATTGCGATAATCATCGATATTTGAATTTGTTGAATCGGGATTTAAATTTTTATTATTTTCTAATCCTTGTTGTAATTCGTCGATATTGTAATTGTTTTGTATCAAATGAAGCAATGGTTCTATTTCTTGGTTTTTGCCTGATAAACTACCGCTGTAATTGTTGTAAATAGAGCCGATAAAACCATAAACAATAGGTTGAAGAAATTCTCCAGAATATTTGATGATGCCACCAGTTTTTGCCGAAGAAATGATTTTTGGTGTTTTATCGTTTTTATTGATAGCAATTTTTGTGCCTGTCATAATTTGATTAATTGTGAGGTAGGTGGCATATAACAAGCCAAAAATTAATAAGGTTTTAAAGGCTCCAAAAATCACTCCTAAAAAATTGTTTAAGGCTGGCGAAAAAGAAGAGGTAATTTCTTTGGCTAAACCAGAAGTGGAAAAAATCATAATTAAAAACACAATAGTAAAAATAACACTTCTTGTGATGATTTCGATTATAGCAATGTTTAAAGTAGAATGCTGAGCAAATAGTTTGGCAACAATGCCAGAAAGTAAATAAGAGGCAAGAAAAGCAGCCGCCCAGCTTATTAAAGAAAACACCTCTTTTATTAAACCTCTAAAACTAGCAATGCCAATAATGATTAGGGCAGAAGTGATAAAAACTATATCGACAATATTGTAATCGGTTGTCATATTTTTTAAATTATTTTTTGATGTGTCAATTATTTAGGTTTATAACTTAAAATGCAAACAATTTTAGCAACAATTATTTTTTAAAAATTGTAAAATATTTTCAACGGCAACTTGTTGTTTTTCTTGGGTTTGACGATTTTTGATTTCTACTTCATTTAAAGATTTATCGGAAACTAAAATTTGAGTAGGAATGCCAATTAAATCGGCGATGGCCAGTTTTTGCCCAAAGCTGTTTTTTGTATCATCAAAAAGCACTTCGATTTGATGTTGTTGCAATTGCTGATAAATTTGTAAACAAAGCTCATTTACTTGCAAATTGTTAGGCTTAAGATTAATCAAAATAACTGCAAAAGGAGCGATTGCTTTTGGCCAAATAATGCCTTTATTGTCGTGATTTGCCTCGATGCAAGCGGCCACAACCCTTGAAACACCGATGCCATAAGAGCCCATATAAGGATAAATTTTTTCGCTGTTTTTCCCTAATACAGTTGCTTGCATAGCCTGAGAATACTTGGTGCCAAAGTTAAAAATATGACCAACTTCTATTCCTCTTTTTGACATTAAATCTGCTGGTTTTACCGAGCATTTTTCTGGAATATGCAAATCGTCTGCCATGGCATAAATTTGTTGCATATCGGCAATGTTTATATCTTTTTGTTTTGATATTTCGTCAAATTTTTTATCGTAAAAAATAGCACTTTCGCCAGTGTCGGCCAAAACATGAAATTCGTGCGATAAATTGCCACCAATCGCCCCTGTGTCGGCTTTTAAAGCGATTGGCTTTAAACCGATTGCTTGAAAAATTTTAAAATAAGTGGCATACATTAGGTTGTAGGTTTTTTTTGATTCTTCTAGATCTAAATCAAAAGAATAGGAATCTTTCATTAAAAATTCTCGACCCCTCATCAAACCAAACCTTGGGCGAACTTCGTCGCGAAACTTCCAGTGGATTTGATAAAGATTTTTTGGCAAATCTTTGTAAGAAAAAATATTTTTACGAAATAAATCGGTTACCACCTCTTCGTGTGTTGGGCCGTAAAGCAAATCACGATCGTGGCGATCTTTGATGCGAAGCATTTCTTTGCCATAATCGTTGTATCTTCCTGATTCGAGCCATAGTTCGGCAGGTTGAATGGTTGGCATTAAAATTTCGCAAGCACCAGATGCATCCATTTTTTGTTTAATGATATTTTCAACTTTTCTTAACACCTTCAAACCAAGTGGCAACCAGCTATAAATGCCCGAGGCGGTTTGCCTTATCATACCTGCTCGAATCATTAGTTGATGCGAAACCACCGAGGCATCGAGAGGATTTTCTTTGAGAGTTGGTAAAAAGTATTGACTTAATAGCATAGCTTAAAAATGGTATTATACCATTTCCACTAATTAAAATAATTTTATGGTTTTTCACATTCTAACTTCATCTTTTTGGTTAAAAGGCTTCAAAAAGCCTCTGCCTGTATGGATATACAGGCAATCGTTTTTTAAAGTTTTTATCTCAAAAATCATGTCGTTGCGTCTAGCACGACTGAATATAATATTTCGTTACAATATGATTTTAATTAGTAGAAATGGTATTAATTGTTTTGAAATGGTATGATTGTTGAAATAAGTAAAATAGCATTGTTAAGCAAAAACAATTTTTGTTGCTTATTTTTTGCATTATTATCGTTGATGGTTACTTGATTTAAAAAAGTTTGTAAAATATTGCCAAAATTGTTGATTAAATTTAGACTTTCGCTTAAATCGAGCTGTTGTAAAGCTTTTTTTAATGGTTTTAGCAGTTGTTTTGTTTGTTGATTCAGTTCTTTTTCAATATTTAGTTGGCACTTGATTTTATTGACAAAAGTTAATTTATCAAGATGAACTTCGTTTAGTAAATTTACGGCTCTTTTGTAGGCAACTAATAAATTTTGTGAATCACTGCTATTTAAGAAATCGTTTAACAATAAAATATTGTTAATTAAATGCGCAATATTTAGCTTAGATTGTTTAGATAAAAACCATTCGGTGAGGTAAAAAGGCACATTTAATTGATCTTTGAGAAAAAATTTTAATCTTTCTATTAAAAAAAGTTTTATTTCGTCAATAACGGTATTTTGAAAATTTTTACAAGCTTTAATTTGTTTTTGTTGATTAAAAATTTTACTCGGAAAATTATTTAAAGCTCTTTTTAGTGTTAATTCGATAGGTATAGATAAATTATGATGCCAAATGGTTTTGATAATGCCAAGGCCTTGCCTTCTAAGAGCAAAAGGATCTTTAGAGCTGGTTGGTTTTTGATTGATAAGAAAAAAACCTACTAAACTATCAATTTTATCTGCCAAACTTAAATTAATTGCTAAAGAATTGCTAGGCAAAGCAGAATTTGCCGAATTTGGCAGGTAATGTTGCTCTATTGCTTTTGTTATTTCTAAATTATAGTGCTGTTTTTTAGCATAAAAAGCCCCGATTTTTCCTTGCAATTCAGGCATTTCAGCAACTGCTTTGGTGGCAAGATCGCATTTTGCTAAATTACAAGCCAGTTCGATTTGTTTTAGGTTGCAATGCGGGATGAAAACCGCCATAAATTTTGCTAAATCGGCCATTCTTTGAGTTTTGGCAAAAACACTTCCTAAATCTTGATGAAAAGTGATATTTTTTAAATTAGCAAAATAATTGATGAGCGGTTGCTTTAAATCTTCTTCAATAAAAAATTGCAAATCAGATAAACGGGCATTAACAACTTTTTGATTATCTAAAATAATTTTTTGATGAAACTTGGCATCTAGTTGATTGGTGATAAAAAAGAAATAGGGAGCAATTTTGTTTTCTGCATCTAAAGCAAGAAAATATTTTTGATTATTTCTTAAAGTAACAATGAGAGCTTCTGGAGGTAAAGATAAAAAATTAGGCTGAATTTTAGCTTGCAAAACTGCCATTTTTTCGGACAAACCTGCCACTTCTTGCAGTAAAGAGCTGTTTTTATCAATTAAGGTGAGATGATTTTTTTGAGCCAATATTTGTAATTGTTGTGAAATAAAATTAATTCGATCGGATTGATTAAAAATAATTTTTTGTTGCTCTAAAATAGGTAAATAATCGGTGGCTTTCGCTAAAACAATTTGCTGATATTTATCAATATTAACAAGATTATTGGTAGACAAGTTAAAAAAACTAAAGTCAACCACCTTGTTTTCAAACATCGCCAAGATATTTTTTACTGGCCTTACCCAAAAATGGGTGCATTGCTGATGATTGGGCATTTTCATTGATTTTTGCCACGAATTTTGCATTTTTTGTAAAATAGTTGGCAAAGATTTGGCAATAATTTGAGCAGTGTCGATGGTTTGTGTGGGGGTTTGATAAACAAAAAAATTATTTTCAATGGTTAATTGCGAAACATCATTTAATTGGTTGGCTTTTAAAAAACCATCAAGAGCAGATTGATTGGCATTGATGTTGGGGCCGATTTTTTTGACAGATTCTTTAATTTGCTGAGCAGATAAATTGTTGATAATTAAAATTAATCTGTTGCAAGTAATGTGAGTTATGAGGTTTTGCTCTTGAAAATTAAGTTGATTTTTTTGCAAAATTTCATTAGATATTTGCTGAAATTGTTTGAGAGCAGAATCCTGCATTTTAGCAGGTATTTCTTCGCAGTAAAGCTCAAAAGTAAAGGTGCATTGCATAGAATTAAAAGGTTTCAACTCGAATAAATTTTGCCTCTTTAATAATTGATTTATCAAGCAAATCAAGAGTATCGACAATGTTTTGTTCGATTTGTTTGTTGGTGATGATGCCACAAATTACTTTGGTTTCGTCAAGTTCGATGCAACTAGCTTGCAAACAATCTATTTGCGAGTCTTTAAAGACACTTTCGATAACTAAATTATTTTGCGATTTATTAAAATGAAATAAAATTAAATATTGACCAAATCTTTGGTTGATAGAAATAATTTTTTGCTCATCGTTGTTGATTTTGTTGGCATTGTAGCCAAGTATTTGTTTGTTATAAGTATTGTTAGCAATGTCAAGCAAATCGGCAACAACAGCAGAGGCAGTTGGGTTGCCCCCTGCCCCTTTACCAACAAAAAAACTATCATCAAAATATTGACCGTAGGTGAGAATGCAATTATAAGAACCATCAACTTGCGAAATTTTGTGTTGTTGCGAAATTAAGGCAGGATAAACCGCTTGCAAAACTTGATTATTTTCTTGTTGTTGATAGGTAGCTAATAATTTTATTTTATAACCTAGTTGATTGGCTATTTTAATATCGTTAGCAGTGATTTTGGTGATGCCTTCAATATAGGTTTGCTGAAAATTAGGAGAGGTATTGGAGGCTAAAGAAGCTAAAATGCTAATTTTGTGAGCGGTGTCGATGCCTTCGATATCAAAAGTAGGATCGGCCTCGGCAAAACCAAGTGTTTGTGCTTGTTTGAGAGATGGTAAAAAATCTTGTTTTTTGTTGGTCATTTCAGTTAATATGAAATTACAAGTGCCATTGAGAATGGCATAGATTTTGTTGATTTTATTAGCTAAAAAACCTTGTTGATAAGCTTTGATTATTGGAATAGAACCAGCAACAGAAGCTTCATAAACCAAAACACCATTGTGTTGGTTGGCTATTTTTGCCAATTCATAGCCACAACAAGCAAGCAAAGCCTTGTTGGCAGTGATAACTTTTTTGTTGTTTTGTAAAGCAGAAATAATTAATTGTTTGGCAATATCTTGCCCGCCAATTAACTCGATAATAACATCTATTTCGTTGTCATAAACTAAATCGAGCGGATTGTTATAAAATTTAACATCAGAAGCAACAAAATTTTTGGCGGTTTTGGCAGAGACGGCAACTATTTTAAGCTGATGATTGCTTTTTAATTTTAATAATTCGGCATCGTGATAAATGATCTCATAAACAGATTTACCAACAACTCCTAAGCCAGCCAAGCCTATTTTAATGATATTTTTCATAAATTATTTATTGTAAGGTCAAAATACAATTGGTTATATAACTGGTTCCAAAAAAACTTAAAAAAGTATTTGCAAAAATATTTTATTATTGCTACTATTACTTGCAAGCTTTTTATTTGCTAAGCTATTTTTTTAATTAATTTTTTAATTTTTTACTTAGGGGGATTGTAGCTCAGCGGTTAGAGCAGGGCGCTCATAACGCCTTGGTCGTAGGTTCGATCCCTACCAATCCCACCACTTAAAAATTTATGCTCAAAAACTTTGTCAAATAACTAGTCTATGCATTTCGTTTTTGACAATAGCTCTTTTAACCCTCATAAAATCAGCCACAATTTTAGCAAAAAAGCTCAAAACTATCAGCAATATAGCCAAATTCAGCAAAAAAGCTCCTCTCAATTATATTCATTAGCTCAAAAATATTTGCCCTCGGCAAAAATAATTCTCGATGCTGGCTCTGGCACCAGTATTGTTGGCAAAACTTGGCAGTTTGCCGATTCTGCTCAAATTTATGAGGTTGATTTTGCCTTGTCAATGCTACAATCTTGGCAAAATCGCCCCAGCAATTTCTTTCCTGTGTTGGCCGATATCAATCACCTGCCCTTTTGCGCTGATTATTTCGATTTTATTGTTTCTTCTTTTGTGTTGCAGTGGCTTTCTACTTCTGCTTTGTTTAGTTTGCACAAGGTTTTAAAACAAAATGCTTTGCTGGCAGTAGCTTTGCCTAATGCTAATTCTTTACAAAACTTAACTAACCTAGTCAAAATCAACGATTTGCCAAGCCATCAACAATTTTACGAAAATCTATTGGCTTGCGGTTTTACAATTATTCATCATTCTTGGCAAGATTTTTCACAATCTTTTATCAGTTTTAAAGAAGCCGTAAGTTATTTTAAAAATATTGGAGCCAACACCAAAAACCATCAACACAATAATTTTTTGACACTACTAAAACAAAAAAATAGTTGGCAAAAGCCAATCAATCTCGATTGGCAAGTAAGTTTTTTTCTCGCCCAAAAAATATCATCAAGCTTATGAATTATCAATTACAGCTCAAACATCTAAATCATTCTGCCGTTTTTATTAACTGCCCGCAAGACAGCAAGGGTTTTGTTATTTCACAAGTTATTGCCCAGGCTCAATTTAAAACCAACGATATCGTTTTTATTGCCAACAATGATGCCGAAATGCTATTTGTAGCCAACCAAGTCAAGTTTTTTTCGCCTTCTTTGACAATTATTAGCTTTCCTGCTTTCGATTCTTTACCCTACGATCGCTCTTCGCCTAAACCGCAAATTTTAGCTCAACGAATCAAAGCCTTGTTTTTATTGCAAAAACCAGCAATTTCTCCGCGATTAATCATCACTTCTGTGAATGCTTTGGTGCAAAAAACCATTGCCAAAAACGAACTACACAATATCGGTTTATCGGTAAGCAAAGGCGATAAAGTTTTGCTAAAATCTATTGCTAATTTTTTAATAAATTTAGGCTACACTAGGCAAACCACCGCCAATGAAGTTGGTGAATTTGCAATGAGAGGTGGCATTGTCGATTTAGTTTTGCAACAAGCTGGCGATGTAATTGGCTATCGTCTTGATTTTTTTGGCGAAGAAATAGAATCGATTAAAATTTTTGATCCCATCACTCAATTAAGCTACGAAGAGGTCAAAAAACTCGAAATTTTACCAACCAGCGAGTTATTTTTTCAAACAGAAAATTTACAAACTTTTCAAGCAAAATATCGCAGTTCTTTTGTTTATCAATCAAACGATTTGCTTTACGATGCAGTAAGTACTCATAAACACTATCCTGGCCTAGAAAATTGGTTGCCATTTTTTTACCAACAAGATTTGGTAAGTATTTTTGATTATTTTCAACAGCCTGTGGTTTTTTATGATAAAAACCTAAGCCAAAATATTGATTATCGCTATAAAAATATCTGCGAATATTATCAAAATCGGCTACACGAACAAAAAATTCATCCAGAAAATTTATATAACCCAATTTTGCCAGAATTGTTGTATGATAAATTTAACATCAACAATCAAAAATTAGTGCTCGAATTTAGTGAAGACGAAAATATCGGCAATAATAATTTGCTTAAACTCGATTTAAACATCAGACCAATACCTAATTTTACTGCTACCGCCAGAATTAACAAACAAGATCCACTCACCTTGTTTTCGCAATATATACAAGCTCATCAAAGCAAGCAAAATCGCTTTATGGTTGGCTATTTACAGCCAAGTATGCAAGAAAGATTGCCAAAACTTTTGCACGATTATCAACTTTATACCCAAGAATTAGACAATTTCTTAGCAATACAAAAAACTTTTATTAATAAAATTAGTTTAGCAAAACTGCCCTTGCATTTTGGTTTTGTCGTAGATGATTTTTTTATAATCGGCGAACAAGCTTTGTTTGGCGAAAAATCTCATCATCAACAAAGCAATAAAAGTGGCTCGCAAAGACTTATCGAAGAAACTTTGGCAATCACTTGCAACGAATTGGTGGTGCATCGCGATTATGGTATTGGCAAATTTTTAGGCATTCATCCTTTGGTGGTTTTAGGCATTAAAGTTGATATGTTAAAAATTTTATATGCCAACAACGACACTTTGTTTGTGCCTGTCGACGATATTAGCTTGATTTATCGATATTCTGCCGAAAACCCCGCCATACAACTCGACAAACTCGGCAACACCAACAACTGGAAAAGTCGTTGCAAAAAAACCCAAGACAAAATCAAACTCACCGCCGAAGAATTATTAAAAATCGCCGCCATAAGAAAAACTACCCAAGGCATTGCTTTTCAGGTCGATCAACATTTGTATAACGAATTTATCGCTTATTTTGGCTTCACCGAAACTCCCGATCAGGCCAAGGCAATTTTAGAAGTCGAGCAAGATTTGCAAAGTGGCAAACCGATGGATCGGCTCATTTGTGGCGATGTTGGTTTTGGCAAAACCGAAGTAGCACTTAGGGCTTCTGCCATCACTTGCCTGCAACAAAACCCAATGCAAGTGGCAATTATCGCCCCCACCACCATATTGGCAAGACAACATTATCGCAATTTTAGCAAAAGATTTGCTTACAGCAAAATAAAAATCGCCCTACTCTCTCGACTTACTTCGCCAAAAGAAGCAAAAAATATCAAAGAAAATTTGCAAAAAGGCGGCTTAGATATTGTCATTGGCACTCATTCTTTGCTTGCTGATGGCATTAAATTTGCTAATTTGGGCTTGGTAATTATCGACGAAGAACAGCATTTTGGGGTGGCTCAAAAAGAAAAACTAAAAAAACTACGAAATGCCGTGCATTTACTCACTCTTTCGGCAACTCCAATTCCTAGAACTTTACAAATGTCGCTTGGCGGAGTGAAAGATTTAAGCCTTATCGCCACCCCTCCTCTCGACCGATTGGCGGTGCGAAACTTTGTCTTGCCTTATGATTCGGTGATTGTCAGGGAAGCGATTATGAGAGAATATAACCGTAGCGGGCAAGTATTTTTTGTGGTGCCAAAAATCAAAGATTTGCAAGAAATTTTTCCTAGATTGCAGGTGTTGTTGCCCGAACTAAATATTGCAGTAGCCAACGGGCAAATACCAGGAGCGAAATTAGAGCAAATTATGAACGAATTTTTAGAAGGTAAAATCGATGTGTTGCTTTCAACCACCATCATCGAATCTGGCATCGACATTGCCAATGCCAACACAATGATTATTTATAAGGCCGAACATTTTGGTTTGGCACAACTTTATCAATTAAGAGGCAGAGTTGGTCGAGGAAAAACCCGAGGTTATTGCTATTTTATGCTCGATAAAAATCAAAAAACTAGCAAAGAAAATATGAAAAAACTAGAAGTGATGCAAAGGCTAGATTCTCTTGGCGTTGGTTTTAATGTGGCAAGTTCCGATCTTGATATTCGCGGAAGCGGTAATTTGTTGGGCGAAGAGCAGTCGGGGCATATCAACGAAGTTGGAGCAGAATTTTATCAGCAACTATTGTTTGATGCTGTCAATCAATTAAAAACAAACGATGGAGGCACAGAAAATTATCATCCAAATCATCAAGTGTCGGTAAAACTGGGTATCTCGATGTTTATTGCCGAAGATTATATGCCCGACTTGTCTTTACGTATGAGTTTTTATAAAAAAATCGCTTGCCTTAGCACCGAACAAGAATATCAAAATTTACTTAACGAATTAATTAATCGCTTTGGCAAACCGCAACCAGAAACAATTAACTTGCTTGAAATGGCAATTTTAAAACATCGCTGTTGCCAAATGCAAATCGCCAGTTTAGAGTTGGTAAATCAAGGAGTGCAGATTGGTTTTTATGAAAATAAATGCAGTTTTGCCGACAAAATTTTAGCATTTAGCTTGCAAAAACAAACCAAAATCAAAATTTTACCACAACAAAAATTGTTGTTTTTTGCCCATCATCAAAATTTTAACGAAACACAAAAATTTGCTTTAGCTCACCAAGTTTTACAATTTTTACAAGATCTCGCTTGAGTGGAGGTAGTGTTTGCAAGCAAATCTCGATCTGAATTCCCCTTCTTGCAGAAGTGGTGGCGACCGAAGGTCGACGGGGTAGTGTCGGCAACACACGGTAGGATCCTTTTGAAAAAACAATCTGCGATCGTCTACCAAAACTACCTCGTCTTTTTTTTGCCAAGGCAAAAAAAATCCACCCCTTCGTTAGTGCGGGGAATTCAGATCGAGATCTGCTTGCCAACGCTACCCTCACATGGTATTAAACGGTAACTTTATATTTTTTGCCGAGATAATTAAATATTTCTGTTATTTCGGTTTCTTTTAGCATGCGATTAAAAATTATTATTTCTGAGATTTTGCCAACAAAATTTTCGCCACCAACGGTAAGATAGTTTGAAGAGTTTGTGCCAATATTATTTGCCGGTGTAATGTCACCACTATTTATTTTATAATAAGAATTTGATCCATTAAAAATAACTGCCACAATATAAGTATTTTTAATGCTATATGTTATAGCATTTGCATGTGTTCCGCCATTATTAACCAAAATATTAGTTGGATTAATAAGAATTCTTTGTGAAGTTGTAGCTGGATTATTGTCAAGAATTGTAGCAAAATTGCCACTCGATGGCTTAGAATCAACACTAAATACCACAATTTTAGTTGAAACATTAAGGACACCATCTTTTAAAGCATTTAACAATAAGGTTTGCCCACTTGCAAAACTCACCGAAGGCAAATTATTGATGCCAGAAAGGCTATAAGATGGTCTTGAATTGATTGTTGCTTGCGATAAAGCATTGCAAGTGCCGTTATAATCGACTTGTGTTAATCCTGAACCATTGAAAATTGCATAATTATTAATGCATTTTGGCCCAATATCTCGCCATAGTTCTATTGGATCGGATTCTTTTAGCTGAATTGCTGAAATGCTGGCAGGAGTTACAGCTGTGTTTCTTCTGCCAAAAGATTGCAAATAAGTTGTTTCATACCAAGCGGCTAAACCATTGATTTCGCCAACAGGAGATCTGGCAGTAAGAGATCTAGCAGCATTAAGCCTAGATGCCGAAACCAAAGAACCACCCTTCATAATGCCTGTAATTAGAATGCCGATAATAACAATTACCACCGACAATTCTAACAACGAAAAGGCTTGTTTTTTGTGTGAATTTCTTAACATAGAAATTAAGCTAAAAATGGATAATTAGTATAACCTTTTTCATCACCGCCATAAAATGTTTTTCTATCGTAATTATTTAGAGCGGTATTTTCTAAAAATCTTCTTGGTAAATCTGGGTTAGAAATAAACAATCTACCAAACGCCACGGCATCTGTTGAATTGTTATCGATAGCTTGTTTTGCTAATTCTAAATTATAACCACCAGCAGAAATAACTAGCATTTTGCATAATTTTTTAAATATAGACAAAACATTAGGAGCAGAAGCATTAGAGGCGTCTGAGCCACCTGCGGTCGATGACCTTGGTTCGATTAAATGCAAGTAGGCGATATTTCTGGTTGATAATTGCTCGATTACATAAGAAAAAAGCCCAACAGGATCGCTATCAGACATATCGTTAAAAGTGCCGTAGGGCGATAAACGAACCCCAACTCGACCACTGCCCCAAACTTTTATCACCTCATCAAGAACTTCTAGTAAAAGTCTGGCTCGATTTGCAATAAAACCGCCATAACTATCGGTGCGACAATTAGAATTGTCTTGCAAAAACTGGTCAAGTAAATAGCCGTTGGCACTGTGCAATTCTACACCATCAAAACCCGCCTCTTTGGCATTGAGTGCAGCCTGTTTATAGCTAGCGATCAAAGCAGGAATTTCGTTTAGTTCAAGTGCTCTTGGAGCGAGAATGGGAGTTGGCTTAAATTCGGCGGTATAAGTTCCGCTATTTTTGGCAGGAATTGCCGAAGGAGCAACGGGGAGTTGATTGTTTGGTTGTAAAGAAAAATGAGAAATTCGACCAACATGCCATAATTGTAAAAATATTTTACCATTATTTTTATGAACTTCATCAACCGCCAATTTCCAGCCATTAATTTGCTGAGGCGAATAAATGCCCGGAGTTGCAGGATAACCTTTCCCTTGGGCAGAAATTTGAGATGCTTCAGAAATAATCAAGCCAGCACTTGCTCTTTGGGCATAATAAGTGGCATTTAATTGATGTGGAATGTCGCCTGGTTGTTGAGATCGCATTCTGGTGAGAGGTGCCATAATAATGCGATTGTTTAAGGTGATATCGCCAATTTTTAACTTGGTAAATAAAGTATGCTGATTCATAAAAATTAGTTAGTTGTTAATAAAACCATTGTCACTAAAAATTTTTTTTGTATTTTCTGTTTTAAGAAATTTCAAAAATTCTCTTGCTAATTCCATATTGTTGCCAGCGATTGCCATGGCTTGATAGCTTCTTTCTTGATCGTTTGCAATGATTCTTAAAGAATTATTTGTAGCTAATTTACTGGCAAAAATTAAACCATAACTGTCGGGGTTATCTTCTATATCGTGCAATAAAAAAGAGCGATCTTCGGGCATTTTTTCAAAAACTTTAAGATGTTTAAATTCGATGCTCGAGAGTATTTTTTTGCCATAAAAACCTTCAGAAGTATTTTTGTGATTAATAATTAAATTAAGACGATAATCATCGATAATTTTTAAAGAGTCAATCAAACTAATGTTTTCTTGCATCATATTAATGGGAAGCATTGTATCTTTTTTGCAAACCAACACCAATTTATCGCTAGTAACATAAAAAATATTATAAATATCAATCAATCCTCTTTGTTTTAAAGTGTCAATTACAGAAGAATTGGCAGAAATAAACACATCAAAAGAAGATTCATCTTCGAGATTTTTTAAAAAATCAGCAGAAGAATCGAGATTTATTGTGATGGTGGCATTATTTTTTTGTGAAAATTCTCGAGCAATTTTGATGATTGCAGATGCGAGGTTTGGATCGGAATAAACATTAATGTTTCTGGCGGTTGCAGCAAAAGAATTGTTAATTAAAAAACACATTGTAAGCAGAAAATATCTAAATACTCGCCAAATATTTAGATATTTAACAAAAATTATGTTATTTAAAAAGTATGTTTTATTCATAAATAGGAAATTTAGCACACAAATTTTGCACTTCGGTTTTTATTTTTACACACAAAAGCTCGGTTTTATCTATGCCTTCATTGGCAAGTGAATGTAAAATATCGGCAATATAATTGCCAACCAAAATAAATTCTTGCTCTCTAAAACCCCTGGTGGTGGCAGCAGATGTGCCAAACCTCAAACCAGAAGTAACAAAAGGACTTCTAGGATCGTTAGGAATGGCATTTTTATTGCAAGTAAGACCTGCCTTTTCTAAAATAAATTCCGCCTCTTTGCCAGTGATGTTTTGCAAAGGAGTGAGATCGGCAACCATTAAATGGCAATCGGTGCCACCGGTGGTGATGTTTAAACCTCTATTTACCAGTGTTTCTGCTAAAATTTTTGCATTCAACACAACTTGTTGGCAATATTCTGTAAAACTAGGTTGCAAAGCTTCATTAAAAGCCACCGCCTTAGCAGCAATAACATGCATTAATGGCCCGCCCTGCAAACCAGGAAAAACCGCAGAATTAATTTTTTTTACCAAATCTTCGTTGTTAGTAAGAATAATGCCACCTCTAGGGCCTCTTAAAGTTTTGTGGGTTGTTGAGGTGACAATGTCGGCAATGTTAACAGGAGAAGGATATAAACCAGAAGCAACCAAACCAGCGACATGAGCCATATCAACCATCAGCAAGGCACCTACTTCGTCGGCAATTTCTCTAAATTTTTGCCAATCAACAATTCTTGGATAAGAAGAAATGCCCGCCACAATAAGTTTTGGCTTATGTTTTTTTGCCAAATCTCTCGCTTGATTATAATCTATTAAACCAGTTTCTAGGCAAATGCCGTATTGCACTGCATTAAGCCACATACCAGAAATGGTTTTCATAGCACCGTGAGTTAAATGCCCACCTGCTGCCAAAGACATACCCATTATGGTATCTTGTGGTTGTAAAGTTGCTAAATAAACCGCCAAATTGGCACTTGCTCCAGAATGAGGTTGCACATTGGCAAACTTTACTTTAAAAAGCTCACAAACTCTCGAAATTGCAAGTTCTTCTATAACATCAGAAAATTCGCAACCGCCGTAATATCGTTTATGAGGATAACCTTCGGCATATTTGTTGGTAAAAACAGAGCCCTGAGCTTGTAAAACAGCTTTGCTTACAATGTTTTCAGAAGCAATAAGCTCTATTTGTTGTTGTTGACGAAGAAGCTCTTGAGAAATTGCAGAAAAGATATTTGGATCGGAATCTTGCAAATTATTGTTTAATTTTGTATGAAAAAGAGACATAAAAACTGATGTAAAAAGTTATTTGATATAAATACATTGCATTAAATTTAAATCAAATATTTTATTTTAGCAACAAAGATTTTTTGTTTAATATTTAATTCAAATCAAATATGACAATTTATGACAATAAAGTTTTGTTTTGATTTTTTATTTTCAAAATAATACAATATTATCAATATTATCAAAATAACTTTAAATTAAATAGTCAAAAAAAATCATTAACTTATGACAAATTTCTTAAGAAAAATTAGAGAATCAAAAAGAATCAGACAAACTGAATTAGCAGATCAAATCGGGGTAAGCAAGCAATTGCTTTCTGGTTTTGAAAATGGCAGAAGTGGCATTTCAAACGAAGTATTGCAAAAACTTGCCATTGCTCTTGATGTTTCGCCAGATAGCATTCTTATTGGCAAATCTAATAGATCTTTTGATGAAGTCGGTAAAAAACAACTCACCGAAGCTATGAGAATAACTTTCAACGAGTATGGTGACAAGCTTGATAAAGAAACAATAATTAAAATTTCCACCGAGCTATATGGTATGATTTTTCATAATGATTTTTTGATAAGTGATCTTGAAAAAATAAAATATCAAGAATCTTTGCAAGAAAAAATAATCGCTGGTTTAGCCGCCCAATGTTTTTTAAAAATTAAAAATTAAAACAATACAAACAATGTCTCAAAGAAAAGAAATGGCCGAAAAAGAGCTTGAAAAAATGTATGACAATCAATTAGCTTGGTTGCAAGTTGGTAAATTATTACATAATCGAATCAATGTTTCTTTGCAAGAAAGCCCAAAACTTACTCTACTTCTAAAGCTTACCATACTAAGCAATGTAGGCATCTGGCTTACTTTCTTTTTTATAACATTTTTTTTATAAAACAACCCATGACTAAAAATTTTATTCTCTACATCGAAGACGAAGATTTTCAAGCAAAAATTTTTTCTAAAATTATTGAAAGCGAGCTTGATTCGTATAATTATAAAGTTAAAATTATTAAGAACGGCAAAGATTTTATTGCCCTTTTAAATAACGAAAACAAAATCTTTAATGATATAAATCTAAATGAAATCGGTTTAATTCTTATCGACTTGGCAATGCACGATGTTTCTGGAGTTCAACTCTTGCAAGAAACACAAAAACATCAAATAAATCTTCCTGTGGCAATTCTCACAGCCAGAGAAGACGAAAGCATCAAGCAACAAATTATCAATCTTGGTGCCAAAGATTATTTTGTAAAAGGTAAAGATATAGCAGAATTATCACGATTGCGAGATTTTATCATTATCAATATGCAATAATTTAATGTCTAACTATCAAAATAAAAAACTAGATTTTAACCAATATCATCAAGATACTCAATTAATAAGAGCAGGCTCTATTCGCTCCAATTTTGGCGAAACTTCCGAGGCTATTTTTCTTAATTCTGGCTTTTGCTACAATTCAGCAGAAACCGCAGAAAATAGATTTAACGGGAACGAACCTGGTTTTGTTTATTCACGATATCTTAATCCAACCCTAAAAATGCTTGAAGATAAACTTTCTATCATCGAGCAAGCAGAATCAGCAGTGGTTATGGCTTCGGGCATGTCGGCGGTTTTTGCTAGCATTATGTGTCAAATAAAAACTGGAGATCACTTTATTGCTTCTAAGGTTTTATTTGGCTCTTGCTATCATATTGCCACCAAAATTCTACCAAACTATGGCATTGAAGTAAGCTTGGTAGATGCTACCAATCTAAAAGAATTAGAGCAAGCTTTTCAAAAAAATACCAAAGTAGTATTCATCGAAACTCCCGCCAATCCAACCCTAGAAATTGTTGATATCGCATTAATTGCCGATTTATGTAAAAGAAATAATGCTAAACTAATTGTAGATAATATCTTAGCCTCTTCTTCTTGTCAAAAACCACTTGCTTTAGGTGCTGATATTGTGGTTTATTCTAGCACCAAACATTTTGATGGGCAAGGCAGAACATTGGGTGGTGCAGTTTTAGGTGGCAACGATTTTATCAAAGAAACTCTATTACCTTTTCATCGACACACCGGGCCAGCTCTTAGCCCATTTAATGCTTGGGTTATTTTAAAATCACTTGAAACCTACAATTTAAGAATGCAAAAACACTGCGAAAATGCTTTACAAGTCGCCCAATTTTTAGAGCAACATCCAAAAATAAAAAAAGTTTCCTACCCTCACCTACCTTCTCATCAACAGTTTGATTTAGCAAAAAAACAAATGTCTAGCGGGGGCTCAATGGTTGCTTTTGAAACCATCGGCAACAAAAATGATTGTTTTAAATTTTTAAACAATCTACAATTAATAGACATTTCAAACAATTTAGGCGATTCTAAATCTTTAATAACTCATCCAGCAACCACAACTCATTCAAACATGTCTGTGGCAGAACAGCAAGCAATCAACATAACCTCAACCCTATGCAGATTATCTGTTGGCCTTGAGCATTATACCGATTTAATTAACGATCTTAATAACAGTTTAAATAACATTTAATATGCCTAGCTTTGATATTGTCTCAAAAATAGACCAACAAGAGCTTGATAATGCAGTTAATTCTGTATTAAGAGAACTTACCAATCGTTACGATTTTAAAGGGGCGGTGTTTAGTATTGAACTAAAAATTAAAGAAAATTTAATTATTTTAACCGCAGATAGCGAATATAAAATTAATGCAATTGGCGAATCTTTAAGGGTTTTTGCCACAAAAAGAAATATAGATATTAAATCTTTAGAATTTTTAACCTTCCAAAAAGCAGGTGGCAACACTCTAAGACAAGAAGTAAAAATTAAAAACGGCATCGATAGCGATACTGCCAAAAAAATTGTTAAACAAATTAAAGATGCTAAACTTAAAGTACAATCTTCAATTAAAGGAGAAGAAATTCGAGTAGACGGCAAAAAAAGAGACGATTTGCAAGAGGCAATAACTTATCTTAAAAATCATAACTTTAATTTGGCATTACAATTTATCAACTTTCGCGACTAATTGTTTTTTAACTTCATCTTTTTGGCTAAAAATCTTCAAAAAACCGCAAGCAGTATTGTTATACAGCTTACCATTTTTTTGAATTTTTTATCTCAAAAATATTTTTTAACTTCATCTTTTTGGCTAAAAATCTTCAAAAAACCGCAAGCAGTATTGTTATACAGCTTACCATTTTTTTGAATTTTTTATCTCAAAAATATTTTTTAACTTCATCTTTTTGGCTAAAAATCTTCAAAAAACCGCAAGCAGTATTGTTATACAGCTTACCATTTTTTTGAATTTTTTATCTCAAAAATATTTTGTTAAATGTAATTTCAAAAATAATCACAAAATATGTAAAAAATTACTTGAAATATTTTTTTTAAACTGCAAAATATAATAAAGAAAACAAAAAATAATTTAAATTAATTAATTCGTTATGTTGTTAAACACTCAAACAAAAAAACAAGTCATTGAAAACTTTTCTCATAATAAATCCGATACTGGCTCTGTAGAAGTGCAATCAGCTATTTTTACATTACAAATCAACAATTTAATTGAGCATTTAAAAAATCATAAAAAAGACCACTCTTCTAGAAGAGGTTTATTAATCTTAGTTGGTAAACGCAGAAGTTTACTTAACTACCTAAAATCTTTCAGCCTTAGCAGATACGAAGATCTTATCAAAAAGTTAGATATCAGAAAATAATTTTGATAATTTTTATACTAATAACAGGCTTGTTTAGTATAAACCATTTTTTAATTTAAAATAATTTTAGCAACCTTTATCTAAATTTTATTTTAAATTACAAATGCTGTCCAAAAAAAACTCTTTCAACAAAAATAACATTTGTTTTGGTTGAAATAAAGTTGCGGTTTCTACAATTTCTGTTCTATATTATAGTGCTAGAAACCTTATAAAATAATTTAAAAAAATAATAATAAAATATGTTTAATGTTGTAAAAAAAGAAATAATGTGGAATGGTAAAAGTTTTTCATTAGAAACAGGTAAAATTGCGAGACAGGCTAGTTCTGTTGTTGCAAAATATGGTAACACCACCGTTTTATGTGCTGTAACAATTGCTAATAAACCATCAGAAGGCATTGATTTTTTCCCTCTTACAGTTAATTATCTCGAAAAATCTTATGCTGCTGGAAAAATACCTGGTGGCTTTTTTAAAAGAGAAGGCAAACCTTCTGATGTCGCAACATTAGTTTCAAGACTAATCGATCGACCAATTAGACCAATATTTCCAAATGGCTTTTACAATGAAGTAAATGTTGTTTGTACCGTTCTTTCTTACGATCCAGAATGCAACCCAGATATCGTTGCTTTAATTGCCTCCTCTGCTGCACTAGCTATTTCAAAAGCTCCTATTCAAACCATTATAGCTGGCTGTAGAGTTGGTTTTATTGATAACGAATTCACACTAAATCCCAGCAATCTTCAATTAAAAAATAGCTCTCTTGATTTAATTGTTGCCGGCACTAAAGATTCTGTTTTAATGGTCGAATCTGAAGCAAAAGAACTAAGCCAAGAACAAATGTTGCAAGCCATCACCTTTGGTCAACAACAATTTTCACCAATTATCGACCTAATTCAAGAATTGGCAAAAGAATTTGGCGAACCAAAATTAAAACTTACTCAAAAAAATAATCAAGAATTAAAACAAGAAATAACTCAATTTATTGAAAATCGTTTAGTTTTAGCCTATAAAAAACTCGAAAAACAAGCTCGTTCTCAAGATCTTGAATCAATCGAATCAGATGTTAAAGAAAAATTTCTTAATCTTGAAAAAGGCATTGATGAAAAATCATTAAAATCAATCTTCAAGAAACTTTCACAAGATATAGTTCGAGTTGATATTTTAAAAAACAATCTCAGAATAGATGGCAGAAAACCAGATCAAATCAGACAAATTTCTATTGAAACTGGCATTTTACCACAAGTTCATGGTAGTGCTTTATTCACTAGAGGCGAAACTCAAGCTTTAGTGGTGGCAACTTTAGGGGCAGATAATAAAGATAAGCAACTAGTAGAAGGCTTAGAAAGTGCTTTAAGCGAAGAGTCTTTTATGTTGCACTATAATTTCCCTCCATATTCTGTAGGAGAAGTTGGTCCATTAAAATCTCCAGGAAGAAGAGAAATTGGTCATGGCAAATTAGCTTGGAGATCTATAAATCCTGTTTATCCTGCTGAAAAAGATTTTTCATACACAACTAGAGTTGTATCTGAAATTACCGAATCAAACGGTTCGTCTTCTATGGCAACAGTTTGTGGAACTTCTCTTGCTTTAATGGATGCTGGAGTGCCAATTAAATCTGCGGTTTCTGGTATTGCTATGGGCTTAATTAAAGAAGGAGAAAATTATGTAATTTTATCCGACATTATGGGAGATGAAGATCATCTAGGCGATATGGATTTTAAAGTAGCGGGCACCATCAATGGCATAACAGCACTACAAATGGATATTAAAATTACTGGCATCAGCATAGAAATAATGCAAAAAGCTTTAAATCAAGCTTGTGTTGGAAAACTCGATATCTTGCAAAAAATGGATCAAGTAATTTCTACTCCAAGAAAAGATAATAATCGTATTCCAAGAGTTGACACTATGACTATCGCTAAAGAAAAAATCCGAGAAGTAATTGGAGCGAGAGGTGCGGTAATTAAAGATATTTGTGCAAAATCTGGAGCCGTAGTTGATATTGAAGATAGTGGTTTAATAAAAATTTCTGCCAATAGTGCCGAATCAATTAAAAAAGCTACCGCTATGATAGAAAGCATAACTTTTGAACCGCAAATTGGCGATTTATTTGAAGGTCCAGTAGTAAAAGTTATAGATGCTGGTGCCTTTATTAGCATCTCTGATAACAAAGATGGTTTTGTTCATATTTCAGAACTTGCCGATCACAGAATTGAATTTGTTGAAGATGTTATCAACGAAGGAGATATAGTGAAAGTAAAAGTAATTGGTTTTGATAAAAAAGGTAGACCAAAACTTAGCTATCGCTGTGTAGATCAAGCAACTGGTGAAGATATTTCTGACAAAATACTTAATAAACCACAAATTATTGACGAAAGAGAGTCTTTTAAAAGCAGAGACAATAATGGTGGCGATAGAGACAACAGAAGATCAGGAAATACTACTGATAGAGGAGAACGTAGAAGCTCTGATAGAGGAGATCGCAGAGATCGCTCTGATAGAGATAGTAGAAGCTCCGACAGAGGAGAACGCAGAAGCTCTGATAGAGGAGATCGCAGAGATCGCTCTGATAGAGATCGTGATACTGGCGATAGAGATAGCAGAAAAGATCGTGGCAATAGAGATAATAAAACAGAAGAAAAACCAAAAAGAAAATTTCCTTTTGGCGGTGGATTTTTTAGCTAGTAGAATGTTTTTTCTAAATAAAGCAAGTAAAAAAATACAATTTATTGTTTTTTTTTAATTATATTATCTTATCACAATAGCAGCTATAGTCTTGAAAAAGAATATAGCTGCTATTGGATGGAAAATATTTCTGGTAAATTTGAGTGGGTTATTACAGATGTTATTTATGGTAATAAACTATCGAAAAAAGAATGTTTTGCTCTCGATAGTTGCAGTGGTGGCTATGGTTTTTCTAGTGGCGGTTGTTATAAATGGGCAAAATCATCAAATGATAAGGCCTCTGCTTGGTAATTATAGTATCGCTATCACTTAACATCATTTAGTTCTCCAAAATTTTTTAGAATCAAAAAATCTCATCAAAAAATGCCAGAACTGCCAGAAGTAGAAAACATTAACATAGGTCTTCAACATATTATTTCTGCAGAAATAATTCAAGTTTTTACTTCTGATTACAAGCTTCGCTACTCTTCTACTCTGCCTTTGCGACAGCTAGAAAATGAAAAAATTATTAAAATCACAAGAAGAGCCAGATATTTATTGATTTATTTAAGTAATAACTATTTACTTTTAATTCATTTGGGCATGACTGGTAATTTATGCGCAAAACAACAATTTCATCATCATAAACACCTACATTTTGCTTGCTTACTAAAAAAAGAACAACAAGAATTTTGGCTAGAATTTAGCGATATTAGAAGATTTGGTTTTATTGATTTATTTTCTCAACAAAATTTAACAAACCATAAATTTTTAAAAAATCTTGGTCCAGAACCTTTAAGCAACGATTTTAATGCTCAATATTTATTGCAAGCATTACAAAACAAAAATCTCAACATCAAAGCCAGCTTGATGGACAATAAAATTGTCGTTGGCATTGGCAATATTTATGCTAATGAAATCTTATTTGTCAGTAAAATTCTGCCAACAACTATTACTAAAACATTAGATTCTCATCAAATTGCTATTTTAGTTGCAAATAGTAAAAAAATTCTGCAAACAGCCATAATTAATAAAGGCTCATCTATCAATAACTATCGTAATGTCGATGGTAATTTAGGAAATTTTCAACAACAACATTTGGTATATGCAAAAAAACACTGCCAAATTTGTCAAGATAAAATTCAAAAAATAACACAATCGGGCAGATCTAGTTATTTTTGCTTACAATGTCAAAAATAAATAATTTTTTATGTTTAATTATAATTCTAATAATATTTTTGCCAAAATAATTAGACAAGAAATACTGGTAAAAAAAGTTTACGAAGATAATATTATCTTGGCTTTCTACGATATAAAACCAGAAGCTCCCATACATATTTTAGCTATTCCTAAGCAAGCATATTGCAATTATACTCACTTTATTAATCAAGCAACTTCACAAGAAATTGCTTATTTTCTGCAAAAAGTCGCAGAAATAGCCAATCAACAATGCCCAAAAGGTTTTCGTTTAATCACCAACAATGGTAGCGATGCTTTGCAAACCGTGGAGCATTTTCATATGCATATTTTAGGAGGTGAAAAATTAGGTGCCTTAATCGGCATATGATAAATCAACAAGATTTGGCAATTTATATTCATTATCCCTTTTGTCAAAGCAAATGCCCTTATTGCGATTTTAATTCTCATGTTTCTAACAGCATCAATCATCAAGCATTTTTAAAGGCCTATCAAGATGAATTAAAACTTTTTGCTCAAAAAATCAATAAAACCAAAAAAATTTCTTCTATTTTTTTTGGCGGAGGAACACCTTCTTTAATGCCAATTGGCTTAATTTCTGGAATTTTACAACAAATAAAAGAATTATGGGAATTAAAAAACGATTGCGAAATAAGCTTAGAAGCCAACCCAACTTCTGTTGAAGCAGAAAAATTTTCACAACTTGCTGGTTTGGGCATCAATAGGCTTTCTTTGGGCATTCAAGCACTAAATCAAGCTGATCTTAATTTTTTAGGCAGAACTCATTGTGTTAATCAAGCGATCGATGCCATAAATTTAGCAAAAAAATATTTTGATAATTTTTCATTTGATTTAATTTATGCTAGGCCAAATCAAACTAGTAAACAGTGGCAAGAAGAGCTAAATTTAGCCCTCAGTTTTAATAGCAAGCATCTGTCTTTATATCAACTTACCATAGAAAAAGGCACCGCTTTTTTTCAACTTTTTCAGCAAAAAAAATTCACTCTACCAGACGAAGAGCTGGCTTGTGAATTATATCAAATTACCAAAGAAATTTGTCAGCAACATTCTTTTTATCTTTATGAAATTTCTAATTATGCCAAAAAAGGTTTTGATTGCAAACATAATTTAGCTTATTGGCAAGGCCTAGACTATATCGGTGTCGGAGCAGGAGCTCATTCTCGATTTAGTCAAAACAACAAAAATTTTGCCACTGCAAATTTTTGCCAACCGCAAAAATGGCTTCAAACCATACAAAACAATCAAATTCCTTGGCAAACCACAGAAGAATTAACCGCCAAAAAAAGATTAGAAGAATTATTATTAATGGGTCTTCGACTTGCTTGCGGTGTTGAAAAAACTAGCTTAGAGCAAGTTGTCAACAAACAATTTGTGCAAATTTTTTCTACATCAGCCATAAAAAAACTTTTACAACAAGAATTAATCATTATCAATGAAAAATACCTAGCCATCAACGAAAAATATCAACTACTTACCAATGAAATTATCGCTAAAATATGTTTAGCAATTAAAGAATAATCACAATAATTTAGATTTTAACAATTGTGGCACTGTTGCATCCAAAACTTATTTTAATTTTTTGCTAGTTTTGAGAAGAAATTTTAGCTATTTTTAGCCTCATATTAAGCATATCGTGTTGCTTACGGTAGAACTATGACTGATTGAAATATTCAGTAGCAGATTTAGCAGGTTTAGTAGTAATACCATTTCCATAAATAAATACCACATTATAACGACACTATTATATTCAGTCGTGCTATCGCAACGAAAATATTATATTCAGTCGTGCTATCGCAACGAAAATATTATATTCAGTCGTGCTATCGCAACGACACTATTATATTCAGTCGTGCTACCGCAACGACACTATTATATTCAGTCGTGCTACCGCAACGACACTATTATATTCAGTCGTGCTACCGCAACGACACTATTATGTTTAGTCGTGCTATCGCAACGACACTATTATGTTTAGTCGTGCTATCGCAACGACATGATTTTTAACCAAAAAGATGAAGTTAGAATGCAGTATTTATTTATGGAAATGGTATAACACATTTACCCCAAAAGATTTCGAAATACTTGCAAACAAAATTTTTACTATTCCATATAAATCTCCAGAAATAATTAAATTTTTCAAAGCATACATCGATACCAGCTTGATTGAACTAGATTATCAAAAAGCAGGAGAATTGATGCAAGGTTTTATTACAGATAGTAAAAATTGACCAAAAACTGTTGTTGTAAAACCCTGGT
>CANNFC010000008.1:10821-28211 GCA_947503755.1 Rickettsiales bacterium | reverse complement strand
CTTATGTGCTGATGTTTGCCCCTGTTGGCTATGAAAATCCGCAACCGTTTATGAAAATTGCCAATTTTTTAACGGAAAATAATTTTTTTGCTCCAAAAATTTTTGCCTATCAAGAGCAAGAGGGCTTTTTGTTGTTGCAAGATTTTGGCGATATTAGCTTTAATAAGGCTTTGCAACAAGATGTTTCTCTTGAATTTGCTCTTTATCAAAAAGCCTGTTTGGTGCTGATTGATCTGCAAAAACTAGCCACTTTGCCGAGCATAAATAATTATAATAATCAAGTTTTGTTGCAAGAAGCTTGGTTGTTTATTGATTGGTATTTGCTGTGGCAAAAAAAACCAGCAACTTTAACACAAAAAGCTTTTTATAAAAACGAGTTGCTAAAATTATTCGACAAACTCAACAAACAGCAACAGTGCTTGGTTTTGCGAGATTATCATGTTGACAATTTAATGTTGATTGGCAAGCAAAACAGCCCAGAAGTTGGCTTGCTTGATTTTCAAGATGCTCTTATCGGTTCGGTTGCTTACGATTTGGTTTCGTTGCTTGAAGATGCCAGAAGAGATGTGGGCGAACAAAACAAGACAGATTTATATCAATATTTTTTGCAAGAAAGTGGTTATCATCAGGCTTCTTTTGATGCCGATTATCAGGTGTTGTCGCTACAAAGAAATCTCAAAATATTGGGTATTTTTGCCAGACTAGCTTTGCGAGATGGCAAAAATCAATATTTAAAATTTATCCCTAGAATTAAGCGTCTTGTTATAAACAGGCTTGCCGGTAATAATTTTTTTAATCAAAAATTCGCCCACCAAATTTTAGAGTGGTTGCAGTAAGAATTAATTCTCCTTCGTTAGTGCAGGAAATTTAGATCGAATGCGGTGCAAAATTCCCCTTTTGTAGAAGGGGTAGATTTTTTTGCAACAGCAAAAAAAGACCAAGGTAGTGTTGGGAGCCGATCACAGATGTTTTTTCGAAGAGATCTTGGTCGTGTATTGCCGACACTACCCCGTCGACCTTCGGTCGCCACCCCTTCTGCAAGAAGGGGAATTCTGATCGAGAACTTGCTTGCCGACACTACCCCGGCACTTCGTGCCACCCCTTCTGTAGAAGGGGAATTCTACCGATTAATGTTTTTTTGATTTTTCTAAAATCCAATAAACTAATAGCCCAGAAAAAACTCCAATCAATAAATCGGTGGCGATGGTGAAAGCAACTACTGTTAAAATGACAAACAAAGAGCTTTTTGATTCTGCATACATTTTTTTGATGAGAGGAAAATTGATTAAATTGACCCCAATTATCATTAAAATTGATGCCAAAACACACAGTGGTATAAAGTTGATGAAACTAGCAAAAAACAGCACAAACAGCAGCAAAAATAATCCGTGAAAAAAATTAGACCAAGAGTTGCGGGCCCCATATTTGATGTTGGCAGAAGATCTGACAATTTCGGTTATCATCGGCAAGCCTCCAACCAGCCCGCACACTAAATTGCCACAACCAATGGCTTTGAGATCTTGTTGCAAATTGGTGGTGCGGTTTTGTGGATCGAGTTTGTCAACCGCAATAGCCGACAACACTGTTTCGATGCTAGCAACGGCATAAATGGCGAAAACCGACACCAAAAACTCAAAACTAAAAAACTGTGCAAAATTTGGCAAAGAAAATGCCGATAAAAATGAATTTGGAATATTGATAAATAAAGATTTGGCTGGGCTAGAAAAATGATTTACTAAATAATGATTGTTGTTATTGATGTCTAAAAAAAATGCCAGCACAGAAAATAGCAAAATTGTTAATAAATAAACAGGTATTTTGCTAAAAAAACCGCACTTAACTTTTTTTTGCCAAAAAATAATAAAGGCAACAACTCCAATGCTAATGGCAAAAACCTCAATTTTCATACCTAAAAAAGCTTTTGGTAAATCTAAAATCAGTTGCACCAAGCTATGTTTGGGCGGTTGGTAGGCAAAAATAATAAATGCCTGCTTGATAATGATGATGCCACCAATTGCCACCATCATTCCTCTAATTACTTCTTCGGGAAATTTTCGCATCAGGTTTGGCAATTTGGTAAAGCCAGTGATAATTTGCAAAATGGCCGCCACCACAATCGCCCCCAAAGTGGCTTTGTAGCCGAGCATAACATCGCCTTTGCCTAATCTTTCGACACAATCAAGCACAATAACAATCATACCGGCGGCCGGACCGTTGATAGCAAGAAAAGATCCGCTAATTCTGGAAACCAACAAGCCACCAATGATGGCGGTGATAATGCCTGCTAGAATCGGAAAATTTGAGGCATTGGCAATTGCCAAGCAGAGCGGTAGGGCAATCAAGGAAACAGATAAACCTGAGACAGCATTTTGTTTAAGATTGATGCTAGACATATTGATGAAAAAAACTAATAATTTGATTAATAAAAACACTCATACAAATTGCTAAACTAATAGCAATAATAATGGCGATTTTCATAGTGAAAGGCGCTTTACAGAAACTGGTGCTATTTTTGATTTACTTAACCGGCGATGAAGTGAACTGATGTTAAGATTGTAGCTAAGAACAAGGCTAAAAATAGCAAGAAAAAGAATAAAAAATAAGTAGATTTTATGATGATTTTTTGCGAGATTGCTACTAAATATTTCAATTAAAGGCAAAAATATGAGCAATGCTAAAGCTGAATCCATATTTAAATAAATATTTTGATTTTTAAGAAACTATTGTAGCAACAGCGCCTTTAAGGGGTTGTATTTTTCATAAGGTTATTTTAAAATTTTGCCAAGTCAAGAATATTTTTAACGAACAATCTTCTAATATCTGTAATTTATGAAAAGCATAATTTTTTTTCTGCTATTAGTTTTTGTTGCCAATTTTCATCAATGTTTTGCCACCGAAATACAAAGCAGCCTGCAATTTCAGCAAAGCGACGGCAAGGCATTTAACAATCACTATGTAAAACAAAACCTCTATTCTTTTAATGAGCTAATTTATTCAAAGCAAACCTCTTTTGGCGGTTCTTTTAATGTTGCCAAAATCAATTCGCCAAACAATAATGTTGAAAGATATGCCTTGTTTGGTCCAGAAATTTTTCATCGCTATAAATTTTTTAGTAAAAACAATTTTGGTTTAGTTGTGCAAAATGCTTTTAAATTGCCAAATGTTTATAATCCAGAAAAAAATATGGCTTTAATGCCAAATAAAAATCAATACGATTACGAAATTAGGCTGATCCAACTCTATAATTTTAAAGATCGTCTCATTGGCAATGTTGTTAGAAAATCTACTCCTTATTTTTTTAGAACCGAGCTTGCTTATCGGCAAAGATTTCATAATCCTTTTAATGAAATTAAGTTAAATCTTATTGGCAACTATGCTCTTAGCGATAGTTTTCAAGTGCTGGTGCAAGATAATATTAACTGGAATGTGCAAACCGCCAATCATAAACAAAACCATCTCAACAACACTTACAAAAACTTTGAAGTGGCAAAAACCGCCAATAATATGCTAAATTTATCGTTAATTTATAATCATAGCACAGAAACCGCCTATCAATTGGGCTATACAAAAAGATTATCTGGCAATAATCCGTTTTATGATAGTTATTCTGTCAATCTTGGCATAATGAAATTGTGGTAGATTGCAATGCCAATTCTTGCTTGACTAACAAACTTGTTGATTTTATAATTTTTATGCCCTTTATCACTTTTATAAAATCTTATGCTAGTTAAAAAAATCTTGTTTTGTTTGGTGTTTTTTGTGTTGTTTTCTTGTGCCAAAAATAACTCTAAAAATGTTTCGCAACAACCTTTACCTGCTGTTGATTTGCAAGCTAAAACCTATCAAAACACTGCCGAATTGCAATCGGTCTTAAAGCCCATTTTTAATTCTGTTTTTATCAATAAATTCGATGGTCCTGCAAAAATAGAAGTTTTTGTCATTACTAATCGTCAACAAAAAACCGCCAATTTTGGCTGTTCTAATGCCGATTTTGGCAACAATTTGCATAATCAAACCAAATATGGCTCTTGTTTAGTTTTGGCTTCGGGCAGAAGAGCGGTTGGCGAAATTATTGCCAACGAAAACAATGTTAACACTAGCCTAAAAGCATTGCAGGCAAACTCTTTTGATAAACAGCAATTTTTTGCCAAACTGCAAGCCAGCAAAGCAACTCCTTTGGTTTATGTGCATGGTTTTAACACCAAATATGAAGAGGCGGTGCTAAGGGCGGGTCAATTGGCTTACGATTTAAAATATCAAGGGCCTGTGCTTGTGTTTAGTTGGCCTGCTGGTTCGGTTGGCGAGGGTTTTGACGAGGTAATGCTACAAAAAACTTATCAAATCAACAAAATCAATGCCATTGGCTCAATTAATATGTTTATCGAATTTTTGCAAGAAATGCAAGCGAAAAATATTAAGGCTAATTTTATTGTGCATTCTATGGGGCATCAAATTGTGCTTACCGCTATGCAACAAATTGGGCAACAAATTGGGCAACAAATTGGGCAGCAAGCTAATCAACAAATTGTCACTCAAAATATAAATTCGGCCAACTCTAATTTGGTGGCAAATTCTGGTCAAATTATGCAAGAATTATTTTTGCTTGCCCCAGACTATGAAGCGAGTTTGTTTCAACAAAATCTTGCTGTCATCAAGCCTTTGGCAAATCGCATAACCTTATATTGTTCGCAAAACGACAAAGCTCTTGCCGCTTCAAAAATCACCAACAACAATCATCGACTAGGAGAATGTCTAAAAATTAACGATCCGAGCCTTGATGTTGTTAATGTCACCAACATCGACAACAACTTAACAGGCTTGGGGCATAGTTATTTTAAATATAAGCCGGTGCTTACCGATATTTATTTGGCTTTGTTAGGTTTTGAACCTAGTCATAGGCTTTTTATCAACAAAGCAAGTAGTTTAGAGCCAGAAAAATTTACTATCCGTCCCTAAAAAAAATTTAAAACTATCATTAACTTTAATTTTTTAAAAATATGTCCAACTTTGAGCAAAAAATTTCGCAATTAGGCATTGTGTTGCCAGAAGCCACTTCGCCCGTTGCCAATTATGTAAGTTTTGTAAGTTATCAACAACAAATATCTATTTCTGGGCAATTGCCAGTAGAAGATGGTAAAATTAAATTTACAGGCAAAGTTGGTTCGCAAATAAACATTGAGCAGGCAAAAGAAGCCGCTGGTTTATGCACCATAAATTTACTTTCTCAGCTAAAAAAAGCTTGTAGCGGTAATTTAAATTTAGTGGCAAGATGTTTAAAATTAACAATTTTTGTTAATGCCGATGCCGATTTTACTCAACATTCTGCAGTAGCAAATGGTGCTTCTGATTTAATTTGTCAAGTTTTTGGCGAGGCTGGCAAACATGTTAGAGTTGCTGTTGGTGCCGGTTCGTTGCCTTTTGGTGCTTCGGTTGAGGTTGAGGGTTTGTTTTTACTTGCTTAATGCTAAAATAGCATCAAAATGAAAAAAACAACAATCTCACATTTCAGTATACAAATATTTTCTAGCGGTTGGCGAAACTTGCCTTTTATTTTGTGGTTTTTGTTGTTTTTATGCGGTAATCTCAGCAATGTTTATGCCAAAAAAGAGCCCGAATTTTCTACCGATCGGCTTTGGCAAAAATTTTCAAAAAGTCAAGTTGAAACGGTAAAAAAAATTAACGAAGCACTGCAAAGCAAAAATTTTGACACCGCCGTGCAACTTGCTTCTCAATTGCAAAAACAAAGCAAAAACCAAGAAACTAGCTTGGCTTCGGCGGTGTTTGATATTGTGCTTTGGAACAAATATAGCGGAAATATTGAAAACCGCAACATTTCTTTTACCGATATTTCTGGTTTCGTGCTAGATAATCCCTATCTTCCTAATATTAATCAACTCAAAAGAAATGTCGAAAAAGTTGCCATGACTGGCAATGTTGATTATGAGATATCAAAATATTATTTTGCTATCAATCCGCCTGGCACCGCTGATTCAAAAATTTTTACTGTCGAATCCGAAATCGATTCTATTATTCGCTCGCAACTTACCGAACAACAAAAAACCGAACAAAAATTTAATATTCAAAATCGCATTGCTCAAATCTGGATTAAAGAAGATTTTTCTTTGGGTCAAGAAGAGGCTTTTTTAGCTAAATATAAAAATGTTTTGCACGAATCTGACTATATTGAAAGAATTGAGCGATTGCTTTGGGACGGCAAAATGCAAGATGCTACCAGAATTTTTAAATTTATCAATCCCGATCATCAAAATCTTTTTAACGGCATCTTAAAAATTACTGAAAACCCCAAATATATTGACAGCATCATCACCAGTATTCCGAGAAAACTTCGCAACAACGAACTTCTTTCTTATAAAAGAATCGCATGGCTTAAATCACAAGATAAAATTGACGAACTCATTGATTTATTGTTAGAGCTTCCCACAACTCAAAAATCCGAAAAATGGTGGTCGTTAAGAAGGCTTTATGGCAGGGAAATGTTAAAGAAACAACAATATAAAAAGGCTTACACTATTATTAGTCTTCATAATTTACCAACTTCTTCTTCTGATTTTTGGGAGGCAGAATGGACCGCTGGTTGGGTGGCTCTTCGCTTTTTGCAACAGCCAAAAACTTCTTTGCCACATTTTTCTGCTTTGCATAAAAATGTAACTATGCCAGTTACTGTGTCTAGGGCATTATATTGGCTTGGTATGGCTTATGAAGAGCTAGAAGACAAAGAAAAAGCTCTCAAATTTTATAAAGAAGGCACTAATTATCCTACTTTTTTTTACGGCCAGCTTGCTATTCATAAGCATCGAACTCTTGATCCTGTTGGTTCAGAAAAAGACATTATTTTGCCTAAAAGCCCCGATATTACCGAAAGAGATATGCTAAAAATGTCGCAATCTCGTGGGGCACAAATTGCTTATATTTTGGCTATGTCGGGCGATAAAACTAACGCTACTAAAATTTTTGAATGGCTTGTTAATAATGCTCCAACCGAAGGTCAAATTGCTGTGGTTATGAAAATTGTTAGCGAAATAGGCGATAAGCAAATCGATGCCAAAATATCCAGAATCGCCGCTAGAAAAAATGTGTTTTTCATTAAAGAAAAATTTCAAATAGTGCAAGAAGTATATCAAGACGAATATGCACCTTTGGTTCATGCTATCATTAAACAAGAAAGTGGTTTTGCTCAAATGGCAGTAAGCAGGGTTGGGGCTTTGGGCTATATGCAACTAATGCCCGGCACCGCTAAATTGGTGGCAAAAGAATTGGGCCTAAAATATAATCAAAAACAACTCACCGACGATATTAAATACAATGTTAGGCTGGGTTCTTTTTATATCAAAAAACTCATTGACGAATTTAATGGCTCCGAAATGTTGGCGATTGCTTCTTATAATGCAGGCCCAAATGCTACCAAAAGATGGATCAACGAATTTTATGACCCTAGAACACAAAAAGATTATAACAAAATTGTTGATTGGGTTGAGCTTATTACCTATTCTGAAACTCGCAACTATGTGCAACGTATAATCGAAAATATGATTGTCTATAAATATTTGATGTCAAGAAATAACTATGATCAGCTTCAGTAATTTTTTAAATAAATTTTTTGTTTCTTGCAAAAATTTTTTGTTCGCCTTGATATTTTTAGTGTGGCAATATTTTTGGAAAATTACTAGGTGGTTTTTTGCTAAAAAAACTCTTATTGCTAATAAAGAAATAAATGCTTGGCGGTTAAATAGCAATGTTAGCAACAGTGCTTTTTTTCGCAATAAAAATGCTGTAAAAAGCAGAAAAATTCGCCCATTTAAAAGAAAAGTAAGAGGTCTTGACATTGAAAATGGTGGCCTTGAGCAATCTGATGATAAAACTCAAAAACATATTCAAGATATTTGGGACGATAGGGCAAAAAATTTGTTACAAATCGGGCAGGTAAGCCCAATAAGCTCTACCAATAAAAAAGCAATGTTATTTTGGTATGCCAATTTGCTAAAAACACAAGAAAAATTAGAATTTTTGGGCAAAAAAGCCAAAAGAAGCAAGAAAAAACTCGATATTCCAAAGCAAATCGGCAATCAATTTGATAGTGGCAAAACCACCACTTTTGCTCAAAAAGTTTCTGCTACCAAAAAACTTGACGACACTCATTTAATCAATTTACGATAAATTTCGGGCCAAATTCCCCTTCTACAAGAAGGGGAATTCTGACCGAGATTGTGGCTCCAAACACTACCCCGCCCGCTATCGCGGGCACCCCTTCTTCTACAAGAAAGGGGAATTTGCCCCTAGTTCTGCTTGCAAACTCCACTCCTTCTGCAAGATTAATAATTTTTTAAAAAGAGACAATTAAAATTTACCTCTATTATTATTGATTTTAATCATGACAAAATTAATATTTTCTTCTAAATTAAAAAATCATGCCTTCATTTTCAAAATTAATTAGCAATGAATTATCTAGAAAAATTATCTCTAGAAAACAATATAGATTTTAAATCAATTGTAGATCACTATAAACAGCCAGCGATTATTTGCCGTTCTAACGATAAAATGCCTAATTTGTTAGCGATAATATCTGCTAATCAAAAATTTTGCAATACTTTCAAGGTGTCAAGTAAAAGTGTTGTAAACAAAAGTTATGATTTTTTTTATGACAACATAGATTTTGATGATTTTCCCGAAGATAGAATGGAATATTCAAAATTATTGCATTCGATTCAAAATAGAAAAGAATGCGAAGCGAGTTTGTATCTGCCAAATTATAATCGTTATCATAAAAAAAAAATACATATTCATTATTTCCCTAGCATTACCTACGACAATGTGGTTTTTGATAATTATCATATTTTTTTATACAATAAAATTTTAATTAGCAATACCGATATCAAAACTCATCCAAAGGCAAATCTACAAATATTACGAAATCTAGAAAGAACTTTACGCGCAGAAAAATTGTTGCGAGAAATTTCGAATCTAATAATAACTGATTTGCCAATTCAAAAATTATCACAAAAATTAGCTTTAATTTTGCTTAATCATCTTAAGTGCGATCGTTGTGTGATATATGATTACGAATATGGTAAACAAAACTTTTTTGTCGAAACTTGTTTGCCCGATATAACAACAATTTATCGCAAGGATAATTATCAAAAAAGTGTAAAAACAATTATTGATTTTGTTGAATTCCAACACAAATTTTATCATAAATTTGGCTTAAAAGATGCCAAAAAATCTTTTGTTTTTTCCATTGCCAATGTTTGGGAAGATGCCAATTTTTCTCCTTTTACAGAGTTTTTTGAAGAATATCAAATAAGTTCTGAAATTGTAGTAAATGTGATTTTTAATGGTGTCGTGGTTGGTTGTATTTGTGTTCATCAAACATTGCAAAGACATTGGTTAAACGAAGAAATAGAGTTTCTCGAAATCGTTGCAGGGCAGTTTTCTATTGCCTTAGATCGCTTTTATTCGACTAAAAAAATTATCATTTCTAATATTTATTTGCTAGATACAAAAAGCAAACTAGAAAATTCTCTTAATTATGAAAAAGAGATGAGAAAAATTCAAAACGAATTCATTGCTTTGGTGTCGCACGAGTTTAAAACCCCTTTGCAAATAATTGATAGTGCTAGAGAGTTGATTGTTAGAAAGTTAAATGTTGTTGATAGTGCTAGTTTTATCGCTACTTATTGCAACAAAATTCGCTCTGGCATTCAGAGAATGAATAGTTTAATTACTAGCACTTTAAATTTAGCCAAAATAGAAAATAACAAAGGGCAAATTAAGTTAGAAATTATTGATTTTGATTTGCAAAAAATGATGCTAGAAATTATTGATAAAAACATTAATTTTGTTCAACAAAAAAATATCACCATTTTGCACAGTATCAATAAACTTCCTTGTCAATATCGCTCTGATCCAAAATTGTTAGATCACATTATTAGCAATATTATGGTTAATGCCATAAAATATTCTCAACCAAATTCTTCTATTAAATTAATCACAAAAGTTCTTGCTAACTCAATATTGATAAGCATAATAGATAGTGGAATAGGCATTCCTGAGTCAGATCTAAAAAATGTTGGTAATAAATTTTTTCGAGCCAGTAATGCCATTTTTGTGTCGGGCACTGGTATTGGCATTTATATCACTAAGCATTTTATTAGCTTGCTTGGTGGCGCAATTTCTATTAAAAGCCAAGAAGGGGTGGGCACCAGAGTTGCTATATGCTTAAGAAACAATCATAATTAAATTTTTTATGAAAAAAATATTACTTCCTTTATTACTTTCTTTATCATTTTGGGCACTTCCTTGTTTTGCTTTTGCTAAGTCGCAAGATTTACCAATTGTTTCGGGCAAGATATTTTATCAAGTGCAAACAGATAGAATAATTAATTCTGATGAAAATTATGCTAGAAAACCTAATGGTTTTTTATATGTCGAGCCACATATTAGTTTTAATATTACCGATAATTGGTCAATAAAAAATCAGCTTCGCTTTCAGCCAAATGACACTCTCACCACTCGAGATGCTAAAAATCCAGAAAGATACCGCTCTTTTTTAAGCAACGACAGAAAAGTTTCCCTCAAAGATAATGGCTTGTTGGTAGAAGAAATCAAAATACAATACGAAAACGAAGATATGAGGCTTTCTTTAGGTAAATTCGACCCAACCTTTGGCACAGCTCATCGTAAAGAAAAAAGAATCGGAGTTTTTACTTCGCAATTTACAGAAGATTATAATTTAAGAGAAAAAATGGGGATAAATGTAGTAGCTTTGCTAGAAAATGCTCAGTTAAGTGTTAGTTCTTTTTTCAACGACAACACCAATTTAAGCGATAGTGCTATCGATAAAAGAGGTATTGATGGCAAATCAAGAGGGCTTGCCGGTGGCACGAAATCTTTTTCTTCTTATTCTGTGAGTTTGGAGGGGGATAATTTATTGGCTCTTAAAAATTGGTTTTATTATTTTGGTTATCGTAGTTTAGAGGTTAAAAACTCTTTTGTTAATAATCTTTATCGCGATAGAGAGCAGGCAGTAGCTTTAAGCTCTGAATATAAACACAAGCTAGGCAAAAAAACCTCGCTCATTCCATTTGCAGAAGCGGTTTATGTTAAAAATAGTTCGGGCATTAAGAATCGCAACAGTGCTTATTTAACCACCGCCGTTATTGGGCAATATAGTAGCTGGAATGCTAGTGGTTCTTATGTGTTAAGAAACATCAATAACAAACAAATTCATAACAACAAAACCGACAGGCAACTTCAATTTTCAATTGGCTATAAATTTGACAACAATATCGCCCTTGATGTAAGCCGAGCTCAAATTGTCGAAAATAGCCAAAGAGCTGTGTTGGTTGGAGCGAATCTCGCTTATTTACAAGAATTTTAAAATTCTGTTGCAGTTTATTTTACAGGTGCTTATAATTGATATTGCCAAGGCAATCTATTAATTTAATTCTTTAAAATATGTCAGTACTTGTAGGTAAAATGGCTCCAGATTTTACTGCTTCTGCGGTAATGCCAAACAACGAAATAAACGAAACATTTAATTTACACACCCATATTAAGGGCAGAATTGGTATTTTATTTTTCTATCCTCTTGATTTTACTTTTGTTTGCCCATCAGAAATTATTGCTTTTGCTAACAGAATAAAAGATTTTAAAGATAGAGGTGCCGAAATTATTGGTGTTTCTGTTGATTCAAAATATACTCACTTAGCTTGGAAAAACACCGAAGTTGCCAAAGGTGGCATCGGCAATATTCAGTATCCTTTGGTTTCTGATCTAACCAAAAAAATCGCTAGAGACTACGATGTTCTCACAGGCGATGCGGTTGCATTAAGAGGCACATTTTTAATCGATCAGCAAGGAGTGGTAAGGCATCAGCTTGTTAACGATTTGCCGTTGGGTAGAAATGTTGATGAAACCCTTAGAATGATTGATGCTCTAAAATTTTTCCAAGATCACGGCGAAGTTTGCCCAGCTGGTTGGAGTAAAGGTAAAAAAGGTATGAAAGCCGATGCTAGCGGTGTTGCTGAATATCTTGCTAATAATGCTAACAATTTGTAATTAATATCGAAAACAAGGGGCTAAAATCCCTTGTTTTTCTCGAGAACGGTGCCCGTTATGCACAAAAAAAAGAGAATCGATGCAATTTTTGCCACTTTGCAAGCTCAAAACCCAACTCCAAAAATTGAACTAAACTATCACAATTACTTCACATTAGCCGTTGCTGTGTTGCTTTCGGCTCAAAGCACCGATGTTGGTGTTAATAAAGCCACCAAACAATTGTTTGCCATAGCCGACGATCCACATAAAATGCTTGCTTTGGGTTTGGAAAATTTAAAAAAACATATTGCCAGCATTGGCTTGTTTAACAACAAAGCTAAAAACATTATGGCTTTGTGCTCTGTCTTAATTGCCAAGCATCAAGGGCAATTGCCAAACAACTATCAAGATTTAGTTTTGTTGCCTGGTATTGGCAGTAAAAGTGCCAAAGTTTTGCTTAATTCTTTGTTTTCACAGCCAACTATTGCCGTTGACACCCATGTTTTTCGAGTAAGCAATAGGCTTGGCTTGGTGCAAACCAAAACTGTGAAACAAACAGAAGAAAAATTGCCAAAAGTTATTGATAAAAAATGGCATTTTTTTGCTCATCATTGGCTGGTTTTGCACGGGCGATATATTTGCAAGGCGGTTAAACCAAATTGTCAACAATGTTTATTGCAAAATCTGTGTTTAAGCAAAATATAATAATTTTATAAAATAGCTATTGATTTTATTTTTTTAAAAATCTACAATAATGTTATGCCTCTGTGGTGGAATTGGTAGACGCGATAGACTCAAAATCTATTATCTAATTGCAGATGTGTCAGTTCGAGTCTGACCAGAGGCACCAAAATTGCCAAAAATTGCCAAAAATTGCCAAAAATTATATTTTTTAGCTGTTTATAAATTGTCTTATTCCCCCTTTTTTGCACTATGAATTTCGATGAGCAACAATTGCTTTTGTGGCAAAATTTAATAGAACTAACTCATAAAATAAATGTTAAGCAATCTTGGTTAGATAAAGTGCTGGCATGGTTGCAAAAAAAGCCAAAAAAACAGAAGAGTTTTTATATTTACGGAGGCCCCGGTTGTGGCAAAACAACGGTGATGAAAAAATTTTATCAACAACTTATTTTGCCAAAACAATATCATCATTTTCATGCTTTTATGCAGAAAATACACAGCAATTTGCATCAAATCAGAAGCAAAAATCATCAAAATAACCAGCAAAAAGAAATTGATTTGGCCTTACAAAACATTGTTGGCGATAGTAAAATTATTTGTTTTGATGAATTTCAAGTGGTTGATATTGCCGATGCCATGTTGTTAAGTAAAATTTTTAATTATTTTTTTGCCAACAATATTGTGGCGATTATCACTTCTAATTTTCATCCGTTAGAATTATATCAAAATGGCTTGCAAAGGCAGTTATATCTTGATTTTGTGCAGAATATTTTTTTGCCAAATTGCTTTTGTTATCATCTTTTTTCTAGTGTTGATTATCGAAAATTAAAACTTGGTTTAAAAAAACATTATTTAATCGCCAATGCCAAAAATCGCCCGAAATTTCAGCAAATATTTGCAGAAGTTAGTAGTAAAAAAACTTATCAAACAAAAAACATCACTGTGTGGCAAAGAAATATTGCGGTTAAAAAATCTTATGGCGACCTGGTTTTGTTTAGTTTTAAGCAGTTATGTTGCCAAAATTTTTCTGCCGACGATTACCGCGCGATTTGTGCTAATTTTAATTTGATTTTTCTTAAAACCGTTCCCTATTTTTATGAAGAAGATGTTAATGCTTTAAGAAGATTTTCTTTGTTTATAGATGAGGCCTACGAAAATAAAATCGCTCTAATTGTGCTTGCCAAAACTCAACCAGAAAATCTTTGTAAAATAGCCAATCCGCCACAATATTTTGCCAGAACGGTCTCGAGATTGCAAGAAATGTCGAGCAAACAATATTGGCAAGAAAGCAAGTTTGAAATTTAAACTCCTCTTTCAAGGGAAGGGGAGTTTAGATCGAATGTTATTAAATCTTTTTTTATTTGTTCTTGCAGTTCTAAAAGAGAAGAAAATTTTTGTTCTGGTCTAAGAAAATCAATAAATTCAATTTCAACTTGTTTGCCATAAATGTCGTTTTGCCAATTGAGTAAATGAGTTTCAAAAATAGGCTCTTGATTACGGTTAATTGTTGGTTTGATGCCAAAATTTGTGATAGATGGTCGAGTTATTTTTTGTTGATTAAAAATGAAAGTGGTTTGAGTTTGGTAAACTCCGAATTTTGGTAAAATAATGTTGATGTTTGGCTTGATATTTATAGTTGGAAACCCAAGTTTTCTGGCAAGTTTTTGCCCGTGCAATACTTTGCCTGTAATGCTGAAATTTTTGGTTAAAATTTGCTGAGCATTTTTTACTTTTCCTTCGGCGATAAATTTTCGCACCAAAGTAGAAGAGCAAAGCTCTTCTTGCTGTGTTTGGCATGCAATTTTTTGCACCAAAATGTTGTGTTGCTTCAAGCTTTCAATGTTGCCTAAGCGATTTTTGCCAAAAGTAAAATCGTAGCCAACCACCATAATTTTGGTTTGGCAATATTGCAATAAAATTTGTTCGATAAATTGATGATGAGATAAATTGGCAAAATAATGATTAAAAGGTAAAATAATGAGATAATCCAAATTAAATTGCTGTAAAGTGGCGATTTTTTGTTTGAAAGTTTGTAATAAAAAATTTTCTTTTTGCTTAAAAAACAAGGCTGGATGTGGCAAAAAAGTGAGCAGACCGGTGGCTAAATTATGCTGTTTCGCAGTTTCTTTTAACTGCAAAATAATTTGTCTATGACCAAAATGCACCCCATCAAAATTGCCAATGGTTAGGCATAGCGGTTGTTTGACGGCAATTTTTTGAGAATTGATACGCAGAAGAGTCATTTTTTTTATGATTTTTCATTTGCAGAAACATTGTTGATAATGCTGTGGCGATAGCCGTAAAAAACATAAATTAAAATGCCAAGAATATTCCATAAAACAAAGTATTGCCAATTTTCTATAAGCAGTTCTGCCAATAAAAAAAAACAAGAAGAAATGGCGATAAAAGATACCAATATAATATTTGGGCAAACAAAACCCCTAGGCATTTGAGGCTGAGTATATCGTAGCATTAAAGTTGAGGTGGTTACCATAATAAAGCTAAATAAAGTGCCTAAACTGGTCATTTCCGCTAAAATTTTTAGCGGAAACATTCCGGATAAAATCGCCACTATGCAGGTGGTAATAATGATGCTGATATGTGGAGTTTGTTTTTTTGGATGAATTTTTTGCAGTTTTTTTGGCAACAAACCATCGCGAGACATAGCAAAAAATATTCGAGATTGCCCGTAAAGTAAAATCAGCAAAACAGAAGTGATGCCGGCAACTGCTCCGATAGCCACTAAAATAGAACCAAAGTTGTTACCGTTTTCTCTTAATGCCCTTGCGAGTGGCTCGGCATTATCAAGTGTTGTGTAATGTGAGATGCCGTTAAGAGCCAAAGTTACCAAGCCATAAAGCACAGCACAAACCAATAGAGATACGATGATGCCAAGTGGTAAATCTTTTTTAGGATTTTTGCACTCTTCGGCCGTGGTTGCCACAGCATCAAAGCCAATGTAGGCATAAAAAACAACCGCGGTTGCCGAGAGCACTCCTTGCCAGCCAAAAGGCATAAAATTGCTAAAATTTTCTGTTTTAATCATTTTGACAGAAAATATAAGAAAAATTGCAATTACCACCAACTTGATTAGCACCAATATTCCGCTGAATCGAATGCCATTTTTAGTGCCTTGATAAAGTAAAAAACTTAAAAATAACACAATGAAAACCGCCGGTAAGTTAATTATGCCATTGCCACTACCATCAAAAGTGGCAGTGCAAAATTGTGTTGGAATGATAATATTTACTGATTCTAAAATGCCCGTTAAATAACCACTCCAACCGTTGGCAACCGTGGATGCACCAATGCCGTATTCTAAAATTAAGCTCCAACCAACAAGCCAGGCCACACCTTCGCCAGCTGTGGCATAGGTGTAGTTATAGGCACTGCCAGAAATGGGAATTGCCGAAGCAAGCTCAGCATAGGCAAGGGCAACAAACAAGCAAACTATGGCGGAAAGAGCATAAGAAATAGCAAGAGCCGGGCCTGCAATGTTGGCAGAGGCGGTGCCGGTTATCACAAAAATGCCTGTGCCGATAGTGCAACTAATGCCTATAATAATTAAATCAAAAGCGGTGAGGGTTTTTTGTAAGGTGGTGGTTTTGGTTTCGTTTAGAATTGATTGTATTGATTTGGTGCGAAAAATATTCATTTTTTTGATGAAAAATATTTGATTAACAAAAAAAATGGTTCTATCATTAGATTGTGTTGACGGCAAAATTGATTTAACCAAAACAGATTTCTTATGATATTTTTTATAAAAACAACAATCAAGACAATTTTTAATATTGTTTTTCTTGCATTATTATTAACCTCTTGTTCTACTTGGCAAAAGTTAAAGACCGCTCCGCAAATTAATTGCTCCGAATCTTCTTTGATTAACGAAAGAAAAAACCTGTTTTTACCTCTTAGTAAAAAAGAAATTGCTATCAGAAAAAGAATTAAACTCGATGCGATTTTGCCACTAGATAAACCAAGTATGATAGCAGAAATTATAAAAGCAATCAATTCTGCACCTTTTAATGCTAAATTTATTGCAATTGATTTACGATACTACAAAGAAGTCGATCTCACCAACATTATTTTTTCTAGTGAATCCGATTTTAATCTTAATTCTTATTTGCTTACTTCGAAATATTCGCAAGGATATTTCACTTTATTTAATTTTGGCCCAAACGATATTAGTGTGTTTCCGCCCGAAGTATTTCAGGCTTTTAAAGCTTTTAAAATCAACCGCCCCGATTTAAGAGAGGCCGAAGTTGTGATTAATGCTAACAATGCTAAAAATTTGTTTGGTAATCTAAAATTCTCTTCGCAACGAAGATTTTCTTTATTCTCCGACCATATTTCTGAACCAGTGAGGCTCGATTTAAGAGAAGCGAGCAGTATGCAATTTAATCTTAATAAAAAATGGATCATGCCAGTTTATAGCATAAAAAACACTCATCTCAAAGAAAGTAAAATTTCTACTGTGCAAATGCATTATGTTGACAACGAAAAATCAATAATTAACCATAAAAAATTCGCTAATTCCAATGCTTCTTGCTATCTTTTTTCTAGCGATATGAAATTTGTGAAAAAAGATTGATATATTGTGTAAAATTGTTAAATTTCATTGCTTTTATCTCGCAATTGCAGAACTTGAGATT